>JAYUUK010000103.1:0-16622 GCA_043754595.1 Roseiflexaceae bacterium | reverse complement strand
GAGCGTGGAGCCAGTCCCATCGCTGCTGCGTGGGCTGCCGGCGGATTGCCCAGCGCTAAAGAACGTTGAGGGCGAGAAGACCAACATCTTCATCCCGCTGCTGCGCGCCCCCGCCGCCGATCTAAACGTCACCATCGCCTTCGCGTTGGTGGCGGGAATCATGATCGAAGTGATGGGCTTCCAGATTCTCGGGTTGGGGTATCTGAAGAAGTTCTTCGTCAACCCGTTCAAGGAAGGCGCGATTCAGACGCTGGTCGGGCTGCTCGAGCTGCTCGGCGAGTTTACCCGCATCCTCGCGTTCGCCTTTCGTATCTTTGGCAACATCTTCGGCGGCGAGGTCATCCTGATCGTGATGTCCTTCCTGTTTCCGTACCTACTGCCGATCCCGTTCTACGGGCTTGAGATCTTCGTGGCCTTCATCCAGGCAGTGATCTTCGCGGTGCTGACGCTGGTGTTCTTCAGCCTAGCGGTGCAGGCGCACGGCGGCCACGACGACGCCCACGCCGAGGGGGCGCACTAACTTCGAACGGACCGGCGGCGCGGCGGCCAACCCAGCGCTGTGGTTTAGGTAACGTATTCATCGATTGTAAGAAGGGGCGTCACAATGGTTCATCTGATGCACATGGTCGCCGGCGTGCTGGCGCAGGCCGAGAGCGGGATCAACGGCGCGCAGTTCATCCAGGCGATGCGCTACGTCGGCATGGCGCTGGCGATCGGCCTCGGCGCGATCGGGCCGGGCGCGGGGATCGGGTTTATCTTCTCCGGCGCGCTGCAGGCCATGGGGCGCAACCCAGAGGCCGAGGGTCTGGTGCGGACCTACATGTTCCTCGGCTTCGCGCTCACCGAGTCGCTGTTCATCTTCGCGCTGGTGTTCGGTCTGCTGATCGGGTTCAGCATCATCTAGCTCGCACAGCGAAGAAGGAGTTGGGCCGTGGAGAAACTTGGGATCAACTGGAGCCTGCTGATCGCACAGATCGTCAACGTGGCGCTGCTGCTGTGGATGCTGAGCAGTTTTCTGTTCAAGCCGATCATCGCGATGCTGAACGAGCGCACCAAGCGCGTGCAGGAGAGCCTGGCCGAGGCGGATAAGATGAAGTCGCAGATCGCGGACTCGCGCAAGGCATACGATGCCGAGATCGCCCGCGCACGCACCGAGGCGGCCGGCGTGCTGGCACAGGCCGGCGAACGAGCCAAGGTGCAGGAGGCCGAGATCATCGCGCAGGCGCGCGTCGAGGCCGAGCGGATCAAAGAGGACGCCCGCAAGACGCTCGATCAGGAGCGCGATGTGCTGGTGCGCGATCTGCGCGGGCAGATGGCGCAGCTCGTCACCGCCACCGCCTCGCGGGTGCTCGGTGCCGAGCTCAAATCCAACCACGACGCGCTGATCGATGAGTCGCTCGCCAGCTTTGGCCGGCAGAACTAGGAGCAGGATATGAGCACATCGGAAGCTCAGGTGATCGCCAGAGCGCTGTATGACTCGCTGCTCGGCAAGGCGCTCGAAACGCTGCGCGGCGCTGCGGCGAGCGGCACAACCACCGACGCGCTCGGCAGTTTTGCGCAGACCCTGCCGCAGGGTGAGGTGCGCAACCTGCTCGGCGCCCTCGCCGCCGATGGCCGGGCCGGGCAGCTCGCCGCCGTCGCCGATGCATTCCAGGGGATGACGCAGCGCGGCAGCGCGACGCTGAGCGCCGAGGTGATCAGCGCCGAGACGCTGAGCGCCGAGCAGCAGCAGCGCATCGCCGATGACCTGCACGCCAAGTACGGCCAGCTCGATCTCAGCTTCAGCATCGACGCCACGCTGATCGGCGGGCTGATCATCCGCGTCGGCGACCAGGTGCTCGATAACAGTCTGCGCGCCAGGCTCAGCGCCGTCCAGCGTAATATGCTCGCGAGCTGAGACGACACGCTCCGTTATCCGCTCATCTGCGCCAATCTGCACGAATGTTTTGCAGCGTAGACGGTGCGTTACTCGCGTCAATTCGCGAAGATGAGCGGATGAAAATCGATCGGGACCGCGTTCGCAGGTTATCGCTCATCGTCACGCAGACACTGCAGGATTGGCGAATAGTCGCTTCGATTAGCGGACAACAAAAGGTACGGAAACAATGGCAGTTGCAACTGATGAGCTTTACCAGCGCCTCTTGCGCTCCATCCAAGAGGGCGCCGATATCAAGCCGAAGATGGTCAGCGTCGGCACCGTGGTCTCGATCGGCGACGGCGTGGCGCGCATCACCGGCCTCGAAGATGCCATGGCCTCCGAGTTGCTCGAATTCCCAGTCAAGGCCGGGCGCTCCGAGGCGATCTACGCCGTGGCGCTCAACCTCGAGCGCGAAAGCGTCGGCGCGGTGGTGCTCGGCGACTACACTGGCATCCAGCAGGGCGACCAGGTGAACTCGACCGGGCGGATCATCTCGGTGCCGGTCGGGCAGGCGCTCATCGGCCGGGTGGTCAACTCGCTCGGTCAGGCGATCGATGGTAAAGGCGCGATCGACAGCAAGACCTTCCGCACCATCGAGCGCATCGCCCCAGGTGTTATGGCGCGGCAGTCGGTCAACCAGCCGGTGCAGACCGGCATCATCGCCATCGACGCGATGATCCCGATCGGGCGCGGTCAGCGCGAGCTGATCATCGGCGACCGCCAGACTGGCAAGACGGCCGTGGCGATCGATACGATCATCAATCAGAAGGGCAAGGGCCTGGTCTGTATCTACGTCGCTATCGGCCAGAAGCGGGCGCAGGTGGCGCAGATCGTCGGCGCACTGGAGCGCAACGGTGCCATGGAGTACACCATGGTCGTCGCTGCGACGGCGTCGGAGAGCGCCGCGCTACAGTGGATCGCGCCGTACGCCGGCTGCGCCATCGGCGAAGAGGTGATGGAGAACGGCGTGCAGATCGGCGGGCAGGAAGTGCGCGATGCGCTGATCATCTACGATGATCTGACAAAGCACGCCACCGCCTACCGCCAGGTCTCGCTGCTGCTGCGCCGCCCGCCGGGCCGCGAGGCGTACCCTGGCGATGTGTTCTACCTGCACTCGCGGCTGCTCGAGCGCGCCGCCCGGCTGAGCGATGAGCTCGGCGGCGGCTCGCTGACCGCGCTGCCGATCATCGAGACCCAGGCTAACGACGTCTCGGCCTACGTGCCGACCAACGTCATCAGCATCACCGATGGGCAGATCTTCCTTGAGACCGACCTGTTCAACGCCGGTATCCGCCCGGCGCTCAACACCGGCATCTCGGTCTCGCGCGTCGGCTCGACGGCCCAGACCCGCGCGATGCGCTCGGTGGCAGATAGGCTCAAGCTCGATATGGCGCAGTTCCGCGATCTCGCGGCGTTTGCACAGTTCGCCTCAGACCTCGACGCCACGACTCGCAACCAGCTGGAGCGCGGGCAGCGGCTGCAGGAGGCGCTCAAGCAGCCGCAGTATGCGCCGATGCCGCTGGAAGAGATGGTGATGCTGCTGTTCGCTGCCACCAACGGCTACCTCGACGATGTGCCGGCCGCCAGGGTGACGGAGTGGAAGGCCGACTTCTTCCAGTTCCTGCGCACAGCGCACCCCGATCTCGGCAAGCGGATCGAGACCGAGAAAACCGACCGCAAGTTCCCGCAGCCCGATCTGCGCACCGCCATGGAAGATGCGCTCAAGGAATTCAAGGCCACGAGCAGCTACGCTGACTAGGAAATGCTATGCCAAGCACACGTGAGATCCGGCGGCGCATCGGCTCGGTGCGCAACCTAGCGCAGATCACCAAGGCCATGGAGATGGTCTCGGCGTCGAAGATGCGCCGCGCGCAGCGCAATGTGCTCGCGACCCGCCCGTACGCAGACCGGCTCGTCGATCTGATCGGCGAGGTATCGGCCCGCGCCGTCGGCAGCCGCGTCGGCACACTGTTCGAGGTCCGCCCGGTCAGCAAGGTGGCGGTGCTGATGATTACGCCCGATCGCGGGCTGTGCGGCAGCCTAGTCACCAACGTGCTGCGGCGCACCGCGCGCTTCGCTCTCGATGCGCGCAACGCCGGGCATACCGTCGAGGTGGCGGCGATCGGCAAGAAGGGGCGCGATTTCGCCGTGCGCAGCGGGATGAACCTGGTTTCCGAAGTCACCAAGCTGGGCGACTACCCCAAGCTAATCGATATCCTCGGCGTGGCCACCGGCGTGATCAACGGCTTCGCCGAGGGCCGGTATGATGAAGTGCATCTGGTGTACAGTCAGTTCGTCAACACGCTGGTCCAGCGGCCGGTGGCGGTGAAGGTGCTGCCGGTGGCGCAGCTCGCCGACCGGACGCCCGAACAGCGCACCGACTACACCTACGAGCCGGACCAGATCGACGTGATGGACGTGCTGCTGCCGCGCTATATCGAGGTGCAGATCTATCAGGCGGTGCTCGAGTCGATCGCCAGCGAGCACAGCGCACGCATGGTCGCGATGCGCAACGCCACCGATAACGCCAAGGACCTGCGGCGCGATCTGACGCTGAGCTACAACAAGACTCGCCAGGCGAATATCACCAAAGAAGTGTCCGAGATCGCATCGGGCGCGGCCGCGCTCGCCGATCTGTAGTCGGCGCGCCGACCTGTCAGATGGCGCTGATGCCAAGCGACTCGCGGCGGCTCGCCGCCACATGAGGAGGAGAGTATGGCTGGAGTAGCCGGAGAGATTACCGATATCATCGGCGTGGTGATCAACGCGCGCTTCCCCGAAGACGCCACCCCCCAGATCTATAACGCGCTCGAAGTGACGATGGAAGATGGCCGACGCCTGGTGGCCGAGGTGCAGCAGGTGCTCGGCGGCGGCATGGTCAAGGCGGTGGCCATGAGCACCACCGATGGCCTGCGCCGCGGCACCAAGGCTGTCGACACCGGCGGCCCAATCTCGGTGCCGGTGGGCGCCGGGACGCTCGGCCGGGTGTTCAACGTCCTCGGCGACCCGATCGACAGCGATAAGCCGGTGGAGTACACCGAGCGCCGCGCGATCCACCAGCTGCCGCCATCGCTTGAGGAGCAGTCGCCGCAGGCGCAGATCTTCGAGACCGGCATCAAAGTCATCGACCTGATCGCCCCGTTCACCCGCGGCGGCAAAACCGGCATCTTTGGCGGTGCCGGCGTCGGCAAGACGGTGGTGATCCAGGAGTTGATCGCCAATGTCGCCAAAGAGCAGTCCGGCTTCTCAGTCTTCGCCGGCGTCGGCGAGCGCTCGCGCGAGGGCAACGACCTGATCCACGAGATGCAGGAGGCGCAGATCGACGCCAATACCACCGTCTTCGATAAGACCGTGATGGTATTCGGCCAGATGAACGAGCCCCCGGGCGCGCGCCTCCGCGTGGCGCTGACCGCCATGACCATGGCAGAGTACTTCCGCGACGAGGGCCGCGACGTGCTGCTGTTCGTCGATAACGTCTTCCGCTTCGTCCAGGCCGGCTCTGAGGTCTCAGCGCTGCTCGGACGCATGCCTTCGCAGGTGGGCTACCAGCCGACGCTCGGCACCGAGATGGGCGAGCTGCAGGAGCGGATCACCAGCACAAAGAAGGGCTCGATCACGTCGATGCAGGCGGTGTATGTGCCAGCCGACGACTACACCGACCCGGCGCCGGCCACGACGTTCGCCCATCTCGATGCGACGATCTCGCTCGAGCGCAGCATCGCCGCCAAAGGTATCTACCCGGCGGTGGACCCGCTCAACAGCACGAGCCGCATCCTAGACCCGAATATCGTCGGTGCCGAGCACTACCGGGTGGCGCGCGAGGTGCAGCGGGTGCTCCAACGCTACAAGGATCTGCAGGATATCATCGCCATCCTCGGCGTCGAGGAGCTGAGCGACGAAGACAAGCTGACGGTCGCGCGGGCGCGCAAGATCGAGCGCTTCTTCAGCCAGCCGTTCACCGTGGCGCAGCAGTTCACCGGCCGGCCGGGCAAATACGTCCAGATCGCCGACACGGTCAAGAGCTTCGCCCGCCTACTCGAAGGCGAAGTCGATCACATCCCCGAGCAGTATTTCTTCCTGCAGGGCGCACTCGACGAAGTGGTCCAGGCGTTCGAGACGGCACAGAAGTAGCCTCGCTGGCTGCGCTTTTTGGCCTGCGGCAGCGCGCAGCCAAGCGGGGGAGCGGGGCTGCGCCCCTGAGTTCACTCTTTTGTTTGGCTCGCCGTGCGCAGCGCAATAAGTCAAAGGAGACCAGCATGCCAATGCGTCTTGAGATTATCACCGCCGAGCGCGTCGTCCTCCAGGACGACGTGGATCAGATCAACGCGCCGACCAAAGACGGCCGGATCGGCGTGCTGCCACGGCACATGCCGCTGCTGACGATCCTGGACTACGGGCAGCTCGATATCATCAAAAATGGCGAGTCGACGCCGTTCGCCGTCACGGGCGGGTTTATGGAAGTGCTACCGACGCGGGTGACCATCCTGGCAGACACGGCTATGCGCGCCGACGAGATCGACGAGGCGCGTGCTGAGGAGGCGCGGCGCAGCGCCGAGGAGCGGATCGCGCAGCGCCACAGCGACCAGGATCTCGCACTCGCCGAGGCCGATCTACGGCGCGCGATGATCGAGCTGCAGGTAGCCGGCCTGAAAAATCTGCAGCGGCGGCGAAGTGGCGGAAATTCATAGACCGCTGCAGCCAACGGCCGAGGCGCGCATCACCCACGCTGTGGAGGACGCGCGCCTCGGCTTTTACATGCCAGGTATTTGACGTTTTGCTGTAAACCATTTAGGATACGCCACCGTCGCTATTGCTTCATACGTGCGGGCGCTTGGGCACCGCAGAGATAGATTATTTTATGGCACGAAAAATTGGGATCGACCTCGGCACCGCCAACGTCCTGGTCTACGTCAAAGGTCGCGGCATCGTTCTCTCGGAGCCATCGGTGGTGGCGATCTCCACCAAAGATAATCGAATCAGGGCGGTGGGATCGGAGGCGCTCGCCATGCTCGGGCGCGAGCCGGAGAGCATCGAAGTCATCAGGCCGATGCGCAGCGGCGTGATCGCCGATTTCGATATCACCGAGGAGATGCTCAAACATTTCATCGCGCGCGCCAGCGGCCGCTTCGTGCTGAGCAAGCCCGATGTGATGATCTCTATCCCTGCCGGCGTGACCACCGTCGAGATGCGCGCGGTGCGGCAGGCGGCGATGAACGCCGGCGCGCGGCAGGCGTACCTCATCCGCGAGCCGCTCGCCGCAGCGATCGGGGCCAACATCCCGGTGGCGCAGCCGTCTGGCAACATGATCATCGATATCGGCGGCGGCACCACTGAGGTGGCCGTGATCTCGCTCAACGACATCGTCGTCAGCCACTCGGTGCGGGTCGGTGGCAACAAGTTCGACGAGACGATTGCGGCGTACGTCAAGCGCAAGTATAACGTGCAGATCGGCGAGCGAACCGCCGAGAGCATCAAAGTCGAGATCGGCTCGGCGCTGCCGCTCGAACGCCCGCTGACCATGCAGGTGCGCGGGCGCGACCAGGTGGCCGGGCTGCCGCGCACCATCGAGCTGAACTCCAACGAGATCACCGACGCGATCCAGGAGCCGCTCGAAGCGGTGATCCTGGCGGTGCGACAGGTGCTCTCCGAGACCCCGCCCGAGCTCTCCTCCGATATTATCGACAAGGGTATGATCATGACTGGCGGCGGCTCGATGCTGCGCCGAATCAACGAACTGCTCACCGAGGTCACCGGCGTGGCATGCTACGTGGCCGATCAGCCGGCGAACTGCGTGGCGATCGGCACTGGCCTGGCGCTCGAGTACCGCGAGATCCTGCACGATAGCCTCTCCGGCGACGAGCTGAACTGATGCAGCAAAAACTAAATCCTCCTCCGGCAGGTCTCGTCCTGGAGATCGGCTCGGGCGAGAACCCCAACCCGCGCTCGAACGTGCTGGTGGACCGCTACCTCGGCTCGGATAACCGCGAGCGCGGCGGCGATCTGGTGGTGGACCGGCCATTTGTGGTGGCCGACGCCCATCACCTCCCGTTCAAAGATGGCGCGTTCGCGTACACCATCTGCTCACATATCCTGGAGCACATGGATGACCCAGTCCAGTTCGGCCGCGAGCTGGAGCGGGTCAGCGACGCTGGCTATATCCAGAGCCCGTCCGAGATCGCCGAGCGTATGTTCCACTGGCACTTCCACCGCTGGTACATCAACCTCGTGGGCGACGCGCTGGTGCTGCACCCGCTGGAGCGCGGCGAGCCGTTCGGCGAGCTGTTCGACTATATGTACGAGTACAACGCTGCCTACTATTTCTTCCAGCGCAGCATGCCCGACCTGTTCTGGATCGAGCGCGAGTGGCACCGCGGCGACCTGACGATCGAGGTGCGCGAGCAATCGCCGCTCGATCTGCGCAGCCCCGAGTCGCTCCGCGCGCTGGTCCACCCCCGGCTCTCGCTCGTCGGCCTCATCCAGCTGTTCCTGGTCACGCTCGGCGCACGCATCCTCCGGCGCGAGACCCGCGACCGCATCAGGCGGCTGTTTGGCAAGAACTACGTCTGAGCCAGATGACCCAGATCGCCATCGTGCTCGTCAAGCCGCGCAGCGGGAGCGAGATCCGCTACAGCGGCGAGCTGCTCTGGCGCGACGAGCGGGCCATCGCGATCCGCGCCAGCTGGGGCCGCCCGGCGCTGGACCTCGGCTACATCACCTTCGGCGCAGACGACACGTTTGACGAATACTTCTTCAGCGACCGCTGGTACACCATCTTCGCACTGCACGGCCCAGACGGCGCGCTCAAGGGTTGGTACTGCAATATCGCCCGCCCGGCACAGCTCGGCCACCATACCGTCGTCTCCGAAGATCTTGAGCTGGACCTGTGGGTCGCGCCGGATGGGGCGGCGCTACGGCTGGACGAGGACGAGTTCGCCGCCGCTGGCCACACCCCCGAGGAGACCGCCGCCGCCCACGCCGCGCTCGCCGAGCTAGAATGGATGGCGCGCGCCGGCGAGCTGCCGCACGAGAGCGCAACATAGAGCGTAGCGCGAACCTGCCGTGGAGCGCCATCGATCGGACTTCGAAATGCTCAAGAATTTCACACGTAGCCGTAGGGCGCTGACCTCCGCCTGCAAGTCCTGCACCTCTTATCCACCCACGTGCGTTGGAGGCGGAGCTTGCAGCTGCTGCGCAGCTCCGCTGCGCAGCAGCAAAAACCCAGACTACCGCGATGCCGCAGACTCAAAAAGCCTACCTTTGTGCAGTGTCACGCTGCATTGGGTGAACCACACGAGCGTGTGTCGGCAACACGGCGCAGCAATTGTCAATTGCTGAATAGTCAATCCACTAGCTCAGCGGCTTGTGATTGCCGTAAAACGGCCTCGGCCCGCCGCTCGGCGCCGCCCAGCGCACGCCGTTGGCGATCACCTGCTTGACGTTAGCGTCGAAGTAGGTCGGGTAGCTCTCGTGGCCTGGGCGGAAGTAGAACACTTTGCCCTGGTTGCGGGTGTAGCAGCAGCCGGAGCGGAACACCTCGCCGCCGGTGAACCAGCTGACGAACACCAGCTGCTCGGGGGCTGGGATGTCGAAGCGCTCGCCGTACATCTCCTCGGGCAGCTCGAAGTGCTCCGGCACGCCGGCGGCGATCGGGTGCGACGGCTCGACCACCCAAACCCGCTCGATGTCGTCGGCCTCGCGCCATTTCAGATCGCACGTCGTCCCCATCAGCCGCCGAAAAATCTTGGAGAAGTGGCCGGAGTGGAGCACGATCAGCCCCATGCCGTCCAGCACCCGCTTATGAACTTTTGTCACCACCTCGTCGGCAACCTCGCCGTGCGCCATATGCCCCCACCAGGTCAGCACGTCGGTGTTGGCAAGCACCTCGTCGGTCAGGCCGTGCTCTGGCTCATCGAGCGTGGCCGTCCGCACCGAAAAATCGCCGTGCTCGCGCAAACCAGTCGCGATCGCGCCGTGGATGCCGCCGTCGGCGTAGATCGTGCTCGCCGGGTGGTCCTTGTGCTGCTCGTGGCGGAACTCGTTCCAGACCGTCACACGTATTGGGGCCATCGGTTCCCTCCCATTTCCTAAAAGCTTCGCCGTCCCAGTATAGCGCAAGATGTGCCGTGGGTTGGCGTCAGCGCATCGGCGTGCTGTGCGCAAACGGGCGCTCGTGCGTGCTGCCACGGCGTGCCGCGTCACGCTCACCCCTGCTGTGCGCTGGGCTGCTGGCGCTGACGCGCGCTGACGCCTGACCGATGGTCCATCACATGCCGATTTTGTCGCGAATCGGCGGCGCTCGCCAGGCGATCTATACAGAGAAAGCCGAAGAAAGCGAGCATCGCCGTGACCCAACCACAGTACCACCTACGCATCCGCGAGCTGCCGATCAACGATAAACCGCGCGAGCGGCTGCGCATCCACGGCCCATCAGCCCTCGCCGACGCCGAACTGCTCGCCATCTTGCTGCGGGTCGGCGTCGAGGGCGTCAACGTCGTCGTGCTCGCACAGCAGCTGCTCGCCGAGTACGGCGGATGGGCCGGGCTGCAGCGCGCCAGCTTCGAGGAGCTGATGACTAGGCGCGGCATGGGCGAGGCCAAGACCGCGCAGCTCAAGGCATCGCTTGAGATCGGCCGCCGGCTGCTGCTGATGGGCGGCGACGAGCGCATGCAGATCCGCTCGCCGAGCGATGCGGCGCAGCTACTGATGCTTGAGATGGGCCACCTGGACCAGGAGCACCTGCGGGCCGTCTGTCTCGATACCAAAAACCGGGTGCAGAAAATCGTGACGATCTACGTCGGTAGCCTGAACAGCTCGCTGGTGCGGATCGGCGAAGTGTTCAAAGAGGCGATCCGGCTCAACAGCGCTGCGATCATCGTCGTCCACAACCACCCGTCTGGTGACCCGACGCCATCGCCGGACGATGTAGCGGTGACGCGGCAGATCGTGGACGCTGGCAAGCTGCTGGATATCGACGTGCTTGACCATCTGGTGATCGGGCAGGGCCGGTTCGTGAGCATGCGCGAGCGCGGCCTCGGCTTCCCAAAAAACTAGCTGATTCGGGCGCGTGGTCCACAGATAGACACAGATAGGCACAAATACCGCGCAGTTCCGTGGCTCTTTGGTTCCGCAGTTGTGCCAATATGCTTATCGTCAATCATTCTGCGGTTTAGTTGCGAGGCGCGATGAAACACGGTACCATAGACTCGGCCACGTGTGGGGAAAGGAGACAGCATGACGATCGTGCCAGATGCCCCGGCCGCCATCTTCTACCCCGAGAGCGATGGCAAGCCGATGGCCGATAATACCAAGCAGTTCGAGGCGATCGTGATGATCCAGGGTGGCATCGACGCGCTGTTTCGCCACGACCCCGACGTATTCGTGGCCGGCGACTTGTTCTGGTACCCGGTCGAGGGCCACCCGGAGATCGTCGTCGCGCCCGACGCGCTTGTGGTCTTCGGCCGCCCCAAGGGCCACCGCGGCAGCTACCGGCAGTGGCAGGAGGGCGGCATCGCGCCGCAGGTGGTCTTCGAGACGCTCTCGCCGAGCAACCGGGTGAGCGAGATGCTGCGCAAGCACCGCTTCTACGAGCGCCACGGCGTGGAGGAGTACTACATCTACAATCCTGACACCGGCGCGCTCGATGGCTGGCTGCGCGGGCCGCTCGGGCTTGAGGAGCTCGCCGAGATGCGCGGCTGGGTCAGCCCGCGGCTCGGCGTCAGCTTCGACCTCGACGGGATCGATCTCGTGCTGCGCAGCCCCGACGGCGCGCGGTTCCTGACCTATCTGGAGCTGAGCGCCAGCGCCGACGCCGAGCGCCAGCGCGCCGACGCCGAGCGCCAGCGCGCCGACGATCTCGGGCGCGAGCTGGCGCGGCTGCGCGCACTGCTCGGGGAGCGGCCGGAGGTGTAAGCGCCAAACCTGTGAGCGAGGGAGATGCCGATGCTCAGCCGAACGACGCCGAGGGTGCGGTTCGCACGCCCGAAGCGCCCGCGCGCCGAACGATTCCACTACTACGACACCCACCCGACACGCGAGGATCTGATGGGCGAAAGCGTGGCGCAGGATCAACTCCTGCTGCTGCTGTTCGATCTGCTGCGCGCACAATTTCGCGACCAGCCGGTGTTTCTGGCGCGCAACCTGAACATCTACACCAGGCGGCAGGCGCGGCAGTACCCCGTCGCGCCAGACCTATCGGTGTTTCTTGACGTGCCGTTCGCACCGGCGGCGCTGCGGCGGCTACGCAGCTGGCGGCTGTACGAGGTGGGGCGCAGACCGCCAGAGCTGGTCGTCGAGATCGCCTCTGACGAGACCTGGCAGACCGATCTGTACGAAAAGCCGGCCAAATATGAAGCGCTCGGGGTGCGCGAGTACCTCTTCGCCGACGCTGACGAGCCTGAGCCGATGTCTGGCGAGCGGCTGCGGCTGTGGCGGCGGCAGGGCGAGGCGCTGGAGCGAGTGACGCCCGACGTGGCTGGCCGCCTCTGGAGCGAGGTGCTCACAAGCTGGGTGACGCTCGATGGGCATGCGCTGCGGCTGTACACCGCCGCCGATGCCCTGCGGCTGACTGAGGCCCAGACCGAGCGGCGGCTGGCGCGCAGCGAGCGGGCGCGGGCGCGGGCAGAGCGGCAGCGCGCCGAGACCGAGCGGTAGCGCGCCGAGATCGAGCGGCAGCGCGCCGAGACAGCGGAGGGCGAGGTGGCGCGGCTGCGGGCGCTGCTAGGTGAGCGCGCAAATGGATAGTGGCGAGCGATCGCGCACCGTGCGGCGGCCGCCGATCACTCAGGCAGAAGCATTTTCTCTTTCTGCTGCTGCGCAGCAGCAGGAAAACCGGAGCTACCGCGCTGCCGCAGGCCAAAAAAGCGCACCGCGCAGCGTCAAAAACCGGTTCCGTAGAACAAGCTTGATGCGTATGGGGTCTGGGGCGCAGCCCCCAACTCCCCTTTCTTCTCCGGTAGGAATTGCTATATCAGAAAGGTATAGTCGGCCACTGGGCCGATCCCGGCGCGCCAAGATATGCTACAATACTACCGATGCGATGACGGAGACGAGTAGGCAGCATCGAGTCGGCACAGCGAGCGCGCGGCGGTGTGAGGCGCGCCCGGTCAGCTACCCAAGATCCCTCCCGAGCAGGGGCGCGAACCTGGCGCGAGCCAAGCAGTAGCAGCCTCCGGCGTGGCCCGCCGTTACCCCAGCCTTACAGAGCGCGAATCGGTTGACACGTGCGCGGCGGCAAGCAGCTTGGAGACAAGCCTAGTTGTGCCGTCGGTGTCAAGCGTTTCGAACTGGGGTGGTACCGCGGGGCTATGCCTCGTCCCTTTTGGGGCGAGGTTTTTTGTTGTGCGAGGAACATTATGGCATTTACACCCGTCGGCACGAAGGTCAGCTTCCCGCAGCTTGAGGAGCAGGTGCTCGCCCGCTGGCAGGAGCGCGAGATCGTCGCCAAGAGCCTAGCGTCTGGCGACCCGAACCGCCCGTTCGTTTTCTACGAGGGCCCGCCGACATCCAACGGCCGGCCCGGGCTGCATCACGTCATCAGCCGCGTGTTCAAAGATGTCATCCCGCGCTTCCGCGCCATGCAGGGCTACAAGATCATCGGGCGGCGCGAGGGCTGGGATACCCACGGCCTGCCGGTGGAGATCGAGGTCGAGAAGAAGCTCGGCTTCAAAGGCAAGCCAGATATCGAAAAGTATGGCATCGCCGCGTTCAACGCCGCCTGCCGCCAGAGCGTCTGGGAGTATATCCAGGAGTGGAAGACCTTCACCCGCCGCATCGCCTACTGGGTCGATGAGGACGGCTACATCACCTACGAAAACCGCTACATCGAGTCGCTGTGGTGGATCATGCGGCAGCTGTGGGATAAGGGGCAGCTATTCCGCGACTACAAAGTCACGATGCACTGCCCGCGCTGCGGCACGTCGCTCTCGGACGCCGAGGTGAACCTCGGCTACCAAGACGATGTGGACGACCCGAGTGTGTGGGTCAGCTTTCGCCACGCCCCGTCCGGCCACCCGCTCGACGCGCAGCTGGCCGACGCCGCGTTCCTGGCGTGGACGACGACGCCCTGGACACTGCCGGCCAACGCCGCGCTGTGCGTCAAGCCTGGCGCGGCCTATGTGCTGGCCGAGGCCGACGGCGCGCGCTACGTGCTGGCCGAGGCGCTGATGACGGCGGTGCTCGGCGAGGATGCCACGGTCGCGGCGCGCTTCAACGGCGATGACCTCGTCGGGTTGCGCTACACCCCGCTCTACCAGGGCGTGGGCGGGGCGGGCCTGGAGGTGGATCTGTCCACCGGCTACCGCGTCATCAGCGACGACTACGTCAGCCTGGACGACGGCACCGGGATCGTGCATATCGCGCCGGCCTACGGCGACCTGGACGTCGGGCGGAAGTACGGCCTGCCGACGCTGTTCTCCGTCGATCTAAGCGGCAATGTCATCGCCGAACTCGGCAATTTTCCGTTCACCGGCATGTTCTTCAAAAAGGCCGACCCGGAGATCAGCCGTGACCTCAAGGCGCGCGGGCTGCTGTTTAAGAGCGGCAGGATCAAGCACACCTACCCGTTCTGCTGGCGCTGCTCCACGCCGCTGCTGTTCTTCGCCAAGCAGAGCTGGTACATCCGCACCACGGCCAAGAAGGCCCAGCTGATCGAGAATAACCAGCAGATCAACTGGGTGCCAGAGCACGTCCGCGATGGCCGCTTTGGCAACTGGCTGGAGAACAACATCGACTGGGCCGTCAGCCGCGAGCGCTACTGGGGCACCCCACTGCCGATCTGGGTCGGCGAGGACGGCCACACCGAGGTGATCGGCTCGGTGGCCGAGCTGGAGGAGCGCACCGGGCGGACGCTGCGCGACCTCGACCTGCACCGGCCGTACGTCGATGAGATCAGCTGGGCGGACCCGCAGCACGGCACCATGCGGCGCATCCCGGATGTGGCCGACTGCTGGTTCGACTCGGGCTCGATGCCCATCGCGCAGTGGCACTATCCGTTCGAGAACCGCGAGATCTACGCCCAGGCTAGCCAGGCGGACTATATCTGCGAGGCGGTGGACCAGACGCGCGGCTGGTTCTACACGCTTCACGCCATCAGCACCATGCTGTTCGACCGGCCGGCGTTCAAGAACGTCATCTGCCTCGGCCATATCCTGGACGAGCAGGGCTTTAAGATGTCCAAAACCAAGGGCAACATCATCCAGCCGATGACGGTGATCGATGAGCAGGGGGTGGACGCGCTGCGCTGGTATCTATTCACGGCGAGCGCGCCAGGCAGCCCGCGGCGCTTCTCCAGCAGCCTGGTGAACGAGAGCCTGCGCAAGTTCATGCTGACGCTGTGGAACACCTACAGCTTTTTTGTGACGTATGCGAACCTGGATGGGTGGATGCCGTCATCGGACACGGAGACAGCCGGACACGGAGCCACGGAGACGCCCGCACATCCCTTCACCCCTTCACCCCTTCACGAGACACCCGCTCTCCCGGTCTCGCTCGCGCCGATCGACCGCTGGGCGCTGGCGAGCCTGAACGCGCTGGTGCGGGATGTGACCGCCGACATGGAGGGCTACAACCCGACCGACGCGGCGCGCAAGATCGAGTGGTTCGTCGATGAGCTGTCCAACTGGTACGTGCGCCGCAACCGCAGGCGCTTCTGGAAGAGCGAGAGCGACAGCGACAAGCGCGCGGCCTACGCGACGCTCCACACCTGTCTGCTGACGCTGACCAAGCTGGCCGCGCCGTTCGCGCCATTCGTGACCGACGCTATGTATCTCAACCTAACCGGCGGCGCGGCGGCCGAGTCGGTGCATCTTGACCGCTGGCCCGAGGTGGACGCGGCGCTGCTGGACGAGCAGCTGGTGGGCGACACTCGGACGCTGCTGAAGGTGGTGAGCCTGGGCCGGGCGGCGCGCAAGAGCGCCGGCATCAGGGTGCGGCAGCCGCTGCAGGAGATCTGGGTGCGGGTGCTGACGCCGGCGGCAGCCGATGGGATCCGACGCTTCGAGGCTGAGATCCGCGACGAGCTGAACATCAAGCAGGTGCGCTATCTCGATAGCACCACGGATTTTATCGAGTATCGCTTCAAACCAAACCTGCGGCTCGTCGGCAAGAAGTACGGCAAGCAGGTGCCGGCGCTGACTGCGGCGCTCAAGGCGCTTGAGGGCGATGCGGCGCGGGCGGCGGCAGGCGCAGTGGAGCGCGGCGAGACGCTGATGCTGGACATCGATGGCGGCGCGCTGGCGCTTCAGGCGGATGAGATCCTGGTGGAGAGCTCATCGCCGGCGGGGTTCAGCGTGGCCGAGGACGGTGGGCTGCTGTGCGCGCTAGACACGACGATCACGCCCGAGCTGACTGCCGAGGGGCTGGCGCGCGAGGTGGTGCGCAACATCCAGGACGCGCGCAAGGAGGCGGGGTTCGCCATCAGCGACCGGGTGCGGGTTTATCTCGGCGGAAGCGATGCCGAGGTGGAGGCGATGGTGGCAACCTGGGGCGAGTATATCAGGCAGGAGACCCTGGCGGACGACCTGCTGCTGGCCGATGTGCCGCACGGGACGCACACCGCCACGCTCGATCTCGAGGATGGGCGGGCGGTATCGATCGGGGTAATACGAAATTGACGATGTAGCTTGCGGCAGCGCTATTGACGGTTTAGCCTGCGGCAGCGCCCAAAAATGAATACTACCGCTGCGCAGCGAAGCTGCGCAGCGGTAGT
>JAYUUK010000102.1:0-16661 GCA_043754595.1 Roseiflexaceae bacterium | reverse complement strand
CCTACCCCAGGGTTGATCTCCGGGGCTGCGCTCCCAGCCCCCCGCTGTGCGCTGCGCGCCATGGAATCGCGTTTCTTCCTACCCCAGGGTTGATCTCCGGGGCTGCGCCCCTTCGACTACGCTCAGTGCAAGCCCCAGCCCCCCCGCTATACGCCGCGGCGCGGAGCGTCCAACCCGTCAGGAGCCCACGCGCGGCAGATTGATGACGTACGTCGCCGCCACGCCCTGGCTCGCCGGCAGACGATACACCGTGTTGCCCACTGCGACGCTCACCGGCACCACTACCAGCTGCTCGGCACCGCCAGCGGGGGTGAAGCTGATGCGCACCTCGGCGCTGCCCGTCGCCCCATCGGCCAATCCGCTCGGATCGATCGTCAGCGTCAGCGCGCCAGGAGCGTCCCCGCTGCTCGCGCCGAGCGTCAGCCACGGCTGCGAGCTCGCGGCGCTCCAGCGCAGCGCGCCATCGCCGAGATTGGCGATCCGCAGCATCGCTGTCTGCGCCGCCGTGGTGCCGGGGGCCAGGCTCAGGCTCAGCTGCGCCGGCCCGACGGAGAGCGTCGGCCCTGGGTCGGCTAGGTCATCGCCGACGTAGACAGTCACCTCCTGGCTGCTCTCGCCCGCCGCACCGCCGACCCGCGCGCTGACCACATTCACCCCGGCAGGGAGCAGGTCGCTGCTGACCACCGCGCCCGTGCCGAGCGGCGTGCCATCGGATAGATACCAGCTCGGCTCGGCGGCCGTCCCGCCAGTCTGTGGGTCATCGACCTGGGCGCGGAACGTGATCAGCTGGCCAACCTGGGCACGCGCCCCATGCGCTGGCTCCAGGATCTGGATGCTGGCCGGGCGCTGCGGGAAGGCATAGGCCTGGCTGTCGGCCATCGCGGTCTGCACGCCGTCGCTGACCATCACCCGGAAGATGCCGCCGCCGACCGGCGCGCCGAGCACGTCGGCGTCGATCTGGACGCTCGCGCCGCCGACGCCCAGCCGGATCGGCGCGAACGTCACCCCGCCGTCGCGGCTGAACAACACATCGAAGCGCAGCGCGTCGCCGTCTGCGTCGCTGGCGCTCCACCCGAGCGTGACGCTGCCGCTCAGCGGCTCGGCGGCCCCGCTCACCGCGACCGAGCCGATCTGCGGCGCGCTGGCGCTGACCGGCTGGCTGGCGATCACCGAGGCGACGCCGCTAGGGAAGCCGGCGGTGCAGATGAACGCCGCTGTGCCGCTGGCCTGCGCCGCCGCGCCATCGTAGACGATCCGCAGCTCGCGCACCCCCGCCAGATACGGCACCACCAGCGCAAAGCCGCCGTTCGCCCCGTGGTGGCTGCCGCTCGGGGTGAATGCGTGATCGGCCAGCAGCGCCCCGCCAGCGCCGATCAGATGGAGGTGGTAGCCGCCCGGCGTCTGTGGCGGCACCGCATCCACGCTCGCCAGCCGATCGACGCGCTGGAGGCGCGCGCCGCCAGGCCCGAGCGATCCGATGACGCTCAGCCAGTCGCCTTCAATCGCCGCCGGCACCGCGCTGGCGGTCTGGCTGCGCCGCGAGCGCTGCGAAGTTGCGGTAGGGCCGTTGCCATCGCAGCCGCGCAATTTCTCGCCGGTCTGCAAAAATGCCAGGATGCACTTGTAGGTATAGTCGCTGATCCACGCGCGGCCGCTGGCGTCGCGGCAGTAGCCGATCAAGTCCGGCGTGGTGCCGTCCAGCAGCGTCGGCGCGCGCGGGCTGAGCCGGCTGAACCAGCGCCCGCTCGGCTCAAGCCCGAAGCTGTAGGTCGCGTCCTGGCCGATCTGGCTGTTTGGGTAGGGGAACGTCGAGTCGATCGGGCCGTCGGCCAGCGTATTATTGCAGACCTTGGTGTCCAGCGCCGAGCCGCGAAATGGGTGATCGCGCCCGAAGACGTGCATAATCTCGTGGACGGCGGTGAATGGATTCGATGCGCTGCCAGATGCCGTGCCTGGGCCGCTCGCCACGCCGCGCGGGACGACCGAGCCGGCGTTTGGCACAAAGCCGTACATGAACTCGCTGGCGGGCAGCTGCCGCGCGGTGCGCAGCGCCGCCATCTGGCCGTTGACGTAGTTGGTGGCGCAGATGCTGCGCTGGTCCAGCTTGACCGTCTTGTCAGGATTGTAGCTCACCAGGTAGTTGCAGTCCGCAAACGAGCTGGCCAGCGGCTGGGTCTGGGCGTTGACCCGCAGCCCGATCCCCTCGTCGGTCACCTCGATGATCCGCGGGCGAAACCCGCGATAGTTGGCGTCGTACGACCAGCCGGGCGAGCTGTCCAGCGGGAGCATGCTGCGCGCCAGCTCGGCCGCGCCCGCCATATCGCCGCCGACGGTGGCGCGGTAGGTGGTGCCGTTCAGGCTGTAGCTGAAGCCGACGAAGTTGATCAGCACCCGCTGCGACTGCTGGAAGCTGTACGGGCCGCGCTCGGTGGTATTGTCGTCGTAGCTGGTCTCGATCGGGATGCGGTATGGGTTAACTACCGCCCGCAGCCGCAGGTCGCTGCGCTCGATCCAGCTCGCTGGCAGCTCGAAAAGAAACCCCTCGTTGAGGTTGGCCTCGCTCGGGCTCGATACCACCGTCTTGGTCTGGCCGAGCGCGCTGATCGGCAGCAATGGCGTGGGCTCCTCTAGTCCAGTCGCCGTGCCGTACAGCCGCGCCGTCACGCCGCGCACCGGATCGCCGTCGCTGACGACGAAGAAGCGCACGAACGTCCGCCGGCCACGGATCAGCGGCACGCTGTTGTCGAACTTTTGGATGCCCTGGGTGATCATCATGCCGCTAGCACGCAGGTTGACCGGCACGATGGCCGTCGCGTCGGCGATCAGCCGCTGCACCGAGTTTGGAAAGCGCTGCCAGAAGACATAGCCGCCGCTGAGCCGCAGCTGTCTGCCGTAGTCGGCGCTGCTGCCGCTGGTGGCAACGATCGCCGCGAGGTCGCCGCCGCTGAATGTGCTGCGCAGCAGACGCTGCCCGGCATCGCAGACGAACGAGCCGCAGTTAATCGCAGTCTGCTCGAAGAAGAACAGCGTCGGGTTGAACGGCGCGCTGCTGCCGACGATGCTGGTGATCGTGATGCTGCTGCCGGACACCGGCGCTGGCGTGTAGATCGTGCTCGCCGCGCCGCCGGCGAGGTCGAAGCGCTCGACGCGCGTGCCAAAGGCGGTGGCGGCGAAGACGTAGCGCGTCTCGCTACAGGTGGCGGTGATACAGTCGCGCCGCCCGGCCGACCAGTAGGCCGTCACGTCGGCGGCGATCGGCAGCGGCGAGCTCGGCACGGTGCGAATGGCGTACAAATCGCCCTGGTTGATGAACAGCACCCGGTCGCCGTCGAACTGGAGATTGCTATTGCGTGTGGAGGTCTCGATGAGCGTGGTGCCGCCGGTCAGCGCGTTCTTGGCGGTCTTCCAGATGTAGATGCCGGTGATGGCGTAGATCGCATCCGGCCCGATCGCCAGCTCGGTATCGACGCTCTGGTCGATATAGCTATCGTTGATCGTCTCGGCGAAGGCGTTCGGCCCGCCAGCCAGCGGATAGCGCACCAGGCCGCTATCGTCGACCCAGTAAGCGTACGCCGTATCGAAGACCACGTTGGAGTCGGTGTCGTAGGGGTTGCAGGTGCCAGCCGGGCGCTCGGGGTTGAAGCGCGCCACCACCCGCCCGTCGCCGCCCAGCGCTCGCGCGCTCCACAGCTCGGCGGGGTAGCTAGCCCGGCCGGTGTCGCCCGGGCCGCAGGTCGGCGTGGCGAGCCACATCACGCGCGGCCCGCCGATGTCCCAGGTCATCGGCTGCGAGCTGTAGAACGCCAGGTCTGGGCTCTCCTGGATGGTTGCGCCGCCGGGCGCGGCGGGCGCGGCCGCGTGCGCCGGAGCTGCCGCCAGCAGCAGCGCGAGCGCGAGGGTGAGCAGACGCCAGATACGATGCACGGTGACCTCCACAGGTAGGCAAGGATGCTCCCGCGAGCGTACCACGCGCCGGCGCATAAAACTTGACATTTTCTACCAGTGGACGCACAGCACCCCCCGCTCCGAGTCTGAACGGCGGGCGCTGCGCCCGCCGGCGCGGCGGATCGGTCAGATTGCCGCTAGTCCACTCGCGCACCACCACCGTTGGCGCATCGCTCGAACGGGACGGCGGCCGCTGCTTGAATACGAACAGCGAGCTCTGCGTCCCCACCGTCACCGGCCCGACCGGGAACGCGTCGTAGGTTGGCAGCCGGTCAGAGTGCTCCATACAGAAGGCTAGTGATAGAGATGCAAGATTACGGCGCGGTAGATATACCGTTAACGTGTGAAAACAGCGTTGAGGACACCTCGACCCGCGCGACACGCGATGCTATCCCGGTGAGCAACTCGTAGGCGATGGTATTGCACCAGCCAGCGGCCTCCCACGCGTCGATCTCAGCGTCGCCCTGGCGGCCGATGAGCACCACCTCATCGCCAGCCGCGCCGCCGCAGTCGGTGATATCGAGCATGGTGTAGTCCATGGATATCCGCCCGACCACCGGGGCGCGGCGGCCGCGCACCAGCGCTGCCCGCCAGCCATTGCGCCGCAGCCCATCGGCGTAGCCCACCTGGATCGTCGCGATCAGCGATGGTCGGCGCGCGACCCACGATGCGCCATAGGAGACGCTCTCGCCAGGCGCTATCCAGCGGGTCTGCGCGATGGCGGTCTGCCATGTCAGCGCCGGGCGAACCCCATCAGGCAGCGCGATCGCGGCGGCCGGCGACACGCCGTAGCAGGCGATGCCGGGCCGGGCCGCATCCAGCCTGGCATCTGGCATAGCGAGCAGCGCGGCGCTGTTGGCGGCATGGGCCACTGGCGGGCGCAGCCCTGCGCCGCTGAGCGCGGTGAGCAGCGCGGTGAACGCATCGAGCTGCTGCCGCGCCAACGGGTGGCCCGACTCGTCGGCGGTGGCGAAGTGGGTGAAGATCCCGGTCACATCGAGCTGCAGCTGGTGGAAATGGGCGAGCAGGGCCGGCGCGTCGGCGGTGGCGACCCCCAGCCGATGCATGCCGGTATCGACTTTGAGATGGACTCGTGGGGCTACGCCGAGCGCGGCACCGGCCTCACCGAGCGCACGGGCGGTGGCGAGGTCGAAGACCGCGCACGTTATGTCTAGCGCCACGACCTCGCGGGCTGCCGCCGACGGCAGCGCGCCGAGCAGCAGCAGCGGGGCATCGACGCCGCCAGCGCGCAGCTCGCGCGCCTCGGCCACCGAGCCGATACACAGCCCTGATGCGCCGCCGGCGAGGCAGGCGCGGGCCGCCGTGAGCGCGCCGTGGCCGTAGCCGCCGGCCTTGACAACGGCGAGCAGCGGAGTGCGCGTGGCGGCGCACAGCAGACGGACATTGTGGGCGATGACGGTAGCATCGACGCGAACGAGGGTGAGGTGGAGGGCGTGCATGCGGCAGTTATATCACAAAAGTACGCTGGCTCGCCTGGAGGTATGCCGAGCGTCGAACACTACGCCGCAGCCGGGTCGAGCGTCAGATCGTCGAGCACGAGCACCGCGATCTCGGTCACGCGCTTAAGCCTGGCATCGTTCGTCAGAAAGGCATCGCACTCTGCGTCCCGTACAGGCCCATCCACAGCCCGCCCTTGGCCGTCAGATTCCCCAGCACCACAGCCCACCCAGGCAAATGATGTATCGCCCCGAGCTGCTGCGCAGCAGCAGGGAACGAACCGCTTCATGGCACGAAACGCCCGCGCGAAGCGCCTCAGAACACCATGCGTGATGCGTATGGGGGCTGCGCTCCCAAACTCCCGCTCTACACCGACGAGGCGCCCCGACACATCAAATGGGTGTGCAATGGCTCGCGAGCCTCGCGGCCGCCAGACACGTCGCTGCGGCTTAGGTAGCAGAGAGCGCCTCCACATGAGAACCACCCAGACCGGCGATGGTGCCGCGCACCCGCCCCGCACCGAGGACTCGCTGGTGCTGTCGTACCTCACGCTGCGCACGATCGTCGGCGCGATCGGGATCGCCCTGCCATTTGTGCTAGCGATCGGCAAGATCGTAGTCGATGGCCCAGGGCTACAGAACTCGATGAGCGACTACTACTACACCGACATGCGCAACCTGTTCTACTCGCTGGCGCTGTTCCGCAAGACCAACCCGGCCCAGCCACCGACCGAGCAGAGGCTCAAGCGCAATCTGGTCTACACCGTCTGCGGCTACACAATCCTCGGGTGTCTGGCGATGCTGTCGGGGCTGATGCTGATTCCAGGGGCTGCGGCGCTCCAGCCGCTCCACCCGGTCTTCTGGCTCGAAGCGATCGCGATCGTCGCCTTTGGCGTCTCGTGGTTCACCAAGGGCGAGGCGATCCTCAAAGACGATCGGCCGGACTCGCCTCAGTCAGTCGGCGGCGCGCCGGGCAATCGCTGAGCCGGCGCGCGCAGCCCGCCGCGTCGTCGCGCCACAGACGCTTCGCGGCGGATGGACGCCAGCTGACGCGTCCCGGCGCGCTCAGCGTGACATGCTTGCTGGCGTCAGCGCATCTCCTGCGCCACGTCAGTCTTCGGGCGCGAAGCTGGTGTGCAGATCCTGCGTCTGGCCGGTGTCTACGGCGCGGCGAGCGCACTCAATGATCTCGACGACGTGGCGCGCTTGCTCGCCGGTGGCGCGCGGCGCGCGGCTATACTCGATGGCGTCGACGAGGTCCATGATATCGGCGTAGACGTGCGGCTCCTCGATAGTGAGATGCGCCCCGCGCAGCCAGGGCTGGTCAGCGAGCTGCGCGGTCTGCATCGCGCCGTTGAGCAGAAACGCCACCGGGTAGCCGCTGTTCATCTCGACCTCGGTGATGGTCAATGTACCGCTCTTACCAAACAGCTCCATGCCGCCCCACGGGCTGATCTGGCTCCCCCGGCTATCGGTGCCGGCGGCCACAGCGATTGTACCGCTGTGCAACTCCATCAGGATCGCGTTGTTGTCAGGCACGCCGATGACGATCGTCTGGCCGCGCCAGGTGCGCTCGGGCACGCGGGTATTGGCCAGCGCCGTGACCCGACGCACCGGCCCAAGCACGCTGGTGAGCAGCTGGAGCGAGTAGACGGTCACATCGGGCAGCGGGCCGGCGCCAGCGCGGTAGTACCAGCTCGGGTCGATCGCCTCGGTCACGGCGGTGCCGCCACGGATGGCCTCGTGCTCGTGGCCGAAGCCGTGGGTGTAGGTGTAGCAGCTGTAGATGGCGCCGATCTGGCCGGCGGCGGCGCGGATCTGCGCGGTGAACGGGAAGAGCACGAAGCCGGGGGCGGCGGCGAGCTTGACGCCGGCGCGCGCCGCAGCCTGAAGCAGCGCATCGGACTCGGCGGTGGTCACAGTCATTGCCTTTTGGACATAGACGTGTTTGCCGGCGGCCACCGCCGCCATAGCGTTGGCGAAGTGGTGCCCGATCGGTGTGATCACCAGAACGAGATCGACATCGGCGCCAGCCAGGAGCTGCTCGACGCTCGCGAATGCATGGGGGATACCCCAGCGGGCGGCACTGGCCTGCGCCCGCTCAAGCACGGCGTCGGCCACAGCGACGAGCTCGACCCGCTCGCGTGCATCTGGCTCGCTCAGGTGCGGCAGCACGCCGCGCTGCGACAGGCTGCCACACCCCACTAGACCGGCGCGGAGAACGCGGCTCATCGTATCATCCTTTCCCCTCTGAACAATGTACGGTTGCGCGTCAGCGCCCCGCTGCGCCCCGCACGCAGCAGGCGAGCGGGGCGCGGCACGCCGTTGGCGCGGTGCGAGAGCGCCCGTTTTCGCAAAAGCCGGGCTACGTCAGCAGGCCAGGCCCCTGATTGACGCGGTCGTGGACCTTATGCAGGTCCATCGCCTCCTCCTCGGGCGGGATGGCGAAGCGCGGCGCGTCGAATGAGCTCGCGATGGTCTGGGTCACGCCGCTGCGACCGGCCTCCTGGGCCTTGAGCATGATCTCGAGCACGTGGTAGCCGTGCTCTGGGGTGATCAGCTGCGGCGCACCGGTCTCGATGCACTCGACGAAGTGGCGCAGCCCGTCGGTCCAGGGCCAATCGCTGTCGGTCTCGTCAAAAATCTTCCACGCGCCAGTCTCATTCTGCCACAGCTCATAGCCGTTTGGGTCCCAGTCCTCGCCCATCATCTGGATGGTGCCGGCGCTGCCGTAGACCTCGATGCCGGGCGTGCGGTAGCGCTGCATGGTGAAGCCGGTGGTGACCACGCTGAACACCGACGCGCCGTGATCGATCAGGACGTGGGCGGTGTCCTCGGTCTCCACCTGGAACGGCGCGCCCTCGACGGTGCGCGTCGGGCGGGCGATGCCGGTCATGGCAGTGACGCGCTGCGCCGGGCCGAGCAGCGCCGTCAGACTGGTCACGTTGTAGACGCCGAGGTCGAACAGCGGGCCGCCACCCTTGCTGTAGAACCACTTGCCCCACTCCGGGCCGTCCCAGCCGTAGATCGCGCGGGCCTGGAGCGGCTGCCCGATATCGCCGCGCCTGATGCGCCGCCACATGGTCTGGAACGTCGGGCTGAGCAGCACGTGGGGAGCGGGGTGGAGCTTGGCCGGGCCGTTGCGCGCGATCGCGACGAGCTCGGCGGCCTCTTCGAGCGAGGTGGCCATCGGCTTCTCGACGAGCACATGCTTGCCGTTGAGCAGCGCCTGCTTGGCGATCGGGCCGTGCTGGTTCATCGAGGTCAGCACCAGCACCAGGTCAACATCGCTGGCCTCAGTGACGCTGCGGTAGTCGCTGGAGAACGGGATATCGCCAAAGCGCTCGCGCACCGCCGCCGCCGCATCGGGCGCGACATCGCAGGCGCGGGTGACCTTGATATCCATGCCGTTGGCGATCATGCGCCGGATCTGCCGCGTGTAGGGCCAGCGCATCACCGAGCCGCAGCCGACGATGCCGATTCGGGTTGTCACGTTGCGATTCCTTTTGTGTCGGCGGCGCTGATACGCCGCCACGGAAGAAAAGATACATCTATTACTCCGTACAGGCGAAGCAAGCGCACGCATGGATTGCCACCCCAGGATCGATCCGGCGCGCTTCGCCCCTCCAGTTCGTCGCCCCCACACCCCCGCCTGTGCGTCGCCCCTCCAGTTCGCCGGCTACGCACCCCCGCGGTTCGCCCGCGCCGCCCGCACGTCGTTCGCCCGCGCCGCTACGCACCCTTGAGACCGGTCATCGTGACGCCCTCGATGAAGTAGCGCTGCGCCATGAAGAACAGCAGCAGCACCGGCGCGGTGACGATCAGCGAGGCCGCCATAAGCAGGTGCCACTGCACCGAGAAGCGGGCCAGGAAGGCGTACAGCCCGACCACCAGCGGGTAGTTCTCGGCCTGGGTCACGTAGATCAGCGGGCCCATGAAGTCGTTCCAGGCGTAGAGAAAGTGCAGCAGCGCCACCACGATCAGCGCCGATCGGATCAGCGGCAGCATGATCCGCCAGAAGATGCCGAAGTCGCTCGCCCCGTCGACCCGCGCCGCGTCGGTCAGATCCTGCGGGATGGTCAGCATAAACTGCCGCAGCAGGAAGATGTTGAAGGCGCTGCCGAACCAGACCGGGACGATCAGCGGGGCGTAACCGCCAACCCAGCCGAGGGTGCGGAACAGGATATACGTCGGGATGAGCGTCACCACGCCAGGCAGCATCATCGTGGCCAGCGTGATGCCAAACAGCGTCTCCTTGCCGCGGAACGACATCCGCGCGAACGGGTAGGCCACCAGCGCCGATGAGAGCGTGACGCCGATGGTGGACAGGATGGTGTAGAACAGCGTGTTGCTGAGCAGCCTGGCGAACGGGAACGCCGGGCTGCTCATGACTTTGGCGAAGTTATCCCACTGCGGCGGGCTGGGCCACCAGATGATCGGGTTGGTGAAGACCTGGTTGAGCGGCTTGAGCGCGGTGATCACCAGCCAGAAGAACGGGATAAGAAACAGCGCGGCGACGGCGATCAGCAGCGCGTGCGCCACCACTTCGGTCAGCAGACGACGACGCAGCTTCGCCCTTCGCGCCTGCCCGAGCAGCGGCTGCGGCGGAGCCACGGGCTGTTCGACGAGCGTTTTGCGCATCAGCGCTGCCCTCCCTCGTAGAACACCCAGTAGCGCGATGTCCGCACCAGCAGCAGGGTGAAGGCGATCAGCACCAGAAAGAGCACCAGCGCCATCGCCGAGGCGTAGCCCATGTTGAACTGCGTGAAGGCGTTGCGGTAGATCAGCTGCATGTAGACCAGCAGCGAGTTCAGCGGCCCGATGCCTTTGATCACGCTGGCGATGAACACCGGCCCAAAAACCTGGAACGAGTTGATGATGCCGATGATCAGATTGAAGTAGATCACCGGCGTCAGCAGCGGTAAGATGACATAGCGGAAGCGCTGCCACGGCCCCGCGCCATCGATGATCGCCGCCTCGATCAGCGATGACGGCACATCCTTGAGCCCGGCCAGAAAGATCAGCATGGTGCTGCCGGTGCCGGCCCAGATCGAGAGCAGAATCAGCCCTGGCTTCGACCAGGCTGCGCTCTTGAGCCAGCCCGGCTCGGGCAGCCCAAGGTTGCGCAGCGTCGTGTTGACCAGCCCCAGCCGCAGGTCCAAGATCACCACGAACAGCAGCGTGCCGGCCACGGCCGGGACCAGCCCTGGCAGGTAGTAGATTGTGCGGTAGATGCCGATGCCGGTGGCGCGCTGGTTGAGCAGCAGCGCCAGCCCGAGCGCGACGGCCAGGCTGAGCGGCACGGCGAAGACCGTGAAATAGATCGTGTTCCAGACCGCCGTCCAGTACAGCTGGTCGCGGCTGAACATCGTGACAAAGTTCTCCGCCCCGACCCACACCGGCGGGTTGAGAATGGTGTAGCGGGTCAGCGAGAAGTAGAACGACGCTAGCGTCGGGTAGGCGGTGAACAGCAGCAGCGAGACGATCCACGGCGCGAGAAACAGATAGGCGCGCAGATCGCGCCCGAGCTGCTTCCGCCGTCGCTCACCAGAAACTCTTTGGAGATCCGCCGGGTGTCATCCCAGGTTTTGGGGAAGTCGGCGCGCGCGCTGCTGATATTTTTCTGCTTGAACAGCGAGACGTTGCTATAGATCGCGCTCGCCCCGGCCGACGTCGGCAGGCCGTAGGTTTTACCCTGCCACTGACACGAGGCGATCGGCCCGGCGAAGAACGCGTCCGGCTTGGCATATTTCGCCGAGGTCATGTAGTCGCTGATATCGACGAGGCTGCCGCGCGCCGCGTACTCGGTGGGCGTCGAGGTCATGTAGAAGACATCGGGCGGGCTGCCGGACGCCAGCCGCGCCAGGATGCCCTCGGTGTAGCCCTGGCTCGGGCCTGGGTTCTCATACTTGACCTTGACGTTGGGATACGTCTTCTCAAAGTCAGCGACGATCAGCGGCAGGACCTCCTGGGTCACGGCGCTGCTCCAGCCGTTGGCCCACTCGATCGTCACCTGCCCGCCGCTCGCCGCCACGGTCGGCGCGGCCGATGTGGTCGGCTCAGCCACCGCCGCTGCCGTCGGTGCCGCAGCGGTTGTCGGCGCCACCGCATCGGTCGTTGGTGCGCCGCCCGCCGTCGGCGTGGCGGCGGTGCCGCCGCCGCACGCCGCGAGCAGCGCCGCGCCGCCACTCGCCGCCGCCATGGTCAAGAACTGCCGGCGGCTCAGCGCCGTATCCCCGCCCTGTCTGCTGCGCATCTATGTGCTCCTTTGCAATTGATCCAGTACTTTACGCGCGTTTCCGTCTCGTGTACAGTTGCGCGCGACTCCTATGGCAATCCTATCAGCGTAGGGAAGGGGAGATCTCGGGGACACCCACAGGGTACCCGGCTCCCAAACCCCAGCGCTGCGCTTCGCGCGTGGACAACGCAGGTAGGATTGCTCTATGCGGCGAGCAGCGCCGCGCCGATGATGCCGGAGTCCGGGCCGAGCGCGGTGGTCAGAATCAGTGTCTCCTGGCTGCTCGGCGCCCAGCTGTGCTCGCGGGCGGCCGCCAGCAGCCGGCGCTTGTACGTGCCGCCGGCCAGACCGAGCCCGCCGCCGAGCACCACCGCCGCCGGGTCGAGCAGGTTGATCAGCCAGCCAATAGCCGATCCGAGCGCGATGGCTGCGCTGTCCACCACCTGGATGGCCAACAGATCGCCGCCGTCGGCCGCCGCCAGCACAGTCTCGGCCCGCACGATGTGCGCGCCGCTGGCCTGGCGGTAGCGCGTAGCGATCGCCGGGCCGCTGGCGAACTCCTCGAGCGCAAACCGCCGCGCGCCGCCATCCGCGTCGTAGTAGGTCTGCTGGCCGGTGGCGAGCACCAGCGCGCCGCCGTGCGCACCGCGGTATGGCCGCCCGCCGATCACCAGGCACGAGCTAATACCGGTGCCGATCGTCACGTAGACGAACGGGTCATACTGCCGGCCGATGCCGAAGCGCGCCTCGGCCAGGGCGTGAGCGAAGACATCGCCATCGATGGCGACGCGCGGCGCGAGCTTGGCGAAGGCCGGCGCGATCGACCGACCCTCCCAGCCGAGGGTGTGGCCGCTGATGATGGTGCCGCTGTGGTTCACCAGCTCGCACACGCCGACGCCGATACCTGCGACTGACTGGCTGCCGGCCACCATCGTGCGCTCGGCCAGCGCCAGCACATCGGCCAGCAGCGCGTCCGGGCCGTGGCGCAGATCGGTGGCGATCTGTTGCCGCGCCGACACCGCGCCCGTGCCACAGTCCACGACGCCGGCGGCGATCTTGGTGCCGCCGATGTCGATGCCGAGCGCGTGGCTCACGACGCGCCGCTCGCCAGGTAGCGCGACGCGACGCCGAAGATTAGCTTGGCCTTGCGCTCGCCGGTATTAACGTACTGATGCGGATGGCCGTGCGGCGTGTAGAACCCGTCGCCAGACTTGAGCTCGTGCCAGCCGGCCCCGCCTTGTTCGGGGAGGCGAACATTGATAGATCCCTCGATCAAATACAGGCACTCATCGCCGCCGTGAGTCTCGATGCCGCCGCGCTGGCCGGGCAGCAGCTCGATCTGCCCGACGGTCAGCTGCTCGGTGGCGCACAGCAGCCCGACGGGCAGCAGCTCGGCCTCGCCCTCCAGCCGCCACAGCAGATCGGCCTGGCGCACCACCCGCATCGAGTGGCTCGCCTGGATCTCGCGCTGGCGCATCGGCCACTGCCCGAGCAGATCGTCTGCGACGTAGCGCGAGCTGGCCAGGTACGGCCTGGTGCGCGAGTATGCGCCGGAAGTCCCCTGCGAGGGGGGCGGCGCGAAGTACTCGATCACCCTGAGCGTCTCGTCGCTCGCATTGACCGCGTTGTGCCAGGTATCGCGCCGGAAGAACGCCGCCTCGCCGGGGAGTACGCGATACACCTCGCCGGTCTCGGGGTTACAGATCAGCATCACGCCGCTGAGCACATAGTAGATCTCGTCTGCGGCGAACACCGTGCGGTGGGCCTCTGAGTGGAGGAAGCGGCCATGCGGCGGGATGGCGAACATGATCTGGTGGATCTTATCGCTGGAGACATAGATCCAGTCGGCCAGTCTGCGAGCCAGATCGCGTCGGCAGGATCGTCGGCGACGACGAGGTGGCCGCCGTGCGCCATGTACTCGCCACCCGCATCCCGGCGCTGAACGGGGAGTTGATCGAGACCGCCACATGCCTTTACACCGAGGTGCCAGACCGCCACTTTATCATCGCTCACCACCCACAGCACGCCAACGTGGTGCTGCTCTCGCCATGCAGCGGCCACGGCTACAAGTTCTGCAGCGTCATCGGCGAGATCGCCGCCGACCTAGCGACCGAGGGGACGACGCGCCACCCGATCGGGCTGTTCGACCCGGCGCGGCTGCGCGTGTCAGGGTGACGCAAAGCCGCGCAATTTTGACGCAAAGCCGCGAAGCCACAAAGCCGCGCAATTTTGACGCAAAGTTGCGAAGCCACAAAGCCGCGAAGGCCACAGCGGAGCGGCAGCACACGAGGGAGACGCTCGTGATTGGCCTGCGCTGGGGTGGCACGTCGGGCCGCACGCGGGAGCGTCACCTTTGGGGTTCGAAGGGGGATTCTTCCCCTCGCCGGGGAGCCGTAGGGACGCAGCTTGCTGCGTCCGGGGCCGCCCCTCGGCCGGGTGCAGGACGGAGCGCCTGCAAGCGACGTCAGTCTAGATAAAAACCCTCGGCCGGGTGCAGAGCCTGCCCTGAGCGCAGCCGAAGGGGCGGAGCGCCTGCCCAGCATTGCCCGTTAGGCAGAGACGCCCGCGCAACGGCTCGCGCGGCGCGCCGCACCAGATCATGCTAGCCACAGAGGAACGCAATGGATAAGCAACCAGCCAGCCAGCTCGTCGCCACGCTGCCCGGAGAGTACTACTACGCGCCGGAGATCTACGCTCGCGAGCTGTCGCACATTTTTGGCGAAATGTGGGTCTGCGTCGAGCGCGCAGACGCCGCGCCGAGCCCAGGCGATTTCATCACCACCGCCATCGGCGACGAGCAGCTGATCGTGGCGCGCGGGCGCGACGGCGCGCTGCGGGCGTTCTTTAACGTCTGCCGCCACCGCGGCGCCAGGGTCTGCACTGAGGCGCGCGGCAGCGCCAAGGCGTTTCTCTGCTCGTACCACGCCTGGACCTACAGCCTGGACGGCCGGCTCCAGGGCGCGCCCAACATCGGCAGCTTCGGCGACTTCCCGCGCGAGCAGTATGGCCTCATGCCCGTCGCGCTCGAGGTCTGGGAGGGGCTGATCTGGCTTAACCTCAGCCCGAACCCGCCGCCGCTCGCCAGCCAGCTGAGCCCACCGATCGTCGAGCGCTTCGGCACGTTGGACCAGCTCGGCCGCTACGGCATCGGCGGGCTGGCGCTCGGCAAGCGGCTGGACTACACCGTGCGCTCGAACTGGAAGCTGGTGGTGGAAAACTTCATGGAGTGCTACCACTGCGCGCCGATGCACCCCGAGCTATGCGAGCTGCTGCCGGCCTTCTACAACGGCACATCGTACCAGGGGATCGTCGGCGTCGGCACCGCGTTCGCCGACGATATCCAGCAGTTTTCCATGAGCGGCACCGGCAGCCGCCCGCGCCTGCCGGGCCTGACCGACGCCGACGACCGGACGTACTTCGGTCTGACGCTCGCGCCCAACGTGCTGATGAGCCTGCTGCCAGACCACGTCATCATCCACACCGCCCACCCGCGCGGTCCGGAGGAGACCTACGTCACCTGCGACTGGCTGTTCGCGCCGGAGGAGGTGGCCAGGCCGGGCTTCGACCCGAGCGACAGTGTGCAGATCTTCGACCTCGTCAATCGGCAGGACTGGCAGGTCTGCGAGCTGACCCAGGCTGGCGTCCGCTCGCGCGCCTTCGCCGGCGGCGGGGTCTACGTGCCAAGCGAGCATCACATCCTCCAGTTCAACAATCTGGTACGCGAGCGGCTCGGCGTGCCGCTGGCGCAGTGAGCCATCTCGAAGGCCGGGTGGCGGGACGCGTGGCGCTGGTGGTCGGCGCCGGCAGCGGCATCGGCGCGGCCACGGCGAGGCTGCTGGCCAGCGAGGGCGCGCGCGTGGCCCTGACCGACTTGAGCGCCGAGCGGGCGGCACTGGTGGCCGAGTCGATCGTGGACGCTGGCGGCGAGGCGATCGGGCTGGCGCTCGACGTGCGCGACTCGGCGCAGATCCGGGCGGCGGTCGCAGCGACCCAGGATCGCCTCGGCGCGCTCCACATCCTGCACGCCAACGCCGGCGTGGCGGCCACCGGCCGCGCCCACGAGATCGACGACGAGGCGTGGCACAATGCTATCGCCATCAACCTCAGCGGCGCGTTCCTCTGCGCCAAATATGCGCTCCCAGCAATCATGGCCGCCGGCGGCGGCGCGATCGTCTTCACCTCATCGAGCGCCGGGATCGTCGGCGACCGCGAAACCCCGGCGTACTGCGCCGCAAAAGGCGGGCTGATGCTGCTGACGCGGCAGCTGGCGGTGGATTACGCGGCGGACGCTATCCGGATCAACTGCATCTGCCCCGGCTGGATCGACACCCCGTTCAACGACCCGTTCATCGCCGCCAATCTGCAGGCCCACGCCGAGACCATCGCCCGCAGCGTGCCGATGGGCCGCCAGGGCACCGCCGACGAGGTGGCGCGCGCGGTGCTATTCCTGGTCTCGGACGAATCATCGTACACCACCGGCCACGCGCTGGTGATCGACGGCGGGCTGACGATCTGGTAGGATGGGGCCGGGCAAGCACACACGGTCAGGAGCGTGGCCATGGCTCGTCAGAAAACAGTCGGCTTCATGATCTACGCCGCAGATACCGCCGAGCGAAGCGTTTTCACCGACGAGAAATACGCGCAGATCGCCGCATACTTCATCGAGCACGGCATCGATGTGCGGTCGATCAGCTACAACAGCGAGATGGCCGCAGCGCTCCATCAGGAGCTCGCGGCGCTGGACGGCCTGCTGGTGTGGGTCAACCCGATCGAGCACGGCGAAGATCGACGAATTCTTGACGCGCTCCTGGCCGATATCGCCGCGCGTGGCGTGGTGGTCAGCGCCCGCCCAGAGACGATCCACAAGATCGGCACCAAGCGCGTGCTCTTCGACACCAGGGCGATGGAGTGGGGTTCTGACGTGCAGCTCTACACCGACCTTGACGACTTCAGAGCGCGATTCATGGCCTCGCTCGCGCATTCGAAGATACGCGTCCTGAAGCAGTTCCGCGGCGATGGCG
>JAYUUK010000101.1:0-5509 GCA_043754595.1 Roseiflexaceae bacterium | reverse complement strand
TGGCGGCGGCGAAGCACTCGGCGAGCTGTGCGGTGGGAAACGCCTCGTTTGGCGGGACGCCCCTGGTGAACATGATCGTGTCCATGAAACTACTCTCTTATGTGGTGCCGCGCAGCCGCAGCAGCTCGGCCTCAAGCGCGCGGACGCGGTCCTCGGCCCCGGCGCGGGCGACTCGCTCGGCCTCGGCGCGGTCCTCGGCCTTGGCGCGGGCATCTTGCTCGGCCTCGGCACGGTCTTCGGCGATGCTAGCGCGGTCCTCGGCGATGCTGGCGCGGTCCTCGGCGATCGCCCGCAGCTTGGTCAAGTGGGCGTAGTCAGGCACCAGCGCGCCGCGCTCGTCGTAGATCACCAGCTCATTCTGCTCGATGCCCAGCCACAGCCGCGCTGGCGCGATCCAGATCCGGCCGCGCTCGTCGGCCGGGAGCGGCTCGTAGATGTCGAGCTGTTTGCCATACGCCAGCACACGCAGCTGCTCGCCATCGCGGGTCTCAACGGTATCGAGCACGACATAGACCGGCACGCCGGCGCGGTCGTAGTGCTCCAGCTTCGTCGAGCGGTCCAGCGCGGCGTACTCCGGCGAGACGATCTCGACGATCAGCGACGGGCGCACGCCTTCGGCAGCCACATCGAAGGTGGTCCAGTTCTGGCGCTGCCTGACACCAAAGATCAGCATCACGTCGGGGCCGTGGGCTTTGAGGTCCGGCACATCCCAGGCGATCCGCACGTCGCTCAGCACCACAGCGCTCGGGTCGTCGGCCGTCTGCGCCAGCAGCGCGCCATAGATGTACATGCGCCGCCGCTCGTGGGCCTCGCTGTGCATGATCTCATCTCCGTACTCGGGGTGCAGGATGTCTTCGAGGCTCAGCGGGATGGCGCGCAGCTTGTGCCGGCCATCGATGGCGTCGTTTGGCACCCAGCGCCAGCCGTAGCGGAATGGATCTTCGTCTGGCGGCGGGGCGTGGACGATCGTCTCGGCGGTCATCGTCATGGGCGTGCTCCGGTTGCGAGATCGTTGTGCTGCATTATACCATCGCCGAATACCGCCCGCCCGCCGCAGACGGTCATCGCCACCTCCGCCCCGGCCAGGTCGTGTTCGATGTCGCGGTCCAGCAGCACCAGATCGGCCAGCATACCTTTGCGTAGCATCCCCTTGCGTGTCTCCATATGCTCAAAATAGGCGCCGTCTGCGGTATACGAGCGCAGCGCCTCATCTAGCGTCTGCGCCTGCTGCGGCTCATCGTCGCACAGCGGCTGCCGACCGACGGCGGCGCGGATCCCGGCCAGCACATCCTGGCTGACCACCGGCCAGTCCGAGCCGAACGCGAGCCGCGCCCCGGCTTCGCGCAGCCTGCGCCAGCTAAAGCTCCACGGCCAGCGCGCGCGCCCGACCCGATCGAGCCAGACTTGGCCCACATCGAAGGTCGCGGCGTGCAGCGGCTGCATCGCCGCCAGGGCGCCGAGCGCGGCGAAGCGCGGCAGGTCGGCGGCATCGACGAGCTCGATGTGCTCGATGCGGTGGCGGCTGTCGCGTCTGCCGTTGGCCAGCAGCGCCCGCTCGTAGCCGTCGAGCGTCCGGCGCACCGCGGCGTCGCCGATGGCGTGGACGATGATCTGCAACTTGAGCGCATCGACGGCGCTGGCCACTGCATCGAACTGCTCGGCTTCGAAGTTGGCCTCGCCGCAGCTATCGCCCCCGGCGTATGGCGCGAGCAGCAGCCCGGTTCCGCTCTCGATGACGCCGTCCATGAACAGCTTGACCGTCCCGGCGCGCACCATCTCGCCCGCACCGGCCGCATCGCGCATCGCGATGGCCTCGTCGAGCGCGCCGATGTCCATCTCCGGCCGAAATGAGAATGGCACCTGCACCCGCAGCGTCAGCTCGCCGGCGGAATCGAGCGCCAGATAGCGCGCAAGCTGGTGTCTATCGCCGTCCATGTTGTGGATCGATGTGATGCCGCAGCGCGCGGCCTGCGCCAGCCCGCGCCGCGTCAGCTCGCGGCGGCGCGCATCGCTCGGCGGCGGGATGCGGCGGCTGACGCGAGCGAAGGCGTCGATCTCGCGCAGCTCGCCGCTCGCCGTCCCGTCGCTTGACATAACTATCTCGTTGCCAGGCGCGCAGGCCGCCCCACCGAGGATGCCGCACAGCTCCAGCGCGCGGGTATTGGCCCAGGCGGTGTGGCCGTCGAAGGCCATCAGCAGCGCTGGCCGGTCAGGCACCACAGCGTCGAGATCGTGGCGGGTCAGCGGGCGCGCGCCGAGCGTATCGTAGCGCAGCCCAAACCCCTTCACCCACGGGTCGTCCGGCTGGCTCGCGGCGTGGGCGGCGAGCAGCTCGATGAGCTCGGCGGTGTCGTGCGCCGGCCCGAGCTGCGCGCCGTCGAGCCGCAGCGACCCAAGCTCCAGATGGTAATGGCTGTCGATGAAGCCTGGCAGCAGTGTCGCGCCGCCGGCGTCGATCAGCCGCGTCTGCGATGTGCGCAGCGCGAGCGCCTCGGCGGAGGAGCCGACGAAGGCGATCTGGCCACCGGCGACGCCGACGGCCTCGGCGCGCGGCGCGGCTGGGTCTTGGGTCAGCGCGCGCGCGTTGACGATCAGCAGGTCCATATCCGCCTCCTAGCCAGCGATCCCCTGGGCGACCAGGAGCTCAGCGTTGAGGATCGCCCCGCCGGCCGCGCCGCGGATAGTGTTGTGCGCCAGGACGACCATGCGCAGGTCGAGCAGGTTGCAGGCGCGCACCCGGCCGATGCTGGCCGCCATCCCGCCTCCGGCGTCGCGGTCGCGCCGTGGCTGCGGTCGGTCGCCGCTGCGATGGACGATCAGGGCGCGCTCGGGCGAGGATGGCAGACCGGCAACGATTGCGGGGGCGCGCCAGCCCTCCAGCGCTGCGAGCGCCTCATCGACGCCCGGCTTGCGCACAAACCCGATCGATAGCAGCGCAGTATGGCCATCGATCACCGGCACGCGGGTCACCTGGGCCGAGATCGCGATCGCGGCGTCTTGCACCCGCCCGCCATCGAGCGCGCCGAGCAGCTTGAGCGTCTCGGTCTCGATCTTCTTCTCCTCGCCGCCGTCGCCGATGTTGGGGATGACATTATCCATGATATCCAGCGATGCCACGCCCGGGTAGCCGGCGCCGGAGACCGCCTGGAGCGTGGCGACATGCATCTGCGTCACGCCGAACGCGTCGTGGAGCGGGCGTAGCGCCATGGCTACACCGATGGCGGCGCAGTTCGGGTTGGTGACCAGGCAGCCCTTCCAGCCGCGCTCGGCGCGCTGCCGCTCGATCATGGCGATATGATCCGGGTTGACTTCGGGGATAATGAGCGGCACATCGGCGGCCATGCGGTACGTCGAGGCATTGGAGCAGACGGCGGTGGTCGCAGCCCAGGCCAGCTCAGCCTCCTTGGCGGCGTCGGTCGGCAGCGCCGAGAGCGCGATCGCCACGTCGGCGACCTGCTCGGTGGGGCGCACGATCATCTTGGCCACCTCGGGCGGCGGCGCGTCGTCCAGGATCCAGCGCACCAGCTCGCCGTACGGGCGGCCGATGGTGCGCTCCGAGCCGGTCAGCGCGGCGATCTCGAACCATGGGTGGTTATGTAGCAGCGCGATCATGCGCTGCCCGACCGCGCCGGTGGCACCGAGGATCGCCACCGGTATTTTGTGCCGTCTGGCGGCGTGCTGTGTCATGAGGCTTCCCTCTCTGCTTGCCGATCTTGGCGTATCATAGCATAGCCGCCCGCCGGATCGGCATCGTCCCTTTGGCGGATGGCGGTCGCGATTGCATCTTCAACCGCTTCCTGCAGGGTGGTGGGGGCGCAATCCCCATACGCATCACGCGTGTTTTTTGCGGTGCTCCGCGCCTTAGAAGCGTTTTTGCTGCTGCGCAGCAGCAGCAGCAAAAAGAGGAGCTATCATGCTGCCGCAGGCTAAAAAATGAGCGAGGGACACATGACGTTCCGTCTGGGGGAGGGCAGCAAGCTGCTGCTGATCGGGGACTCAGTGACCGACTGCGAGCGTGCGCGGCCGGTGGGCGAGGGGCTGTTCGGCGCGCTCGGCAGGGGGTACGTCGGCATCGCCGACAGCCTGATCCAGGCGACCTATCCAGATCGCCGGGTGCGCGTGGTGAACATGGGTGTGAGCGGCAACACCGTGCGCGATCTGCGCGCCCGCTGGCAGACCGACGTGCTCGATCTCGCGCCGAACTGGCTGGCGGTGATGATCGGGATCAACGATGTCTGGCGGCAGTTCGACACACCGTGGCAGACGGAGTGGGCCGTCGGGTTGGACGAGTATGCCGCCACGCTCGGCGAGCTCATCGAAGTCACCGCGCCGCAGCTCGATGGGCTGGTGCTGCTGACACCCTACGTGATCGAGCCGAACCGCGCTGACCCGATGCGCCAGACGATGGACGCCTACGGCGATGCGGTGCGCGCGCTGGCCGCCAAGACTGGCGCGCGCTTCGTGGATACCCAGGCGGCGTTCGATGCTGCGACCGCGCACCTCCACCCCATGGCGTTAGCTTGGGATCGCATCCACCCGACGCAGACCGGCCACGCGATCATCGCGCGGGCGCTGCTCGACGCGCTGGACTATCGGTGGTGAGCACTGGAGCCAGGTCAGTCGGCGGATGCCATGCCGAACGCGGGGATCGCTGGCGCCGGCTGATAGGTCTGATGCGGCGTAAGGCGCGGTCGCTCGACTGCCTCGATAGGCTGCTGCGGCAGCGCAGCGTCGGCATCGCGGACGAAGTAGGTCTTGCGCACATGTTGGAATGGGTTGCTGCGCAGCTCAGGCCGCAGCAGGCTCATCCCGAGGCAATACTTGCTCCCCGGCGTCGGCCGGGCACCCATGCGCCATAGGATGTGGTCGATCGCGCCGCGCCCGCTCTCGCTCTTCGTCTCGATTAGCACATACTCGCGCGCCATGCGTCCGTGCCAAGCGTCGTGGGTCCCCAGCAGCAGATCGATATCGCAGGTGATGCGCTCGGTAGAGTCGAGCGCCGCGAGCGTGATGCGCCGATAGAGCGTCCGTAGCGTCGGCACCATCTGCTCCGTCAACGCCATGCCATACGAGTTTGCCAGGTGATTCTGGAGGAAGGTGCTAGCCGCCGGGCTGACACCGCCCCAATCGTCGGCGCTGTAGCCGATCTTGTGCTTGATCGTCTCGCCGCGCCCGCCCTTGAGCTTGATCTCAAAGACGTGCAGCCCGCTGTCGACGTAGTTGCGGCAGCGGCACTTGAAGCGTTTGCGCCGCTCCTGCATGTGGCTCCAGTAGTTTGCCAAGCCCACAGTGTCGAAGTATTGCGTATCGTAGGCGAACGCGCGCTGCCCACCGATCTCCATGATCGCGTGTGAGTGACGCAGCGATGTCATAAACTCGTTGAACATTGGCCACGTGAGAAAATATTTGTTATCGGCGCGCACCTGAAGCGACGCGCGCGTATTGATAGCTTCGAGCGAGATCGGCGCGAACTGATCGGTGATTGCTGCAATATCCTCGGAGACCATGC
>JAYUUK010000100.1:0-5519 GCA_043754595.1 Roseiflexaceae bacterium | reverse complement strand
CGCGCTCGGTATCGACGGCGTGTTCGAAGATCCGGCTCGTGCCGTTCAGTAATGCGTCGCGGGTCTGCTGCTGCGCTGCGGCGGCCGCGCCCGATGCCGCCGCATCCGCAGCGCCCAGAACAGAACGCCGTGGATCGCGCCCACGGTCAGCGCGGTGGCAGTGGCGGCCTGCCAGCGCAGTACGTCGGGGGCGTGCAGCGCGGCGGCCACGATGCCGACGATCGCGACGCCGACCAGAGTCAGTATGAGCTCAAGGTGGATGCTGACACCACGAAGCATATCGGTTATCCTGTGTAGGAAGTGGAAAGCGGGAGGTGCAGCCTTGGAGGAAGGGCCAGCTGGACAGGCGTGCGATGCGCTGGTACGATAAGCTGATCGTATCGGTGAGTGTAGCGGGATTAAGCGGTATCAGTGCACACTTTCAGCGTAGCAGGGTGGCCAGCAGATGTCAAAAGTTTGTCGTGTCCGGAACCGCTCCCGACTCGCGATCGATCAAACACTGGTTAAAATGCGGCGCTGGCTGGCGCTTGGGCGGCGCGCTACAGATCGCGCCGCCCGAACGAGCGCAGCGCCAGCAGCAGCGCGATGGCCGCGAAGCAGACCCCGTAGACCACCATCGCCGGGCTCGGCACCGACGCGGTGGTGAACGGCGTCGGGAGTGTTCGCGCCAGCGCCGGCTGCATCAGATAGGCGGCGCGGCGCCAGAGCGCCTCGACCGGCAGCAGCAGGCTGGCGATGATGCCGATGCGGACGGCGGCGCGCGACTCCAGCAGCGCGCCGACCTGCTCGACCCACGCGCCGACGAACGCCAGCCCGTAGAGCATAAACAACAGCACGCCGTTGGTGAGCGAGGAGAGCCGTGTCCCGCCGAGCATCGAGAGCGACAGCAGCAGCAGCGCCTCAAGCCCGAGCAGCGACAGACCGGCTAGCGCGTTGGGCGGCGAGTAGCCCACGATCAGCTGCATCGCCAGCAGCACGCCGCCGGCCAGCGCGCCGAGGTACAGCAGCAGCATGCCGGCGAAGCCCAGCCACTTGCCGACGATAATCTGCCAGCGCCGCACCGGCCGCGTCACCAGCGTCTGGATGGTGTGGCTGGCGATCTCGCCGGCGATGGTATCGACTGAGGCGAAGATCGCCAGCATGACCGTCAGAAAATGGACCACGTACAGCCCGGCCAGCAGCAGAAAGCTGTACGCCTGCCGCGTGGCCTGGAGCGGCGCCCCGCGATCGCGCAGCTCATTGCCGATCAGGTACACGCCGATGGCGAAGATCGCGATGAATACCGCCCCCATCCCGAGCGCCGCCAGCACCATCCTTCGCCGCCGCGCCTCGTGAAATGTCAGCCAGGTGATCGTCAGAATATGTCTCATCGTCCCTCCTTGCTCAGCTGAGTATAGTGCAATTCGGGCCCAATCGCGCTGCCGCACGCCATGTCGTCGCCGCATGTCTGAGTTGCCACCGTTTCGCTCAGCTATTGCAATCGCCTGTGGCGCGAGGGTATGATACGTTCAAAGTCCTCTGCCTGCGCTGTCCGGCGGAGCATATCGTCCCGATTCGGTTTTCGTGAGGAGATCCGCTGTGAGCAGTGAAGCGAACCACGCCGCGTCGGGCCAGTTCAGCGAGGCGCTGCCTGAAGTGATGATCGGGCGCGACGGCTCGTACCCTGCGACAGTGACATCCTCGATCGACGCGCTCCTGATCGATGTCCTGCGCACCATCCGCTCCCACCTCGGGATGGATGTCGCGTTCGTCTCAGAGTTCGTCGCCGAGCGGCGGTACTTCCGCTACGTCGATGCAGGCATTCCATCGACGATCTGCGCCGGCGGCTCAGACCCGCTAGAGGAGACCTACTGCGGCGCGATCGTGGCTGGCAAGCTCCCCTCTCTCATGCAGGACGCGGCGCGCGTTCCGTTCGCTATGACATTTGCTGTCACTACGGCGCTGTCGATCGGCGCACATATCAGCGTGCCGATCCCGCTCAGCGATGGGACGATCTACGGGACCTTGTGCTGCTTCAAATCCGCGCCGGACTGCACGCTGGTGGAGCGCGATCTGGTGCTGGTGCGGCTCTTCGCCGAGTTAGCCGGCAAGCAGATCGAGCGCCAGGTCGTAGCCCGCCGCACCCACGATGCGAGCAGGGCGCGGATCGCAGCCGTCATCAAGATGCAGAGCTTCACGGTGGTCTACCAGCCGATCTACGATCTCGTCGCCGACCAGGTCGTCGGGTTCGAGTCGCTGGCGCGCTTCTCGGCCGCGCCCGTCAGGCCGCCGAACGAGTGGTTCGATGAGGCGGCGCGCGTCGGCCTCGTCGAGGCGCTTGAGGTAGCCGTCATCGAGCGCGCACTTCAGGGGATGGATCGGCTCTCGCCGCACGGGTTTCTGTCGCTCAATGTCTCGCCGGCCACGGTGACTAGCGGTGTCATGGCTCGCGCGCTGGAGCGCGTCGCGCTCGACCGGATGGTGATCGAGATCACCGAGCACGTCTCGATCGTCGAGTACGCCCCGCTGCTCGCCGCGCTGCGGCCACTGCGCGAGCGCGGGCTGCGGGTGGCGGTGGACGATGCCGGCGCGGGGTACGCCAGCTTCCGCCATATTCTGCAGCTCGACCCGGATATCATCAAGCTCGACGTCAGCCTCACCCGCGATATCGACACCGACCTCACTCGCCGCGCGCTCACCGCAGCGCTGATCCGCTTCGCCCAGGAGACCGGCATCATGCTGATCGCTGAGGGCGTCGAGACCGAGGCCGAGCTCGCGATGCTGCGGCAGTTGCACATCGTGGAGGCCCAGGGCTACCTCATCGGGCGGCCGATGGCGATCGCCGATGTCATCCAGCATCGGATGTGCGGCCGCGCCCCCAGGGGTGCTGACGAAGCGCCCATGGTATAATGCCGCGTGCTTGGGCCGACTGAGGCCCGGCGAAAGGCATTTTCCATGACGCGATCGCTTCGCGATTATAACTACGTGCTGATAGGCTGCGTGATCGTGCTCACCGGCTTCAGCCTGGCGATGGTCTACAGCGCCACGCTCAACGTGCCAGACACGCACGGCTACTTTGGCCGCCACCTCGGCAACCTCGGCGTCGCCACGCTGGCGATGCTGCTGTTCACGATCTTGGACTACCACGCGCTGGAAGCCTGGGCGATCCCGCTCTTCGGCCTGATGGTGGTGGCGCTGGCAGTGGTGCTGGTGCTCGGCAAGATTAGCAGCGGCGCGCAGAGCTGGCTGGCCTTCGGCTTCCGCAACTTCCAGCCATCCGAGGCGGCCAAGATCATCGTTATGGTGGCGCTCGCCGCGCTCTGGTCGCGCTTCGAGCGGGCGACGGGGACGTGGCGGCTGTTCCTCGGCTCGCTGGCACTGGTCGGCGTGCCGACGGGGCTGATCTTTATCCAGCCAGATTTTGGCACCGCAATGGTGCTCGGCGTGATGTGGCTGGCGATGGCTTGGGCCGCCGGCAGCACCCTCGCGCAGATGACGGCGCTCTTTGTGGCCGGCATCCCGAGCGGCTTCGTCGGCTGGAGCTATGTGCTCGCCAAGTATCAGAAGGATCGGCTGCTGATCTTCATCGACCCGCTCAAGTATGACCCGGAGCTCAAGCACGGCGCGTGGAACATCTTGCAGTCGCTCAGGGCAATCAGCTCTGGCGGGGCAACTGGACGCGGCTGGACGCACGGGGTGATGGCCCAGGCGAACACGCTGCCGGTGCAGTACACCGACTTCATCTTCGCGATAACGGCCGAGGAGCTCGGCTTCATCGGCACAGCGCTGATGCTGGTGTTTCAGGGGCTACTGATTTGGCAGGCATTCTCGATCGCCGCCACCGCCCGCGATACGTTCGGCCGGCTGCTGGCGGTCGGCATCGGCGCGATCTTCCTCTGCCACCTGCTGGTCAACGCCGGCATGAATATGAGTATCATGCCGATCACCGGCATCCCGCTGCCGTTCATCTCCTACGGCGGCAGCTTCACCCTCACGTCGTTTGTGGCCGTCGGGCTGCTGCAGAGCGTGTCGCTGCGGCACCGGCGCATTACGTTCTAGCGCTGGCGCGCTTGCAGCCGTGCTGACTTCGGATCTTCGCACCTTTGCGCCTTTGCGTCAGAGTCGCGAGCGCGTGTGCGGCGTGGCCCAAAGGGGCCAGCCCCTTCGAACCCCCGCGAGGGCATTCCACCCTTCGAACCCCCAAAGGTGACACCCTCGCGTGGGCTCCGGCGTGCCACCCCAGCGCAGGCCAGTGGCGTGCCACCGCCCCGCGTGCTCCCGCTCCACTGCCCGGGCAATGTGCGAGCAACGATCGGCGTCAGCCGCCGCAGCTTGATGCGCCATGCGGGCCTTCCAGGGCGTGGCAGACGGGCGCGCCAACGACGACGCCCGTTAAGGGGTTCGAAGGGGCGCAGCCCATCGTCGGGGAGCCTGAGGGGCGGGGGCCCCTCGGCCGGGTGCAGGGCGGAGCGCCTGCCCAGGCTCGGCGATCAGCCATCGACTGTGAGCGGAGCGCCTGCCCAGGCTCGGCGAGCAGCCATCGACTGTGAGCGGAGCGCCTGCCAGAAGCGCCCGCGCGCAACACCGCCTCACCCCTCGCGGCACGCCCTGTACAAGTCTTTCCAGCCGTCGCGCTCTTTGACCACCGTCTCCAGGTACTCCTGCCAGACCAGCTGGTCCTGCACCGGGTCTTTGATCACTGCACCGATCAGCCCCGAGGCCATATCGGCGGCGCGCAGCCGCGAGTCGCCAAAATAGGCGGCGAGCGCCAGCCCGCTGTTGATCACCGAGATCGCCTCGGCGGTGGAGAGCGTGCCTGACGGCGATTTGATCTTGGTCTTGCCATCCACCGTCTTGCCGCCGCGCAGCTCGCGGAAGATCGTGACCACCCGGCGGATCTCTTCGATCCCTGGCGGCTCAGCCGGCAGCTCAAGCGCCCGCCCGAGGCTGGCGACCCGGCGCTGCACGATGTCGACCTCCTCTTCGAGCGTGGCCGGCAGCGGCAGGACCACGGTATTGAAGCGCCGCTTGAGCGCCGATGAGAGGTCGTTCACGCCCCGATCACGGTCGTTGGCGGTGGCGATAATGCTGAAGCCCTTGACGGCCTGGACCTCGCTGTTGAGCTCGGGGATGGGCAGCAGCTTCTCGGAGAGAATGGTGATCAGGCTGTCTTGAACATCGGCGGGGATGCGGGTGAGCTCCTCGATCCTGGCGATCTTGCCCTCGCGCATGGCGCGCATCAGCGGCGATGGCACCAGCGCGTCCGCTGATGGGCCATCTGCCAGCAGCTTGGCGTAGTTCCAGCCGTAGCGGATGGCCTCCTCCGAGGTGCCGGCCGTCCCCTGGATGAGCATCGTGGAGTCGCCTGAGACCGCGGCGGCGATATGCTCGGAGAGCCAGGATTTTGCCGTGCCTGGGACGCCGATCAGCAGCAGCCCGCGGTCGGTGGCCAGCGTAGCGATGGCGATCTCCACCACCCTGCGGCTGCCGATGTACTTTGGCGAAATGACCGTCCCGTCCGCCAGCGTCCCGCCCAGCAC
>JAYUUK010000099.1:0-5547 GCA_043754595.1 Roseiflexaceae bacterium | reverse complement strand
TGGACGACCGGCTGGACAAGGCCGACGCGATGACTAAGCTCGAGGGCGACTCGCTGGATAACAAGTTCAAGGACCTGGAGCGCGACACCGAGGTCGACTCTGAGCTGCTTGAGCTGAAAAAGAAAATGGGTAAGGCGTAGGGCTCACATACGCCAGGGTCTAGGAGCCGCCGCGGTCAGACCGCGGCGGCTCCTGGCTTTTGCTATGCCGATCGTCGGAAGTAGCGCCGCCGCAGGTGCCCGCCACCGCCGCAGTCCATGGCGCAGGTGGCCGGCGCCCACACCCCACCGTCGGCCACGCCACCGCCCGCGATCCGCCCTGCACGACGTTCCATCCCCGCAGCAGGCGCCCGCCACCGCCGCAGGTGCCCGCCACCCGCGCAAGGCCACGCCGCAGTCCATGGCGCAGCTACGGCCCAATCGCTGAGAGCAGCGCCGGCACCGTGGTCGCTGGATCGCGGTGGAGCGCCGCCGGCAGCGTGATATCAGCGATGGCGGCGTAGCGCGCCGCCCGCTCGGCGAGCAGCAGCGGGTAGCAGCGCTCGATCGCTGCCTGCGGCGGCTCGCCGCGCCACCTGCGGTACGCCCCGTCCCAAACCACCGGCTTCGGCTGCGCCAGGTACGTGGTGATGAGCGCCGGCAGGAGTGCATGATCGGCGGCAAGGTAGACGATGCGGGCGCTGCGGCGCAGCCTATCGAAGTAGCTGCCGCCGGCGTAGATCGCGCTGCCGCCGAGGTCAAGCAGCATGGGCGGAGCGGGCATCTCAAGCTGCGGCAGCGCCGCTTCGAGCAACAGCAGCTCCTCGGCCAGAAAGAGCGCCTCTCGCGCAGCATAGCCGCGCTGGTACGGCAGCCCCATCCACGCGCCAAGGCCGTAGACATCGTCGAGCTGGCGGCCGACGCGATCGCCGACGCGCCGCGCGATCGCCGCGTCCACATCGAGCAGCGCGTAGCCGTGCGCCGCGAGCCTGGCGGCCCACGCGCTCTTGCCGATCCCAGACATGCCGATCAGTGCGATGTGCATTGCGAAGGAGCCAGTAGCGAGAAGCCAGGAGCCAGGAGCTTGTGGCTAAGAATACGCGATCGATAGCGCAAGTCAGGAAATCTCACCAGCATTGATGCATTGGAAAACACGAGACCATACAACTATCGCAAGTTGCATGGTCTCGTCTTCCGGCTGCCGCAACGCGAACGTAGCCAGCGACTAGGAGCATTGAGACACGTCGTAGCTTCCTGGCTACTCTCTACTCCTCGTCTAGCTCACCAGCTCTGCGCTCGGCACGTACAGCTTGGTGACGTAGTCCTTCACCATGCGCCGGGTGCTGAACATCGGCGCGCAGGTGGCGATCGCCTCTTTGGAAACTTCGATCCACTTGTGCGGGATGCCGTCTGCGCTGCGGTTGTAGTACAGCGGCAGCACCTCGTCCTCCAGGATGTGATACAGGTGCTGCGCATCCTTCCAGTCCTGCTCCTCCTGGTTCGGCAGCTCGGTCTCATCGCCGATCGCCCAGCCGTTCTTGCCGTTGTAGGCCTCCGGCCACCAGCCGTCCAGGATCGAGACGTTGGGCAGCCCGTTGAGGCTGGCCTTCTGGCCCGATGTGCCGCTCGCCTCGTGCGGCCGGCGCGGCGTGTTGAGCCAGATATCCGCACCGTGGACCAGATGCCGCGCCACGCACATATCGTACTCTTCGATGAAGACGATCCTGCCGATGAACCCCGGCTGCTGGCTCATCTGGTAGACCTGCTGAATGAACTGCTTGCCCGGCTCATCGGCGGGGTGGGCTTTGCCGGCGAAGATGATCTGCATCGGGCGGTCCATGCGATTGAGCAGGTTCTTGATCCGCTCCATATCCTTGAACAGCAGCGTGGCGCGCTTGTACGTCGCGAAGCGACGCGCGAAACCGATGGTGAAGGCGGTCTCGTCCAGCACCGGCCAGCCGGCTGGCGGGAAGCCGAGGCGCATGTGGCGCTGCTGCGTCCGCTCGCGGGCGAAGCCGATCAGCTTGCGCTTGAGCCCCAGGCGGGTCTGCCAGAACTCGGCATCTGGCACAGCGTGGATCTTCTGCCACATCGCCATATCGTCCAGGCTGCGCTCCCAGTCCTTGCCCATCGCACCATCGTAGAGCGCGCGCATCTCGGTGGCGAGCCAGGTGGCCGAGTGGACACCGTTGGTCACCGAGGTGATCGGCACGTCCTCCTGCTCGATGCCCGGGTAGAGCCACTGCCACATGCCGCGCGCCACGTGGCCGTGAAGCTTTGAGACGCCGTTGTGTCCGCGCGAGGTCTTGAGCGCCAGCACGGTCATCGCGAACGTCGGCCCCCAGGACTGGTTCTGCAGCGCCACGTCCATAAACTCATCGCGGCTGAGGCCGAGCTGCGTCCAGTAGCTGCTAAAATATTTTTCCATCAGCGGCAGCGGGAAGGCGTCGTTGCCAGCCGGCACCGGCGTGTGGGTGGTGAAGATCGAGTGCTTGCGGATGTCGCCGATCACATCGGCGAACTTCTTGCCGCCGCTCACCAGCTCGCGCGCCAGCTCCAGCACCAGGAAGGCCGAGTGGCCCTCATTCATGTGCCAGACCGTCGGCGCGATCTCCATCTGTCGCAGCGCACGCACCCCGCCGATGCCCAGCACGATCTCCTGCGCCACCCGCATCTCCTGGTCGCCGCCGTACAGCCGCGCCGAGAGCTCGCGGTCCTGCGGGCTGTTGGGGTGGATGTCGGTGTCCATCAGTAGCAGCGGCACCCGGCCGATCTGGATGCGGTAGACTTTGGCGTAGATCGTCCGGCCGGGGAGATCCACCGATACCACCACCTCCGAGCCGGCAGGGGTCAGCGCCGGCGTGGCGGCGATATCGGCGAAGTTCAGCTTATTGTAGATCGCCTCCTGCCAGCCAGATGCGTCGAGCCGCTGCTTGAAGTAGCCCTGTGGGTAGATAAACCCGACAGCCACAAACGGCAGATCTAGGTCGCTCGCCTCCTTGACGTGATCCCCCGCCAGCACGCCGAGGCCGCCGGAGTAGATCGGCAGCGACTCGTGGATGCCAAACTCGGCCGAGAAGTAAGCGATGCGCTCGCCAGAATTGGCACCGAACGTCGTCTTGAACCAGGTATCATCGGCATGCATGTAGGCGTCGAAGGCGGCGATCACTGCGTCGTAGCGCGCCGTGTAGCCGGCGTCAGCGGCCACCGCGTCAAGCTTGGCCTGGCGGACATTGCGTAGAAAGCCGACTGGGTTGTGATACTCGGCCTCCCACAGCTGCGGATCGATGCTGCGGTACAGATCCTGGGCCTCGGGGTGCCACGTCCAGTACAGGTTATACGCCAGATCGCGCAGGCGGGCGATTCGCTGCGGCGTCGGCGTGAAAAGCAGGTCTGCGCTCACAATGCTCAAGGGGGATCTCCTTCATTACGGGGCTTGCCAGCGGGGGCAACGCTGCGCCCAACGCCCCTACTATACACGGATGGTGCGGGCCGTGCAAGCGACGGAATGGTTGCGGTTGTGGTGCAAGCTTCTAGCGTCTGGCTGGTATAATCGTCGGCCATGAGATCTCCTCGCCTCGTGGCAACGCTTCGTGCCGCCGCGCTCCTCGGCTGCGCCGCGCTCGTCGCCGCGCTGCTGCTGTGCTTCGCCGCCCGCGCCTATCAGCTGCTGCGCTACCCTTACCCGCTGGACTACGGCGAGGGGCCGCTGCTGGCGCAGGTGCAGACGCTGAGCGCCGGGACGCCGCCCTGGCGGCTCTACGCCGATCCTGACGCGCCACCGTACGCGGTGGTTAACTACCCGCCGCTGTTCCACCTCGCCGCGCTCGCCCTCAGCCTGCCCACTGGCGACGCGCTGCTCGGCGGCAGGCTGGTCTCGCTGCTGGCGGCGCTGGCCTGCGCTGCGGCGCTGATCGGGCTGATGCAGCAGCCAGGAGCCAGGAGCCAGGAGCCAGGAGCCAGGAGCCAGCAAGCGCAGGTACGGTCAGCTTCGTGGCTTCGCGACTTTGTGTCAGCGGTGACGCAGCGCGATGGGGCAACAACATTGAGTGTCTGGCTGGTCGTCGCGCTGTTCCTCGGGCTGCCGATCGTACGCGAGTGGGCCGCGCTGATGCGAGTGGACATGCTAGGCGTCGCCATCGGGCTGTGGGGGCTGCTGGCGCTGCGTCGCGGGCGGCCAGGGCTGTCGGGGGCGCTGCTGGCGCTGAGCCTGCTGGTCAAACCATCGCTGATCGCCGCGCCGGCCGCCGCGCTGCTGTGGTGCGCGCTGCGCGACCGCCGCTCTGGGCTGCGGCTGCTGCTGGCGCTGGCGCTCGTCGGAGGTGGGTCGTCGCTCGCGCTCCAGCTCGGCAGCGGCGGCTGGTTCGCCCTCCATACGCTGCTGGCTAACATCAACCCCGTCGATCGGGCGCTCGGCGCGCAGTTCTGGCGCGAGCAACTCGCCATCCATTGGCCGCTGTTCGCCGCCGCAACGATCGCCGCATTCGGACAGCTGCTGGCGCGAAGGGGCGCCCGCGCGGGGATGGGCGACCTGCTGCTGCCCGCGCTGTACGTGCCGTGCGCCGCGTTCGTCGCCTTGGGCGTCGGCAAGGTTGGGGCGTACACCAACTACTTTCTGGAGCTGTACGCCGGGCTGCTGTGGCTGGCGGCCGCCGGGGTCCGCGCCGCAGACGCGCGGCGCGCGGCGAGCCCGCTCGGCAGCGCGCTGGTGCTGCTGTGCGCGCTGGCGCTGCTGCGCTACTACCCGCTCTGGAGCCCAGACTACCTCAAGCCATACGGCATGATCGAGCGCGCCAGGCCGGCGCAGTGGGTGGTGGGGCGGCTGGGCGTCTGGCAAGATCTCAGGCGCGAGCGGCTCGTCCTGCGCGTGGGCGCCCGCACCAGCGCCACGCTGACCCAACAACTGCATGCCGAGGGCGGGCCGATCTTCACCGATACCCCAGGGCTGGCGGCGCAGAGCGGGCTGCTGGCGCGCCACCAGGCGTTCGAGCACCGCATGCTGCTGGACGCGGGGCGCTGGGATCAGCGCGACTTGCTCCACGCGCTGGCCAACGGCGCGCTGCCGGTCGCGGCGATCGACTACCTTGGTAACTGGCTGACGCCCGAGATGACGGCGATCCTGACCCATCGCTACGCCCAGGTGGGCTCGGTCGGGCAGGTAGATATCTACCGGCCGGTGACCCTCCAGGTGGAGCTTCGCAGTCAACCGATCCGTTCGCTCGCACCTGGCAGCACGCAGGGCGCTGGCATCGATGTAATCCGAGCGCAGACGGCATCGACAACGTACCACCCTGGCGAGCTCGTGCCGGTGCTGCTGACGCTCGGGCGGCACCTGGACGAGCGTGCCGAGGCGATCGAGGGGACACTGCCCGCCGCCGAGACCAGCCTGACGATGAGTCTGCGGGCGCTGTGCGCTGCGCCGGCCATCCAGGCAGTACGTCCACAGATAACCACAGATAGCCCCAGATACTGCGCTCCCGCCGTGGCATCCTCCACGCTTCCGCTGCTATACGGCGCGCTGCCGCTTGAGGATTGGGGCGCGCGGCGGGTGCAGCACCTCCAGACCATG
>JAYUUK010000098.1:0-5549 GCA_043754595.1 Roseiflexaceae bacterium | reverse complement strand
CTGCGGCGCGGCTGTCGCCGCGCCGCTTCACGAAAAATAATAGCTGCGGGGGCTGCGCCCCCACGCCCCCGCTATCCCGCGCCGCTGTCCCGCCGCTTCACGAAAAATAATAGCTACGGCCTTCATCAATGGTCAATGGTCAATGCGCTAGGGTTTGCCACCGACGCCGAGCCCGAAGAACGGGGCGAGCGCCGGACGGACGGCGAGCACAAAGTCGCTCGACCCGAGCGCCTCCGGCGGAACGCGATAGATCATGTAGCGCCAGTAGTCAGCGGCGGTCTTCGGGTCCAGCGGGGTGCGCAGCATCCGCATCAGCACCGAGCTGGATGGCTCGACTGGGGCGCTGCGCCAGCCATCTGGCAGCCGGTAGAACTCGCTCTCCGGGAACCACCAGCGCAGCGGGTAGCGCTGCACCACAAAGCCATCGAGCCGCGCGCTGTTCTCCGGTTGCTGGTAGTTCTCGTAGAGCATCAGCACCGCCTGCACCCCCGGCCCTGGGCTCTCAGTGAGGGTGGCGGGGATCTCTTTGGCAGCGCTGAAGTTGCGCATGTACCAGTCCCAGACGGTCTCGTTATCGTACCAGACCGGCATGTTCAGCTGGCCGCTGCCGGTGCGAAACGACGCTTGCTCCAGCCTATCGATGGTGCGCTGGACATCGGGCGAGGTCTGGGTGTAGATCATCATCTCGCGCGGCACATCGCCCCAGCGGAAGCTGAGCTGGTAGGCGCTGCGCACCGCGTAGACCCCGCCGAACAGCGTGACGGCGATGGCCAGCGCGCCGATGGCCCAGCGCCTGCCGCACAGCAGCGCCGCGCCGCCAGCCAGCAGCAGCAACAGCAGCCCGATCACCAACGGGATGTACGGCAGCCGGTCATACTGGCCGACGCCCGGCGTGAGCGAGACGACGATCGCGATGAAGCCGAGCGCGACGATCGCGGCGGACGCGGCGACGAAGACGATCAACGGGCGGAGCGGGAGCGGCAGCTCAGCGGCAGACGCATCGGCGCTCTCGCTGGCGACACCGCCCCTTTCGCCTGCGACCTGCCTGACCGCCCGTTCGAAGGCCCACGCGCCGAGCAGGGTGATCGGCAGGACGAGGTGCAGCGTCAGCCACGGCATCTTCTCGCCGGCCCAGGAGTAGAGCGCGAAGGTGGTGATAGCCCACCACGCCAGCAGCAGCGGCGCGGCCAGCCCTTGCGGGGCCACCCTGGTGCGCGCCCAGCGGATGAGCAGCAGCGCCACAGCGCCGATGCCGACGATCGCCCAGAGCGTGATGACCGGCTCGTAAATCGCCAGCATCACGGCGTAGTAGTGCGGCGGCTGGTTGCCGCGCTGGACATCGTGCTGCGCCAGCCAGTAGATCAGCGATCCGGTGGTGCCGGTGACCACGCCGAGCGGGTTGGTGAAGAAGGCGCTGAACAGCACGGCGTAGGGCACGAAGAACACACCCAGCGCGGTCAGCCAGGCGCGTCGCACCCCGAGCGCGGCGAACCCATCGAGCACCGGGTCTGGCGTGGCGCGCGCTCGCCGCCAGAGCGTGCCGCCCTCCAGTCGCCGGTAGCCGATCTGCCAGATGAGCCCGGCGGCGGTCAGCGCCACCACCAGCATCGCCAGCAGCACGGCCGGGTGGCTGAAGAATGGCCAGAGCGCGGCGAGGTAGCGCGGCAGATTGTTGTCAGGGGCGTTACGGACGCACAGCGCGTACTGGTTATCAGAACTCTCCAGCGGCCCGAAGCCGAAGATCGGTCCCGGCCTGGCCACTACGATCGGGTTGGGTGGCGGCGCGGCGTCGCCGCCTGGGCAGACGAACGGGCCGTTGACCCGCTGCACCGTGTCGCTCTGCGGCGATGGGCGCTCCGGCTTGCCGGGCAGCACGAAGACCAGCGCCAGCACTGCGACGCCGGCGAGCGCGATCACCGCGATTCCCGGCCGCCAGGTGCGCCACAGCAGCGCCAGCAGCAACACCGGCAGCGTGATCACGAGGTAGAGGTAGAACGTCTCCATAGTAGCGGCCATCAGCCCGAGCGCCGCGGCTCCGACGAACAGCCAGATCGAGCGGCGGGTGGCGAAGAAGCGGATGCCGGCCACGATCCCGAGCATCTCGAACAGGATCGTGTACGGGTCATGGCGGATGAAGCGCCCCATATAGAGCGTGACCGGCGAGATCAGCAGCGCCACTGCGGCGATGATCGCCGCGCGCCGACCGAGCTCGTGGCGGATGAAGTACGGCGAGACCACCAGGATGCTGCCGAACAGCGCCGGGCCAAAGCGGGCTGACGCGTCGCCGTCGCCGAACAGGAAGAAGATCAGCGCGCCGAAGAAATAGAGAAACGGGCCGTGGAGCAGCGGGTCATGGACGAAGCCCTTGCCCTTGAACACATCCCAGGAGAACGCAGCGTGAAGCGTCTCATCGTGATGCAGCGCGCGGTCGCCGAGGCCCCAGAAGCGGCTGAGCAGCGCGAGCGCGAAGATCGCCAGGTAGATGGCGTGCTCGACGGTCAGCCCGGCGATGATCGACGATGTGCGAGACGCGGGGCGCGGCGCAAACGGCGCGCGCTGCCGGCGCTCAGCTGTGGGAAGCTCGGCTGGAGGGAGTTCGACGACGGCCATGAATATCGTTTGCTCGTTTTCTTATGCGGCGATCGTTCGACGACGCACAGCGAATTGTACTTGATCTGCGCAGTGCAGCGCAAGCTGGCGCGCTACAGGGCGTGAGCAATTCGTGAGAGAAATCGCATCGCCTGGCCGCCGCCGTGGTATACTAGTAGCGCTGTGGCCCGGCACCCCCGCCGCGCCCGGCCGCCACCCGCCGCAGTGAGGAGCGAACCAGTGACAGATCGCGCTCGCTAACACCTAACCATATGCCGCCAGCGCAGTGCTGTGCGGTTCTGACGGTGCGCCAGAGGAGCGATTATGTTGCAGGTTTCTAACCTTGTGCGCCATTATGGCGTCTTCACAGTTCTCAACCAGGTCTCATTCATCATCAACGATGCCGAGCACGTCGGCCTGATCGGCCCGAACGGCGCTGGCAAATCGACGATCCTGCGCTGCGTGGCCGGGCTGGACCGGCCGGACGCCGGGACGATCGCGCGCCACCCGCCGAGCCTGCGGATCGGGTATCTGCCACAAGGCTTCGATGCGCCAGGGATGCTGCTCGCCGATGTGCTCGACGCGGCGCAGCGCGGCTACCGCGAGAGCGCCGATGCGCTCGAGCGGGCGGCGGCGGCGCTGGCCGCTCCGCCGGATCTGGACGCGGCGTTGGCGGACTACGACGCGGCGCTGCTCGCGTTCGAGGCGCTCGGCGGCTACGAGCGCGAGACCCGCGCCACCGCCGTCCTGGACGGGCTGGGGCTTGGCACCATCGCGCGAGACGCGCCGCTCGCCACGCTCTCCGGCGGACAAAAGACCAGGCTCGGGCTGGCCGGGCTGCTGCTCGGCGAGCCAGACCTGCTGCTGCTCGACGAGCCGACCAACCACCTCGATGTGGCGGCGCTGGAGTGGCTGGAGGGCTTCGTCAGCGCCTACCCAAAGAGCGTCCTGATCGTCTCCCACGACCGGGCCTTCCTCGATGCAACGGTGACGCGGGTGCTGTACCTGGACGCCGAGACCCGCGAACTGACGAGCTACGTCGGCGGATACAGCGACTTCGCCGCAGCGCGCGAGCATGAGGCCGAGCTCCAGGCCGAGGCGTACCTCAAACAGCAGCAGTACGTCGGCAAGGTCGAGACCGACATCGCGCGGCTCAAGGGGCAGGCGCTCTCGGTGGAGAACTCGACGACCCCGGGGGATCCGACGGTGCGGCGCTACGCCAAGAAGGTGGCGAAGAAGGCCAAGTCGCGCGAGCACAAGCTGGAGCGCTATAGCGCGAGCGACGACCGGGTAGAGAAGCCGAAGCAGCACTGGGGGATGAAGCTGGACTTCGGCCCGCCGCCCGGCGGCCGGTCGCTGCTGCGGGTCGAGCACGTCAGCTTCGGCTACCCTGGCGGGCCGCAGCTGATCCACGATCTCTCGTTCGACCTGGCGTTCGGCGAACGCCTCGCGATCGTCGGACGGAACGGGGCGGGCAAGACCACGCTGCTACGACTGATCGCCGGCGAGCTCGCGCCTGACAGCGGCGCGATCCGGGTCGGGTCGGGCGCGCGGCTCGGCGTGCTCTCGCAGGAGGGCGAGACGCTGGACCCGCAGCGCACCGTGCTCGAGACGGCGATGGCCGAGCGGGCGATGACCGAGACCGAGGCGCGGACGTTTCTACACCTGTTTTTGTTCGCCGGCGACAGCGTCAGACGGCGGGTGAGCGAGTGCTCGTACGGCGAGCGGACCCGGCTGCAGCTGGCGCGGCTCGTGCTGCGCGGCTGCAACATCCTGCTGCTGGACGAGCCGCTCAACCACCTGGATATCGAGACCCGCGAGCAGTTCGAGGAGGCGCTGCTGGCGTTCGGCGGCAGCGCGATCGCCGTCTCCCATGACAGGGCGTTCGTCGAGCAGTTCGCCGAGCGTGTGATCGATGTGGGGGATGACGGGATGACGGGATGATGGGATGGGGCGATGGGGCGCGGGCGATGGGGCGGGGCGAAGCGCGCCGGATCGATCCCCCGAGGCATCATATGCCCGCTTGCTTCGCCCGTACGGGGCCATGGCATGCCAATGGGTCGCGGCGCGATGGCGATGGCGCGATGGCGATGCATATGGTGCGCGCAGCGCAGAGCAGGGGGTTTGGGGCGCAGCCCCCAAATCTCTATCTTCACAACGCACGGAAGCGGGGCGCGCCCCGCTTCCGCGCAAATACTAGGAGTAACCAATGATCAAGCACTCGGCGGCGTGGTGGTGCTTCGTACGCGACGGCGTGATGGACGGCGAGACGTTTGTGCGGACATGCGCCGACCTCGGCTACGATGGGATCGAGCTGCCGCCGACCGAGGCGTTCGCAATGATACGCAACGCAGGTCTGGCGATCTCAGGCATCAGCGGGCATCAGAGCATCGCCAGTGGGCTCAACCGCCGCGAAAACCACGATCGTATCGTCGGCGAGATCGAGGCGAGCCTGGAGCTCGCGGTGCGCTGGCAGATCCCCGCGCTGATCTGCTTCAGCGGCGAGCGGCAGGGGCTGGACGATGCAGCGGGGGCGGCAGCGACGATCGATGGGCTGCGGCGGCTCGCGCCGCTCGCCGAGCAGGCCGGGGTCGCGCTGGTGCTTGAGCTGCTCAACTCGCGCGTCGACCACCCCGACTATCAGTGCGACCACGTCGAGTGGGGTGTGGGCGTCATCCAGGCGGTGGCCTCACCGCGCATCAAGCTGCTCTACGATATCTACCACGCGCAGATCATGGACGGCCATCTGATCGCCACTATCCGGCAGCACAACGCGCAGTTCGGCCACTACCACACCGCAGGCAACCCGGGCCGACACGAGATCGACGACACCCAGGAGATTAACTACCCGCCAGTGATCGCCGCGATCCGCGCTACCGGCTATGATGGCTGGCTAGCGCAGGAGTTCGTGCCGGTCGGCGAGACGACGGCGGCGCTGCGCGATACGCTCCGGCGGTGCC
>JAYUUK010000097.1:0-5551 GCA_043754595.1 Roseiflexaceae bacterium | reverse complement strand
CGCCGCCGCCCAAGCGGAACTAAGAAAGATCACACAATGCGCCCATCAGACTATATCGCCATCCTACGCCGGCGCTGGTGGATCGTGCTGCTCACCGCCGCGATCGCTGCCGCCACCGCCTACGTCGTCAGCAAGCAGTTCATCGAGGTGCTGTTCCGCTCCGAGGCCAGTTACTTGGTGGTGGCCAACCGGCTCGACGCTGGGCTGCTCAGCGCGCTGCGCGATAAGATGAACAGCTACCAGAGCATGGCGCTCGCGCCGATCCAGCTGGAGAAGATCGCCGGCGACCTCAAGCTGGACCGCGACGCCGACTACCTGCTCAAGCACGTGGCGCTCCAGCCGCGCCCCGAGCAGCAGATCATCGTCATCCAGGTGGACTATCCGGACGCGGCGATGGCCCCGCTGATCGCCAACGCCATCGGCGATAACCTCGTGGCGATGGTAGCGCAGCAGAACAGCGCCAACGATGGGACGGATAAGATCAACGTCGTGATCAATCAGCCCGCCCGCCCGCCGTACCTCTATCGGCCGCAGACCAAGATCAACGTGGCGGCCGGCGCGCTGCTCGGGCTGATCCTCGGGCTGCTGCTGGCGTTTGTGCTTGAGGCGCTCGACGATACCCTCAAGACCCCAGCCGATATCGAGCGCTTCGCCGGGCTCGTCACCCTCGGCGCGATACCCCACAGCGGCGAGCCATCGCGGAGGCGCGCCTCATGACATCGCCGGCGCTCATCGCGCTCACCAGCCCACGCTCGCCGGCCGCCGAGGCCTACCGCCGGCTGCGCACCAATATCCAGTTCTCCAGCCTCGATGACCGGCTGCACACGCTGCTCGTCACCAGCGCCGACCCTGACGACGGCAAGTCCACCACGCTCGCCAATCTGGCGGTGACCATGGCGCAGAGCGAGCAGCGGGTGGTGCTGGTGGACTGCGACCTGCGCCGCCCGAGCCTGCATACGATCTTCGGGCTGCCCAACGACCAGGGCCTCACCACCATGATCCTCGCCCCAGACGACGCGCCGCCGCTACAAGATGTGGGCGTCAGCGGGCTCAAAGTGCTCACCAGCGGCCCGCTCCCGCCCCGCCCGGCCGATGTCCTCGGCTCGCGGCGCATGGAGGCGGCGATCGCCAGGCTCGGCGCCGACGCCGACATCGTGCTGTTCGATACGCCGCCGGTGATCGCCGTGACCGACGCCGCCATCCTGGCGACCCGCGTCGATGGCGTGCTGCTGGTGCTCCAGGCCGGCAAGACCCGCCGCGACCGCGCGCGCCAGGCAAAGCAGATCCTGGAGAAAGTCAAAGCGAACATTATCGGCGTCGTGCTCAACGGCGCAGCGCTCGACGCCGACGAGAGCTACTATTCGTGATCGATATCCACTGCCACCTGCTCTACGACCTCGACGATGGGCCGCGCACGCTGACTGAGTCGCTGACGATGTGCCGCCTGGCGATCAGCGCCGGCACCCGCACGATCGTCGCCACGCCCCACAGCCCAGCCTCGACGGCATCGCGCCACTATGACCCGGCCATGATCCGCGCGCAGGTGGCTGAGCTGAACGGGCTGCTGCACGAGCGCAACTTCGATCTGACCATCCTCGCCGGCACCGAGGTCACCTTCGCCGCCACAATCGCGTCGCAGCTCGCCACGGGCCAGCTGCTGACGCTCGGGCCGAGCCGCGCCGTGCTGCTGGAGATCGATGCGGCGACTATCCCGGACGGATTCGAGACGGTGCTGTTCCAGCTCCAGCTCCAGGGCCACCAGATCGTGCTGGCCCACCCAGAGCGGCTGCTCGATGTCCAGCGCGACGCCGACCGGCTGCTGCCGCTGATCGAGCGCGGCGTGCTGATACAGATTACCGCCGCCGCGATCACCGGCCATCAGGGCGAGCGTCTCCAGGCTGCGGCCCAGAACTTGCTCCAAAGACAGATGGCTCACATCGTCGCAAGCGATGGCCACGGGCTGCCGCCGCGCAGGCTGCCGCAGCTCGGCGAGGCCCGCGCCCAGGTCGAGCGGCTCGTCGGTGTCGAGATGGCGACCGCCCTGTTTGAGACGACCCCGCGCGCCCTGATCGATGGCGCGCCCATCCAACCCGCGCGCCCGCTGTCGCCTCGCCGCCGCGGCCGTGGTCACTTCGGTGGGGCGGCCTGATATTCTCTACCGTGGAGATTTGCGCCGCCCCAAGATAGCGAGAAATAGCGAGACCTGCTATGGACCATCGCTCAGAAGATGCTCGCCCCGCGCCAGTGTTGATCATCGATGATGACCCAACGATCCGCCGGATGCTCGTCAGGCTGATGGAGCGCATCGGGTACAGCGCCGTCACCGCCGCAGATGGGCTCAGCAGCCTCGCCGCGCTCGCCGCCAGCGATGTGCCGTTCGTCTGCGTGCTGCTCGATCTGACGATGCCGGGCATGCACGGCATCGATGTTGCGGCGGCGATCCACGAGCGCGCGCCCGATCTCCCGATCATCATCATGAGCGGCTACTCGCAGATCAGCCCGGCCGAGCGGCGGCTCGCATTTCCGATCGCCGCCTACCTGCACAAGCCGTTCGCCATCGAAGATCTCCAGCGCGCTGTTGGCCGCATCGCCCCGCCCGCCGCGCAGGGCGCGTAGAGCAGACCTATGTGCGATGGAAACGCGCGAAGCGAGGGTTGGGGCGTGGAGCGCCTCAGAAAAACACGCGTGATGCGCATGAGGATGGTTCTATGACAGCACAGCAGCGGGCGGCAGTCTGGATCCTCGGCGACCAACTGCTCGCCGACCACCCGGCCATCGCGGCCGCCGGCACCGACCCGTCCTCTATCACTGTGGTCCTGATCGAGAGCCAGTCCAGGCTCGCGCAGCACCCCTACCAGCGCAAGAAGCTGGCGCTGGTGCTCAGCGCCATGCGCCACTACGCAGCGAAGATCCGCGCCGCCGGCTACACCGTGGACGAGCGTCGCGCCGATGATTTTCTCGGTGGGCTGCGCGCGCACCTCACCGAAAGCGGCGCGCGCCACCTGTTCGCCATGGAGAGCGCCGAGTACGCCACGCGCGCGCTCCAGCGCACCCTCGCCGCTGCGCTCGGCGTCGAGCTGACGCTGCTGCCAAACACCCAGTTTCTCGTCGGCAGCTTCAACCCCTTCCCACAGCCGCTGCCCGGCAAGCGCTACGTGATGGAGCGCTTCTACCGGGCGATGCGCGCCGAGCACGGCTTGCTGCTGGAGCCGGATGGCGCGCCGAGCGGCGGGGCGTGGAACTTCGACAAGCAGAACCGTAAGTCGCTGCCGCCAGGGCACGTCCCGCCGCCGCCGCCCTCGTTCGCACCAGACGCCATCACGCTCGCGGCCATGGCCGATGCCGATGCCATCGATGGCGCGGTGGGCACGGCGGCCGGCTTCGACTACGCCGTGACCCGCGACGAGGCGCTGCTGGCACTGGAGCGCTTCATCGCCGAGCGCCTGCCGCTGTTCGGCGCGTACGAGGACGCGATGCGCGCCGACGATGGGACCCTCTATCACTCCATCCTCTCGCCCTACCTCAACCTCGGGCTGCTCGAACCGCTGGAGTGCGCCAAAGCCGCCGAGGCCGCGTACCGCCGCGGCGAAGCCCCGATCAACGCGGTCGAAGGGTTCGTGCGGCAGATCATCGGCTGGCGCGAGTTTATGTATTGGCAGTACTGGCGGCAGATGCCCGAGCTGGCACAAAAAAATAGCTGGGGCCACACCCGCGCGCTGCCTAGCTTCTTCTGGGACGGGGAGACCGAGATGCGCTGCCTGTCCACCGTCATCCGCCGCGCCATCGCCACCGGCTACACCCACCACATCGAGCGCCTGATGGTGGTCAGCAACTTCGCCGTGCTCGCCGGCCTCAGCCCGCAGGAAGTTAACGGCTGGTTTCTGGCGTGCTATGTGGACGCCTATGACTGGGTGATGCAGCCGAACACGATCGGCATGGGGCTCAACGCCGACGGCGGGCTGACCGCCACCAAGCCGTACATCGCATCGGCCAACTATATCAACACCATGAGCGATTACTGCGGCGGCTGCCGCTTCAACCACAAGCGGCGTACCGGCCAAGATGCATGCCCGTACAACACGCTCTACTGGAACTTTCTCATCCAGCACGAGCCGGAGCTGCGCGCCAACGCGCGCTTCGGCCCTGCGGTGCTGGGTCTCAGCCGGCTGGACGAATCCGAGCGCGCCGCGATCCGCAGCGATGCGGCGCGGCTGCTGAAGGAGCTGTAGTGCGCGGCGTCAAAAAAGAACACCTGCCGGAGAAGATCTGCGCCACCTGCGGCCGCCCGTTCGCCTGGCGCAAGAGCCTGGCCAAAAACTGGGACGAGGTGAAGTACTGCAGCGATGGCTGCCGGAAGTATCGAAAGAAGCCAGGAGCAGGGAGTAAGGAGCCACGGTGAGGGATGAAGGGATGATCGGGAGGAGGACGGGCGAAGCGCGCGACCCTGACGCTGGACAAGACCCATGGCGCTCAGCGTGACATGCAACAGCTGCGGCCCCCGTTGCGTGTCCTTTAGACCGCCTGAAAGCGGCACGCACCCCGCCTGTCATGCTGAGCGGCGCCCGCCGGGACGCCTGACGCTCGCACGCTCGTGCCGCAAAACATCTATACTGGCACGGCGCGGTGGGACGAGCGACCGGGAGCCTGCGAGACCGGGAGACTGGGTGACGGGATGACGGGATGACGGGATGAAGAGATGACCGGGAGACAGCGAGACCGGGAGACCGGGAGACCGGCAGGCACCCCGCGCGACGCGACGATAGAGCCACCGAGATGGAGCACCACCATGGACATGCGCCGCGATTTCGCCGACCGCGATGAGCTCATCGCCTATCTCCGCGAGCAGTTCCCCGATGCCGCGGCCCGCAGCCCCGAGGTCAGCGCAATCCTGGGCGGCCGCGCCGAGGCCGAGCGGCGGCTCGACGCCATCGAGCCGCAGCGCTACGCCGCAACGCGCGGCTACCTCCACGGCGCAGTCACCAGGCTCTCGCCCTACATTCGCTATGGCGTGCTCAGCCTCGCCGAGGTGCGCGATGCGGCGCTGACCCGCGTCCGCCGCCCCGATGTGGTGCGCAAGCTGATCAGCGAGCTCGGCTGGCGCGACTACTGGCAGCGGCTGTATGCCCAGCTCGGCGATGGCGTCTGGCGCGACCGCGAGCCGTACAAGACCGGCTACAGCGCCGATGACTACGCCGACGATCTGCCGGACGACCTGCGCGACGGGACGACCGGCATGGCCTGCATGGATGCCTTCAGCCGCGATCTGCGCACCGTCGGCTATCTTCACAACCATGCGCGGATGTGGCTGGCATCCTACCTCGTCCACTGGCGGCGGGTGAAGTGGCAGGCCGGCGCGCGCTGGTTCCTGGAGCACCTACTGGACGGCGACCCGGCCTCCAACAACCTCTCGTGGCAGTGGGTCGCCAGCACCTTCAGCGTCAAGCCCTACATATTCAACCGCGATAACCTGGAGCGCTACACTGACGCGGTCTACTGCAACGGCTGCCCGCTCGCCGGCGGCGGCTGCCCGCTCGACGCGAGCTACGAGCGG
>JAYUUK010000096.1:0-5563 GCA_043754595.1 Roseiflexaceae bacterium | reverse complement strand
GGTCTATATGGGCGAAGCGAGCGCTGGCACATACTCGACTGACCGCGATTCTGGTGGCGCGTGCTTCGCGCCTACGCGCTTCGCGCCTACGTCACTCGGTCGCTGCACGCCGTCGCGGTCGCTGCGCTCCATCCGGCTACTTGCTACTTACTACTTACTGCGCTTCATCCCCCGCATCCCCTCACCCACCGACGACGGTGGCGCGGCGGATCGCCGGGTCGGTGAAGATATCGTACTCGTCGCGGCTCTGGGTGGAGAACTCGGAGACCACGGCGCCCTCGGGGCCGGCCTGGAACCAGTGGAGAATATCGGGCATGATCGTGTACTGCTCGCCAGGGCGCAGCACCACCTGGTGCATCACGGTGTAGTGCGCGGCGCGCTCGGCTGGGATCGTGGCGCGAATCGTCGGCGTCGCGTCGCCCTCGACGTAGAGGTAGACCTCGCCGGTGCGGCAGCGGAAGGTCTCCTCCTTGCCTGGCTCGCCGCCGATCGGCGGGTGGCGGTGCTCGGGGCATGTCTGCCCGGCGAACAGCACCAGCTCCTTGGCGCAGACCCTGGGCGTGTTGATGTACACCACCAGCTCCAGCCCCTGTCGCTCCAGATCGTCGAGCCCGAAGTCGGCGACCTCGATGGCGGCGGTCTCGGCGGGCGTCAGCGCGATCCCGGCTGTCGCTAGCGCGTCGTTGGCGCGCCGCCTGGCATCGGCGAGCGCATCAGGTGTGATCATCGTTCTATTTCTCCTGATTCGGGCAGGTTATTCACAGATAGACACAGATGCCGGGCAGATTGACGATTGACGATTGACTATTACCACACATTCGGGCAATTCATCGCTTCAGTCTAATCGCCGTGCTCCGTCTCGGCTGCGCGTCTGGTTGCTGTGCCGGTGGCGGGCGGCTCTTGCGAGAATACGACGACCGTCCAGGATCGATCGCACGCGGCCTGCACAACGTCGAGATGGGCGCGACGCCGGCCACCTGCGGTATGATAGCGTGCGAGCATCTCTTGCGCGGTTGCTCCGCTCCATCTCGTTCGCTCTTTGGTTCATTGGTTCGTTCCCATAAACATCACCTCGGCGACGCCGGCCCGGTTGCCCTTCAGCCCGTTCACCACCACTGGCGCGGTCTGCGGCACCATCGGGCTAGCCGCCGATGGGACGCCGGTGAGCGTGACGGTGTAGCTAGCGCAGGCGAGACCGGTGACGAAGAGATCGCCGCGCTTGTTGGTCTCGCCCATCACCGAGCGGCCGTTGGCGGCCAGCACCGTGATCGTGGCCCCGGCCACCGGCGCGCCGGCGTCGTCGCGCACCCGCACCACCAGGCCGCTCTCGGCCTGCGGGCTGCACGGGGCGTTGACATCGCTGGAGATGCTGGTGAGCGCGCCGCTGAAGGCTGGCCCCTGCGTGCCGCCGATGTTCCCAAAGCGCCCTCCGATCAGCACCGCCGCCACCAGCGCCACGGTGACCGCCAGCCCGCCGAGCGGCGCGAGCCAGCCAGGCAGCCGGCGCGGCGGCCGCACCACCTCGGGCTCGGTCGGCGCGTTTTGCCGCTCGGTCGGGATCGCGGGGGATATCACCGCTGCCGCCGCCGCGAACGGCATGCTGGCCACCGCCCGCGCTGTGTCGGTCTTGACGCTGCCAGCTATGACGCCCGAGTCGTCCTCCACCAGTACCTCGACTGCCGAAGCCCCGAGAAACGTGCCATCCGCACGGTAGGCCTCGACGCCGACGCGGCAGCTGCCCACATGTTTTGGCACCAGCAGAAACCCGACCCGGCGCGAGAAGCGGTCTGGCGGGACATCGATCTTGTACTCGCTCGCCCCCTGGACGTCGCACTCTGGCGCGATGACCCGCAGCAGCAGCTCGCCCGGCCCGACGACGCCTGTGGCCGGGTCGACCGGAAACGTCAGGTCGATCGTCTCGGCCGACTGCTCGACCGCCTCGGGCACGCGCTTGGTCGGCCACTCGGCTTTGCCGAGCAGCGGCGCGCCGGCGAAGCGGACCTGGGCGATAACATCGAACGCCCGGCTGCGCGGCGCAGCGCTGGGAGCCGCCATATCCAGCCGGCGCTCGCCGCTGATCGGTGGCGCAGGAGGAGCCATTGGCGCAGACCCGGCCGCTGCTGGGGGGGCCGCCGCTATGGGTGGGGCTGGCGGGGCGGCTGGAGCGGCCGGGGCGATCAGCTCGCCATCGTGGGTTCGAGTGTAGAGCACTGGGATGCCCCAGTCGGCGCTATCCAGCCCGCTGAGGTCCATCACCGCCCGCCGCCCCTCCGTCAGGCAGCCTTCGAGCGGCAGTCCGTCGGCGAGCGCCCGGTAGAAGCGCTCGGCGAACGAGCGCGACGCATCGGTGCTGACGCTGAACTGCTGCGCGATCACGGCCGGCACCTGCGCTCGCACCAGCGCCGGGGCCAGCGCCCTGAACGGGTAGACCGTCAGGCGCGCGCTGTCGCAGGCGTTGAGCACCACCAGCCGCACGCCGCTGCGGAACAGGTGGACGCCAAGCTCGCGCGAGGTGAGCGTATCGCTGTCGCCGTGCTCATCTTCCAGCAGCAGCATGCCCTGGCCATCGGCCTGGCGGAAGCGCCCATGGCCGACGAAGTGCCAGATATCGACGCCCTCGCGCAGCCGGTCAGCCAGCGCGGCGACCGTCAGGTGCGGCTCGACCACCAGCGTCACGCGGTCGCCAAGCGTCTCCAGCGCGCGACGCACTGCGGCGAGCTCGCGGTCGATCGGAGGGTTTGGCGGGGTGCTGGCCCCCGAGAGCAAGATGCGCAGCTTGGCGCTGACAGCCAGCTCGGGGATGGGGCTGGACTGCGGAATGTGGCGCACCAGCGGCGCGTCAAGCAGTACCAGCGGCCCCTGCTCCGGGTCATAGATAAACTCCCACGGCACCACCGCCAGCTCGGTCAGCGCCGGGTCGAAGGCGAGCCGCAGCCGTAGCCCCTGGTCGCGCTCCAGCATGGCCTGGCTGCGCAGCAGCACGTCGCGCGCCTGCCCGCCAAACAGCGTCAGAAAGATCAGCTGGCCGAGCCGCTCGATCGACTCGCCGTCGGCCTCCAGCCGCCCCAGCCGCTCGACGAGCGCGCCGAACTCGGGCGTGCCGGAGGGGAAGGCCACGCTAGTCTCGACCGAGCCGCCTGGCCCCTCGACAAAAACCGGGTAGCGGTGGGCGGCGGCATCGCTCGGCGCGCCGATCCGGATCGACAGATCGAGAAAGTGCTTCATGCCGCCTAGTATAGCATGGCGGCTATCGGTGGGTCATGCCATCTGCCGGCCCGACCCACACGCGCAGATTATCGGCGTAGATCCAGCCGGGCAGCGCGTCCACACCCGTCGGCTGCTGCGGCCACGGTGCGGCGAGCCGCTGCCGCGTCGCCTCCCAGCCGCGCACCCCCGAGACCGCATCGGCCGCCTCGACCGAGCACGCGCCGACCGCTGCCGCCAGCAGCAGCGAATCGTCCAGGCTCGCGCCGCGCAGCAGCCCCGCCAGCAGCCCCGCCACCGTCGCATCGCCAGCGCCGGTGGTGCCGACCAGCGCCGCAGCGAAGCACGGCGCCCAGCGCTGCCGCGTCGACCAGCCATCGGGGCTGGCGGGGGCCGCGCGGCCGATATCGCCGAGATCGTGGCTGCGCAGGTAGAAGCCGCGGTGGCCGAGCTTGAGCATCACCAGCTTCGCCCCGAGCCCGAGCAGCGTATCGCCGAGTGCGACCACCACCTCGGGCGGCACGCGGGCCACATCCACCGCGCCGCTGGCGTCGCTGGCGTGGCGCTCGAAGGCCGGGCGGTCCAGCATCAGCAGCATCTCCTCCACGCTCGGCAGCAGCAGGTCGGTGTGGGGCAGGACGTTGGCCAGGATAGCGCGCCAGTCGAAGCTGCCGGTGGCGCCGCTGGGGTCCGGCATCGTCATATCGAGCGAGGTGGTCAGCCCGAGCGCTTTGGCGCGGCGGAAGATCTCCGCCAGCTCGGCCCCGTCGTCGGCGCACAGCCGGGGCAGCAGCGGCGGGTAGCCGAGGTGTAGCAGGCGGGCGCTGGACAGCAGCGCGTCAGGCAGGTCGGCGGAGCCGAAGCCGGCGTTGGTGCCGACGTGGTGGATGAACGTGCGGTCGGTGGCCGGCGGGCTGAGGATCACGGTGTAGGAGCTGCTCTGGCCGGGCGCGAGCAGCAGGCTGGCGGCCAGCGCCGGGCTGTGGCGGGCGATCACATCGCGGATCGCGCCGCCGAAGAAATCGTCGCCGATCTTGCCGGCCAGCGCCACCTCCAGCCCCAGCCGATGCAGCGCCAGGCCGGTGTTGGACACCGCGCCGCCGGTGGCGAGCGCGGCTGGCCCCGCCTCGACCATGCGGCCGGCGACGACCGGGCCGCGCCCGAGAATGGTGGGGATGATATCGAGGCACAGATGCCCGGCGACGATCGCGTCAATCATACTATCGATAGATCCATCGCTGTCGTGAAATGTCCTCCCGGCTGTGCGGCCTTCAGACGGCCTAAAGGCTGCACAACCGGGAACGCAGCTGTTGAAATCAGATAATGCCTTACGCTGGCGCGATCACCGCCTGGCGCTCCCATGACTCGAGCGCCGCGGTGAAGATCGCGTGGCTCGCCGCCGTCTCCGCCGGTGTGACGCAGCCGAACCCGCCGCGCATCCCGCCAGGGTGCGCAAGCTCGTCCACAAACGCCGCCCACATTTGCAGCAGCGCGTCGGAGAGCCCGAACTCGAAGATCGCGCCGGTGATCGTCGGGTAGACGCTGCTGTAGCCAAGGCTGTGCTCCTGCCAGAACTGCGCCCCGCCAGGCGTGTACTCCAGCAGCCGCAGCGTCTTTGGCTCGCGGGTGGAGAACCGCGCCGAGCAGCGCGTGCCGCTGATGTGCAGGTACCAGGTGTTGGTCTCGCCAGGCGCGATGCGCTTGGTCTCCAGCAGCAGCGGAAACTGCCGCCCGCCATCATCGGCAAGGCAGGCGAGCGCCGCATTATCCCAGGTGTCGCACGGCACGAGCGCGCCGCCTGCGCCGGGGCGCTCGGCCACCACCTTGGTCAGCAGCGCGCGCAGGTTGACCACCCGCCAGCCGGCCCGCAGCGGCAGATGGACGACGTGCATCCCGAGATCGCCCATGCAGCCGTACGCACCGTTGAGCGCCGCCTGGCGCTTCCAGTTGATCGGCTTGGTCGGATCCAGATCCGAGCTGTGCAGAAACCCGGCGCTGGCCTCGATGATCTGGCCAAAATCCCCGGCGCGCATGAGCTGCCAGATCCGCTGCGCGCCTGGGAAGAACGGGAACTCGGATGAGCCGCGCACCAGCACATCGGGGCGGGCGGCGCAGGCGGCCAGAATTTGCGCGTTGGCGGCGGCATCGATCCCGAACGGCTTCTCGCCGAGCAGGTGCTTGCCGCTGGCGATGATGGCGCAGTACAGCTCCGCGTGCAGGCTGTGCGGCACGGCGCAGTAGACCGCCTCGACGTCCGGGCGCGCCAGCAACTCGCGGTAGTCGGCCGTGGCGCAGACCACCGTCGGAATGTTGTCAGTGAACCAGGCCATCGCGGCCGGGCTCTGGTCGCAGACCGCCA
>JAYUUK010000095.1:0-5588 GCA_043754595.1 Roseiflexaceae bacterium | reverse complement strand
CTGCCGCATGATCTGCCCGATTCGCGCATTGTCTGGCATCATTTTGCCAAATGGTCGAAGGATGGGACGTGGGAAATGATTAATCGCGCGCTTGGACGGCAGGCGCGGGCTGACGATGGCGACGATCCTGATCCAAAACAAGGCATTATGGATAGTCAAACCGTCAAAACGACCGAAACGCCAAGCAATCGCGGCTATGATGGTGGCAAACGGATTGTTGGGCGAAAACGCCAAATCATGACTGATTCGAACGGCTTTTTGTTGGCAACGCTGGTGCATCGTGCGTCTGTCTCGGATACTGAAGGCGGCGAATGGTTATTCAACGCGAGTCGCGAGCACTGGCCATCAATTGAGCGCGTGAATGTGGATATGGGGTACAAAGCATCATTTATTGAAGCATTGAGTGAACTCTATCATGTAACCGTCCATGTTGCCAAACGTTTGGTTGATCATGCATTCGCGGTCATGCCGCTTCGCTGGCGTGTTGAGCGCACGTTTGCATGGTTGTGTCGCAATCGACGCTTGAGTAAAGATTATGAGCAGCGCTACGATACGTCAGAAGGAATGGTGTATCTTGCATCAATACGCATGTTGCTCAACCGACTGGATGGTAGTCCAAACGCAGTTGGTTATTAGACGCCCTCTCAAGACGGGCCACACGCCCGAGGCCGCCGCGCTGCTTGCCCAGACTGCACTCGATCGCTTCTGGGAACAGTATCTCCGTGCCCGCGCGCCCCACGGTCGCACTGCACAGGGCATGCTCGCCTGGCTTGAAGTATGTGACCCTACTGAGGCACTGCGCCCCCCGGGCACGATCGTGTTGAACTAATCCGCCCTGCGACGGATCTGCACCGACGTGCGTCGCAGAGCACTGTGGCAAATGCCGTGGACTACCCAGCGTTTGCAACGATCGCGTTGCCAGCTTGGCGCGTGCCATACTGTGTGGCACGCGCCTGCACCTATCGATGATCGCGGCACCCCGCCGCAGCAACCGGCGGACGCGCGGCACTCCGGCCGTCCCCGCGCGCGTTGATCTGATGCCCGTTACGAGAACCGGCGGGGAGCGGCGCGCTGCATGGACTGCGCGCGATGCACGACCCCCATCGACCACGCCGCCGCCGTCAGCGCCCCCACCGCGACGGTCGCATAGTCGATCCATGTCGCACACACCAGCATCCCCACCAGCGCCACGGCGATTTCGATCAGCAGGCAGCCGCGCAGCGCACCACGCACCGTGCGCCGCCCTGGCAGCCACACGTCGATCGACTCGTCGCGCCCTAGGCGCAGCCACGCCGTTATCCGCTCCAGCACAATACTCGCGCCGAGATACGCGGTCGTGAGGAAGATCCCGAGCAGCGGGAGCATATCGACCGTCTCCATCAGCACCTCCCCTAATCGCGTACGACCACCACCTGGTTGCGCCCGCCTTGCTTGGCCTCGTACATGGCCTGATCGGCCACGCGCCGGAGCGTGACGGCATCCTTGCCGTGCTGCGGCCCAAAGGCGACCCCGATCGAGAGCGAGATGGGCACAGGCGTGTTGTCATTGGCCAGCACATCGAGCGCAGCTGCCTGGCGGTGCATCGCCTGAATACGCCCGATCGCCTTCTGGCGGTCGGCGCACGGCAGCACCAGCACGAACTCATCGCCGCCCCAGCGCGCGACCATATCGCCGTCGCGCACCAGCTTCTTGAGCAGCGCGGCTACTTGCCGGAGCGCCTGATCCCCGATCGCGTGGCCGTAGGTGTCATTGATCGTCTTGAAGTGGTCAATGTCCACAAACACGACGGCGACACTGGTGCCGCCGTTGCTCGCGCGCGCGATCGCCGGCTCGAGCGCCGCCGACAGGTAGCGCCGATTGTAGACATCGGTCAGTGGGTCGCGCTGCGCCTGGTCCTCCAGCAGCATCGTCGCGCGGACGAGCTCGATAGCGATGCCGATCAGGCGACCGAACTGCGTGATCGTCGCGTCTGCGAGCGGCCAGTCGGCGCAGGCACCCACCGCGTAGAGCGCGCCGAGGATATGGCGCTTGCCGAGGATCGGCAACAGCAGCGCGGAGCAGGGGCGCTCACCGACCGTGATGGACTCGCGTTGCAGGTGCGTGGGAATATCGCTCAGGCGGGCGGGCGGGCGCAGCAGCCCACCCGCCGGAATACCGTCCGGGCGCACCCACGGCGCGACGGGCGTGAGCAGCGGCGAGCCGTCGCTGAGATACAGGTTGCCCATCGACGACGGCAGCAGCGCTTGGGCCGCCTGCCCGATGGCGCGGTAGGCCATGTCTTCTGAGAGCCGCTCGGCGAGCAGGCGCGCGATCATCGCGTTGAGGATCGTCTGCTCCACATGCCGCTGCTCGGTCTCGCGCCGCGCCGTTTCGAGCGATGCGTTATGCAGCACGACCTCGCGCGCGAGTGTGCCCGCGCGCTGTTTGACGATCTCGGCCGCGCGCGTCTGCTCGGTCACATCGATGACGAGCACGATCCAGCGGCCGGTTTGGGCATCGGCGTGCGCGCGCATCAGCACATCACATGGATCGCCATCGGCCGTCATAATCGTCCGCTCGGCGCACCAGGTGCCGAACTGGTCATAGCGCACCGCCGCCTGCGGCAGCATCCGCATCCGGGCCAGACAGTCATCGGTATAGGTGGCGGCAAAGGTCGCCGGCGGCCGCGCCCCGTCGCCGCCCAGCAGCGTCGTCAGGCGACTATCCGCCTCGATAATTGGCCCGGTCTCGGGATGCTGATCGGCGATATAGGCGCAGGTGGGCAGCATATCGAGCTGCAGCGCACCCGTGCGCGCCGCCTGGCGGGCGCGGGTGTGGCGCTGGCGGAGATACATCACGATGCTGCTCCCATCCGGCGCCCAAGCGCCCGGGCGATATCGTGCAGCAGCAGCGTCGGCGAGCCATGCATTTTTTCCTGAAAGGCGTCGTAGATCGCTGCTGGCACCAGGCCAGCGGCTTCGATGCGCTGCACGATCGCCACAACCGGCGCGCCACTGAAGCACACCGCGATCGGGATCGGGCGCACGTGTCGGCGCGCGTAGGCCGCGACTTCATAGCCGAATCGTCCGTTGGGGAGATCGAAGTCGATGATCATCCAGTCGGGGATAAAACCATGCTCGAGCGTGTAGATCGCATTCTCGACCGTGATCGACCGCCGCAGATCGAAGGTGTCCGCGCCTTGGATTTCCGAGGAGCGAATCACAAACGTCATGTCCTCCGCGCTGTCCTCGACAATCAGCCCGCGCGTCCCATGGAGCAGCCCGATATTGGGCGCGTCGATCGCCAGCTTGCGAAACGGGGTGGGTGGCATCCAGTCCTCCTTGGCGCAGCACGCGCCCTAGCTACACGATATCCGAGAGATGAATCCGCGGCAGCACAATGGTGAAGGTTGCGCCGCACCCGACGCCCGGCGATGCGACGTGCAGCGCGCCGCCGTGCTGGGTCACAATCCCAAGACAAAACGCGATGCCGCTCCCCGCCCCCTCCGTCCCCGCGCTGCTCGCGAGGCGGGTGAAGCGCTGCCCGAGCATGGCGAGATCCGCAGGCGCGATCCCCGGCCCGGTATCGCTGATGGCGACCGCGACGGTGGTCGCATCGCCCGACAGCGTGATCGTGACGCAATGTGGGTGCGTGTCCAGCATCTGCCGCATGTACTTCTCGGCGTTGAGCAAGATGTTGTAGTACACCCGGCTGAGGAGCCGACCATCGACATGGACGAGCAACTGGTCCTCAGTCGGCACGATCGTCAGTGTGATGCCGCTCCGCTGATAGCGATAGCGCAGGGTATCGACGGCATCGGCGACAATAGCTCCAATCTGAAAGTAGTCACGCAGCAGGCGCAGTTCGCCGCGCTCCATCTGCGCCGCATCGTAGAGATCGCCAAAATAGCTGGAGAGATTTTCAACCGCGCGCTCAGCCGCCTGGACGAGCTCCATCTGCTCCGTATCGGGCGTCTCGATCGCGCGCAGCCGGCGGAGCGGCTCGATCACATCGAATGCGGCGTGATTGCCGTCGTGGACCACGCTGAAGATATACTGCTCACGCTCGGCCACCGCTGCGGCCTGCGCGAGCCGCCGCGCCTCGGCGCGAGCCGCCTCGGCGTCGGCTGACGCCTGCTGCCGGAGCGCGACCACCCGATCGCTGATAGCGCGAAACGAGCGCTGCGTGCTCACCAGCGAGGCGATCGTCAGCACCACGAGCGAAGGGTGCTCTTGAAAGAGAAACCCCCCGATCCAGCCAATTGGCGCGAGGAAGATGCCGAAACTTGCCGATGCGCGGAGCCCGCTCATATCCATCGCCCACACCGGCTGTTTTTTCCAAAACGCGGTGTTGATCGCCAGGATGCCATAGCTCAGCGTATGATGCACGCCGATCCACACACCGAGCAGCAGCAGCGGGGCCATGCTGTCCATGACCGGCCAGCGCGTGAGCTGCTGTGCTGCTGCGGCGACGGCGAACGCGCCACAGACGTAGGAGATGCCGTCGTTGGCGATATTCATCAGCATGTCCCACATGCGGTCGCCAAGCACGACGCCGGCAATCAGGGTGCCGCAGAGGATCGGCCAGACCCCATCGCCCCCGTACACGCCGACCACCAGCGTCTTGGTTGCATCAAACACGCAGACGGTGAAGGTGATGGTTTCGAGGTGAAGATCGGTTTGCACGATCTGCGTCAGCGCGGCGGTGACGATGATGGCGAGAACAATCAGGGGCGGGATGTGGGTGGTACGCGGCTGTGCCACGACGATCGCCGCCGTGGCCAGCAGGACCGTGATGAGCACGCGCCGCCGCCAGGCGCCGTTGGCGTGCGCGGTGAAGGTGACAAACCGTTGGCGAAGCGTAGCGATCATGGTGCAGTGGGGGGCAATGCACCGGCGCGACACAGTATCGCGCCGGGTGGTGTTGGACGAACGAACGACATACGGAACCGGGACGACGGAACGAACCTGAACTACTTGGCGTTCGGATCGGTGACGATGCGCCCCCCCGGCGTGAGATACGCTGTGGTAACGCAGCGCGTCAGTCCACTCGACGCGCGATAGAGCGACCCAGGGGTATACGTCACCACACCCGTCAGACCCTTGACATAGCCGCCGCAGACCGTGCCCACGGGGCTATACCCGGTGAGCGAGCCGGATATGCTCGTGTACAGATTGAACGTGCTGGTCTTGACCAACCAGCTCCCCTGAATACTCGAATCCGTGTCGGCAAACGCGGGCTGTGCCCCGCCGATACCGATGACCAGCGCGATGCCAAACCCCAGCGCGCCGAGGCTGCGGCGCAGACGATTCCATTGCATGGTTGTCTCCTTGACGATGATGGACGACTCGATTGCTGGTGCGGTGCGAGCGCGCGTGCGCCAAACCCTCGCGGTGTGCCAGAGGCACACAAAAACGCCTGCGCAATCCCCGAAGGGATCGCTCAGGCGTGGTGCCGAGCCGACCGCAGGCCGATGCCATGCGATCACTGCTAGTATAGCAGCCAGGGCGTGCGGTGCCATACCAGAGTGTGATCAACTCTGCGCAGACATCGCCACGATCGCGCACGCAATCGCGGTGCATACCATGCTGCATGGCATGGGGCTTGAT
>JAYUUK010000094.1:0-5589 GCA_043754595.1 Roseiflexaceae bacterium | reverse complement strand
GCAGCGCAATGTGCTGTACCGCACCGTCGGCACCGACCCGACCGTCGAGGTCGATACGCGGTCCGACCAGCTCCAGCGCGGCGACCGGGTGCTGATCTGCTCCGACGGGCTGTTCAACCACGTCCTGAACGATGAGATCGCACAGATCTTGCTGAGCGATACTGCGCCCGACACGATCTGCAAACAGCTGGTCGACCTGGCCAATGCCCGCGGCGGCCGCGATAATATCTCGGTGGTGCTGCTGTGTATCGAAGCGGAGACCTGATGGCGATCTGCCCGAGCTGTGCCGCGACCAATCGCGACGGCGCGCGTTTCTGTAGCGGGTGCGCCGCCGCCCTGCCGCCGCCCCCGATCGATGACCGGGCGTGGCTGGCGCGCTCGCTCGCCGTCGACCACGATGAGATCACGCGGCCGCTTACGCCGCCAGCCGACACGCAGCTGCCGACCGATACGCAGCTGCCGACCGATACGCACATAATGGGAGCGATGATGGAACCAACAGTCTTGTTCGCCGGGCGCTATGCCATCGCCGCACAGCAGGACGAGCGCGTCGAGGTCACCGACCGCCAGCCGTGGAAGCGCTGCTGGTCGTGTGGTGCCACCGACAACGAGGCGGGCGAGGCGTACTGCACCAGCTGCGGCGCCTCGCTCGCCGAGCGCAGCTACAGCGGCACGCTCAGCGCGACCCTGACCGGGCTGGCGCTGGTGACGCAGATCGCCGATGATGCGGCGCTCGCGCTGCTGCCGGTGATTTGGGACCAGGTGACCGACGATGGGATGACGCTGACGTTACTCAGGCCGAGCGGGCGCGCCGCGGTGCAGCCGCCAGTCGCTGAGCTCGATGCGCTCACCATCGCCCACGGCCTCGGGCAGCTGCTCACCACGCTCCACCACCAAGGCTACCGCCTCGGCACGATCGCCCCCGCCGATATCGAGCTCGCCGGCGGCGCGCCGCAGCTGCGCGATACACCAGGGCTGCACCGCGCCGCCGATGGCGAGGGCGTCGCCGATGACCTGGCCGCCATCGCCGCGCTGCTCGAAGCGCTCACCGCCACGCCGCGCACCACGAGGCGGCTCGAAGAGGGCGAAGAGCTGGAGCCAGCACTGCTGCCGCGCCTGCTCAGCGATCTGCGCACCGGCCAGATCGCTGATGCCCCGGCGCTGCTGGCCCACGTCGGCGCGCTGCTGGACGAGCGCGCCACGCCCAAGTCGCTCCACATGCGCTTCGCCGCGCTCTCCGACACCGGCATGGTTCGCGATTTGGACGAGGATAGCTTGCTGGCGCTCGAGCTGACGCTGGTGCGCCGCGCCGCCCCGCAAACCTGGGGGCTGTTCATCGTCGCCGATGGCATGGGCGGCCACTCGGCTGGCGAAGTTGCATCGGACGTCGCTATCCGCGGCGCCTACGAGGTCGTCCAGAGCGCCTACCTCGCCCCGACGGTCGATCAGGGCACTGACGACGACGAGGAGCTGCTGCGCGAGACTGCCAGACAGGCGATCGTGCGCGCCAACGAGTATGTGCTGCGCGAGGCCACCAAGCGCGGCAATGATATGGGCACCACCATGACCATGGCGCTGGTCTCGGGCGACCGCGCGGTGATCGGCAATATTGGCGATAGCCGCACGTATCTGTACCGCGACGGCAAGCTCAGCCGGATCAGCAAAGATCACTCGCTGGTGCAGCGCCTCGTCGATATCGGCCAGATCGCGCCGGACGATGTCTACACCCACCCGCAGCGCAACGCCGTGCTGCGCTCGCTCGGCGATAAGAATGAGATCCAGGTCGATGTCTTCAGCCAGAAGCTCAAGCCGGGCGACGCGCTGCTATTGACCAGCGATGGCCAGTGGGAGATGACTCGCGACCCGCAGATGGAGCAGATCCTCGCCGCGCACCCCAGCCCCGTCGATGCCTGCGCCGCGCTGATCGCCGCCGCCAACGCCGCCGGGGGTGAGGATAACATCACCGCCGTGTTGATTCAGTTCTCAAGCCTGACAGCGTGAGCCAGCGATGATCCAGCCGCCAACCACAGATCAGCCGCCGCTCACCAGCGCCGCCGCCCGCGCCGCGCAAGTCATTGGCATGATCGCCGTCGTCTCAGCCATCGTCGCGCTGATCGTGCTGTTCATCGCCGCGCTCGCGCGGCAGCTCACCGGCGCGCTCGGCGGCTTCGGGATGATCGTCGGGTTTTTGCCGGGTGCCCTCGCGCCGTTCGCGCTGATCTTCGGCATCGTCGGGCTGAATAGCAAAGAGACGCTGGCCACGGTTAACGGCCGCCGACACGCAATTATTGGCGTGGTCTGCGGCGGCATCACGGTGGTGTTCTGCTGTATCGCGCTGCTAGCGCTGACTGTCGGATCGCCCGGCACCATCACCAGGACATAGCCTGCAACCGCGGCGCGGTGGGACGCGTCGTATGCGCGAGCGCATTGACTAGCGATTTGACAATTGATGATCGCCGAACGCTGCGTCAGAAGGATGGACTATGACACAGACCGTCACACTCACAACTCGCTGGGGCCGCGCGCCGATCCCGGCGAGCGGCACGCCGCAGGTCGGCTATCTGCTCATCGAGGCCCGCGCCGCAGCCGCGCAGCGCGCAGTGCCGCTCAACTTCTGCCTCGTGCTGGATCGCTCCGGCTCGATGCAGGGGGCCAAGCTCGCCGCGCTCAAAGAGGCGACCCGCCGGATTATCGAGACGCTCAACCCCGACGATATCATCGCTATTGTACTGTTCGATGACACCGTCGAGCTGCTGGTCCCCGCCACCCCGGCTGGCGACCGCGCCGCGCTGCTGGCCAAGGTCGACGCGGTGCAGGAGGCCGGCGGCACCGCGATGTCGCTCGGACTGGCGGCCGGGCAGGCCGAGCTGCGCAAACACCTCAGCGCCGATAAAGCTAACGCGCTGCTGCTGCTGACCGATGGGCAGACCTGGGGCGATGAGGACCGCTGCCGTACGATCGCCGCCGAGCTCGGCAAGGACCAGGTGCGGATCACCGCGCTCGGCCTCGGCTCCGAGTGGAATGAGCAGCTGCTCGACGACCTCGCCGATGCCACCGGCGGCACGTCGGACTACATCGCCGACCCGGCGCAGACGACGCAGTTCTTCCAGCGCGCGCTCACCACGACCCAGAGCACCGTCGCCACCGATGCCCGGCTGCTGCTCCGCCTGGCCCGCGACGTCGCGCCGCGCGCCGTCCACCGGGTCACGCCCAGCATCGCCAATCTTGGCTACCAGCCGATCGGCGAGCGCGAGATCTCGGTCAAGCTCGGCACGCTCGCCAGCGAGGCGAGCGGCAGCGTGGTGATCGATATGCTGCTCCCGGCGCTCGGCGCTGGCGAGTTCCGCATCGCGCAGGCCGAGCTGCACTACACCCCGATCGGCGAGGAGCCGACGACGATCAAGCAGGATATCCTGCTGACGGTCACCGCCGACGCCGCGCAGGCCGCCCACGACCCGCAGGTGATGAACCTTGTGGAGCGCGTCATGGCCTTCAAGCTCCAGACCCGCGCGCTCTCGGAGGCCGAGGCCGGCAATATCCAGGGCGCGACTCAGCGGCTGCGCGCCGCCGCCACACGTCTGCTGGATCTCGGCGAGCTCGATCTCGCCCAGAAGACTCAGGAGCAAGCCGCCCAGCTCGAACAGCAGGGCACGATCGGGGCCGATGCCCAAAAAGAGCTGCGCTATGCTACCCGCCGCCTGACCCAGAAGCTTGAAGAAGAGGAGTCTCTATGAAATGTGCGACGTGCGGTGCCGAGAATGATGCCGCGAACCGTTTCTGCGACCAGTGCGGTGCCCTCCTGACCGCCGGTGCTGCCACGCCCGCCCCATCGCCGACGGCGACCAGCGGCCCGTCCACCTGCCCCACATGCGGCGCGGTGGTGGTGCCTGGAGAGGCGTTCTGCGATACCTGCGGTGCGGCGCTCACGCCGCCATCCCCGGTCGATACCGCCGCCGTCGAGGCTGCCCTGGTGGCACCGATCGCCGCCGTAGCGCCGTTCGATGACGCGGCCCCCAGCCAGAATACGGCCGTCAACGGCCCGATCTGCCCGGTCTGCGGCCACCAGAATATGCCGGGCGACCAGTTCTGCGATGCGTGCGGCGCGGCGCTCAACGCCACCCCCGTGACTCAGATCCAGCCGCCGAGCGAGACGCCGCCCGCCGCGCCGCCGAGCGAGCTGCCCACGCCAGACGCCATAGCAGACCAGACGATCCTCGCGCCGAGCGTCGATGCGCCGGCCCCCGAGGCCTCGGCCATAGCGCCCAGCGCAGACGCGCCGACCCCCGAGGCCTCGGCCGTAGCGCCCAGCACAGACGCGCCGACCATGGTCGACCCAACGGCGAGCTACACCACCAGCAAGCAGGCTCACGAGGCAGAGATCGCGCGGCAGGGGCAGATTATTGCGCAGTTCGAGCAGATGCAGGCGATGTTCGGTAACGCCGCGCCGCCGGCGGTCGCCGCCGGCCTCGGCGAGGCCCGCGCCGCGCAGACCGCCGCCCAGAGCGCGCTCGACGCCCTGATCCCGCCGGCCCCGGCCGTCGACCCTGCCGAGGTGGCGCGGCACGAGGCGGAGATCGCGCGGCAGGGGCAGATTATTGTGCAGTTCGAGCAGATGCGGGCGATGTTCGGCGACGCCGCGCCGCCGGCGGTCGCCGCCGGCCTCGCCGAGGCCCGCGCCGCGCAGACCGCCGCCCAGGACGCGCTCGACGCGCTTCACGGCGGTGCAGCGCCGTCCGCTGCCGCCCAAGCGCCAGCCGATGTTGCCGCTGCCGCCCAAGCGCCAGCCGATGTCGCCGCCGATGGCCCAGCCACCGTGATGTCGCCGCCACCAGCGATGGACAGCGGCAACGCGCCGACGGTGCTCGCCCCACCGCCGGTCATCGCGCCGCCACCCCCGCTAGCCCCGCTAGCCCCGCCAGCGCCCAAACCGCGCCTGGTGATCGAGGCCAGTGGCCGCGAGATCCCGCTGATGCTCGACCGGCGCGAGTTGACGATCGGGCGTGAGGACCCGATCTCCGGCATCCACCCCGAGATCGACCTCACGACCCACGGCGGCGAGACCGGCGGTGTGAGCCGACAGCACGCGCGGATCATCCACGATGGCGCTAGCTGGACGATCGTCGACCTGAACAGCACCAACTACACGCGGGTCAATGGCGAGCAGCTTAAGGCCAATACGCCGGTGCCGATCGCCGATGGGGCGCGCATCCAGTTCGGCAAGCTGGTGACGATGCTCAAGCTGTCCTAGTGGCGACATTGCCTCCATCGTTCGTCGCCACGGTCACGGCGACGTTCGCCGACGGCGCGGCATGGCTGGCGCGGCTCGATGAGCTCCGCGCCAGCTACGCTGCCCGCTGGGGCCTCGCGCTCCAGCCGCACTTCGCCAACCTCAGCTTCAACTACGTCGCGCCCTGTACCATGGCCGATGGCACGCCTGCGGTGCTTAAGCTCGGCGTGCCAACCCGCGAGCTCACCGGCGAGATCGCCGCGCTGTGGGCCTACGACGGGCACGGCGCGGCGCGGCTGCTCACGGCTGACGCGCCGGGTGGGGCGCTGCTGATCGAGCGCCTGCTCCCTGGAACGAGCCTG
>JAYUUK010000093.1:0-1906 GCA_043754595.1 Roseiflexaceae bacterium | reverse complement strand
CCTGAACACTGCAACAGCGTGGAATTGGGTCTGGATGACACCACGCCGGTCGGCTGCTTCCCAGATGGCGCGAGCCGGTGCGGCGCATTGGATATGGCGGGCAACGTCTGGGAATGGTGCAGCACGGTTTATGGCAAAAGCTACCCGTTCATCGCCGAGGACGAGTGGAGCGCAGCATATCTTGAGGCGAGCAATGTGACGCGAAGGCTGCGCGGCGGATCGTTTTACTTTGACCGGAGCATCGTGCGCGCGCCGTACCGCTACAGCAGCAACCCGCGTATCCGCAACTACTACGACGACGGGGTTCGTGTCGCCAGTCGTTCTCCCGCGCGGCGTCCTGAGTCCTGAGTTCTGAATCCTGCCTGCTGATCTTCTGGGAGAGGAGGGCGCACATCGGTTGGCACGGGGATGGGGTCTGGGGAAGGGCGGCTCCCTTCCCCAGCCGCGCGCAGCGCGGAATCGCGGAATCGCACCAGAACATCGATCTCCGAGCCCTTCTCCCGCAACTGGGAGAAAGGCTCAGATCAGGGTTTGGCGTGGTACAATCATCGCACGCTCCATGATATGCACGGAGGCCACAGATGACGATCGTAGAGAAGCCGTTGGTCGAGCTCGTCCAGCAGCTGCCACCCGATAGTGCGGCAGAGGTGCGACACTCTATCGAGTTTCTGCTTGAGCGGCAGCGCGGCCCGCGCGCCGCACGCCGCGCGCTAGCGCCACGTGCCTGGTCACCTGGGTTCTTCGAGGCGACGGCCGGCTCGTTGCCTGACTTTCCCGACGTCAGCCGCGTTTGAAAGGGGCGCCACTATGGCCACCGTCACACTCGATCTGCCGACCGAACTCTATCGACGGCTCCAGGATACCGCGCGTCGCGTCGGGCAGCCCGCCGATGCCGTGGTGATCGCCTGGATTGCCGAGCAACTGGCAGACCCACCCAGTGAGCGCGAACGTGCCATCGCAGTGCTCCGTGCCGCGGGATTGGTGGCTGAGCCGAGCGCGGCGATGCACGCGAACGCCGCCCAGGCGACCATGTCGCTTGCGCAGGTGCAAGCTGCACTTGACCGCGCCGGTGGCACGCCGCTCAGCGAGGTTATCATTGCACAGCGTGGCGCACTGCCGTGAGCCAGTATTTCGCTGATTCGAGCGCGCTGGTCAAACGCTATGTGACCGACGAGGAACGCGGTGGATACAGTCGCTCGCCGACCCACAAAGCGGCAATACGCTCATCATCGCAACCATCACCCGCGTTGAAGTCGGTGCAGCTATCGCGAGCCGCCATCGAGCCACTGCCGGGCTGACGCTTGCGGAGCGCGACGGTGCAATCGCACTGTTGCACTGCACCAATGAATATATTCTTGTTCCAGTGGATACACCGATCCTGGATCTCGCACTTGAGTTTACCCAGCGCCACCGGCTACGCGGATATGATGCCGTACAGCTCGCGGCAGCGCTCGTAGTCCAGCGATTCTATCGGTCAGCGGGATTACCTCCGATGACGTTTCTTACCGCCAATCGCGATCTCGTTGTCGCAGCGCACGCTGAGGGCCTGGCTCTTGACGACCCAAACACGCATCAGTGAGAGAGCACCAGACCAATGACCACCAACCGCCACAATGACCAGCCGACCACCGATGACGCGCTTGGGTTCGCGCCGGCCGCCGCCGTGCTGGCGACGCTGATCGCCGATACGCCGCACGACGATACGCCGCTGACGCTCGGCATCTACGGCGAGTGGGGCAGCGGCAAGACCAGCATGCTCAAGATGATCGAGCGCAAGCTGACTGACCGGCCCGGCCAGACCACTACGGTCATCCCGGTCTGGTTCGAGTCCTGGCGCTACGCGCAGCAGGATCGGGCGCTGTGGCGCGCGCTGCTGGTGCGGATCATCGCCAGCCTGCGCGCCAAA
>JAYUUK010000092.1:0-5602 GCA_043754595.1 Roseiflexaceae bacterium | reverse complement strand
GGTCGTGGCGACGTTGATCGATCGCACGCTGCGCCTGATCGACCAGCAGCTCGCGCAGTACCGCGCCACGATCGAGCGGCGGCTGGCGCACGATGTGCCAGATATCTGGGGGCGCTCGGACCAGCTGACGCAGGTGCTCATCAACCTGCTGCTGAACGCGGCGCAATCTATGCCAGATGGTGGGCCGATCGTGATCACGAGCGAGCAGCGGACGATGGACGGCGTGGCGGCTGCGGCTATCAGCATCAGCGACCGGGGTAGCGGGATCGCACCCGATCAGCTCGAACGGATCTTCGACCCTTTTTTTACGACCCGCACCGACGGGAATGGACTCGGTCTGGCTATCTGCTCAGAGATCGTCGCTGAGCACGGTGGCCGACTCAATGTGGAGAGCGCGCTGCGCGAGGGGAGCACCTTCACGCTGCTCGTGCCACTCTATCGATTATGACAACCCTGCTGCTCGTTGAAGATGATGACGCCGCCAGGCTGGCGCTCGGCCGAATGCTAGAGTATGCGGGCTACAGCGTCGATCTCGCTGCGCGCAGCGCAGAGGCCTTGGCGCAGCTCGCCACCACAATCTACGCTGTGGTAATCTCAGACATGCGCCTGCCCGACGGCACCGGCATCGATGTGCTGGCGGCCGCGCTCGCGCAGCCCAACCCGCCCGAGGTGCTGCTGCTGACCGGCTACGCCACGCTCGAGACCACGATCGCCGCGCTACGGCTCGGCGCCTACGACTACCTGCTCAAACCGTGTCCGCCGCCGCAGCTGCTCGCGGCGGTGGCGGCAGCGCTGGCAAAGCATCAGTCGAGCCATCGCCACGCAACGGCGCTCAGATCGCTCGTCGACGGCGTGACCCAACTCCAGTCGCAGTTTGGGCAGCAGACCGACGACGTGGCAGCGGTGAGCGTCGTCACGAGCGATGTACTGACCTTCGGCGAGCTGTATATCGGCCGCTTCCCGCACGAGTCACGGCTGTGCGGCAACCCGCTGCATCTCACACCGATCGAGCATGCACTGCTGCGATCGCTCGTCGAGGCCAGCGGTGCGGTGGTGAGCTACAGCGAGATCGTCAGGCTGACGCATGGCTACAGCACCGGCGACGCCGAGGCCCAAGCGCTGCTCAAATCGCACGTGCGCAATCTGCGGCGCAAGACAGGCGCGAACCTGATCGTCAATGTGCGCAACGCCGGCTACCGGCTCGCCGACGCCGCAGATGCGCTCCAGCTGTAGGCCGGCGTGCCACGTTCTGCACCGAACCGTACCGCTTTTGTCGATCGTTGGAGAGCTACATATCGCTATCATACGGTATAGTACCTATGTCCTGAACATTGTGGCGGCGCGACGCCGTCGTGCAGAGAACGACATGTACAACAGACAGAAGTGGACGGCATGGCGACACACAATACAGCATTTCACACCATCCTCGCCGAGCTGACGACGGCGCTCCAGCGCGATGTTTCGAGTGCGATGATCGTCCATATGGACGGGACGATCGTCGCCACTCACCACGATAACCTGACCAGCGATGAGCGAGCAGCAGTGCTTGCGGCCACGATGCTGACGATGATCCGCCAGGCGGCGAACGAATCGGGGATGGGGGCGATCGAGGAGATCGTCGTGCGGGCGCGAGGGGGGCAGTTTATGCTCATGCCGATCCGCGAGCAGCTCTTTTTGGTGATGGAGCTGGAGAGCCAGGTGAACCTCTCGCGGGTGCATCTCGAAGGTCGGTTTGTCACGGCGGCGATCGGGCGGCTGCTGGTTCAGCCGGACGGATGGGCGGCGCGGCGCGCCAGCGCGCCGCAGTACGCGCTTGCGTAGCCAGGCTCTGTGGGCTGCGCCACGTCTATGCTCTCCCTCGAAGCGGGGGTTTGGGGCGTACACTGCGCGCAGTCGAAGTGGCGCAGCCCCCGAGATTCTCCCTTTTCTTCTCCGGTAAGACCGCTCTCGTGTAGAGTGAGCCTACGTGCCTTGACGTGCGAAGCGCACAGCGGGGGGTTGGGGGCCGGGTATCCTCTGGGTGTCCCCGAGATTCTCCCTTTTCTTCTCCGATTAGGATCGCTCTCGCGTATGAGGCACCCGACAGGGTGCCTTTTTGTGCGAGTTGCGCTACAATGGCCAAACCTCATAAGCGAAAGCGATGGCGAGTGGACCCACGCGGGCGGGCAGTGCTCCTAACAGGCGCATCAGCGGGGATTGGCGCGGCGACGGCGCGGGCATTGGCGGCGGCCGGGGCGCGGCTGACGCTTGCGGGCCGCGACGCGACGCGGCTGGCGGCGCTGGCGGCCGAGCTCCCCGGCGTGCGCACCGATGTTGCCGATCTGGCCGACGCCGCGGCGTGTGCCGCGCTTGTGGCGCGCAGCGCGGCGGCGCTGGGCGGGCTGGATCTGCTGGTCTGCAATGCCGGCGTCGGGCTGGCGGCGCCGGTGGACCGGCTGACGCCAGACGATCTGCGCGCCGCGCTGGACGTCAATCTATTTGGGCCGCTGGCGCTGGTACAGGCAGCCCTGCCCCACATGCGCCGCGCCGGTGCCGGGCAGATCATTCTGGTGTCGAGCACGGTGGGACTGCGGGCGCTACCGTACCTCGGCGGGTACGCGGCGAGCAAGGCGGCGCTCGACCGGCTGAGCGAGAGCTTGCGCGTCGAGCTGCGCGGCACGGGCGTGGCCGTGACGCTGATACGGCCTGGCACCACCGACACCGGGTTCTTCAGCCATCGGCTGGGGCGTGGCCGCGAGCTGCGCCGGGCGAGGCGACGCGGCGTCCCGCCCGAGCGCGTGGCCGAGGCGATCGTGCGCGCGGCGCGGCGCGAGCCGCGGGTGCAGTACGTGCGCGCGGCAGATCGGCTGCTCGTCTGGTTCGGGCTGCTGGCGCCGCGCCTGACGGATAAGATCCTGGGCGACTCGTTTGGCTGGGAGGAATGATGCGAATACTTTCTGGCCAGGATGTGGCGCGCGCCGTGCCGATGGAGCGCGCCATCGAAGCGGTGGAGTCGGCGTACGCGCAGATCAGCGCCGGCACCGCCAGCGTCCCGCTGCGCACCGCGATCGAGCAGACGCGCTATGAGTCCCACAGCTTTTTCATGCCGGCTTCGCTGGCGGGGAGCGGCGGGCTGGGGATGAAGCTGGTCTCGGTCTTCCCGCACAACGCCGAGCGCCACGGGCTGCCGGCGATCCACGCGCTGGTGGTGCTGATCGAGGCGCACACCGGGCGGCCGCTGGCGGCGATGGACGGCCGCTACCTGACGGCGCTGCGGACCGGGGCGGCCTCCGGGGTCTCCACCCGCCACCTGGCGCGCGCAGATGCGCGGGCGCTGGCACTCTTCGGCGCCGGCGCGCAGGCCCCCCACCAGGTGCTGGCGGTCTGCGCCGTGCGCCCGATCGAGCGCGTGATGATCGTGAACCGCAGCCGCGAGCGGGCTGAGGAGCTTGCCGCTGAGCTGCGCGGGCGTGGCGTGCGCGCCGACATCACTTGCGCCAGCAGTGCGGCGGAGGCGCTGGCGAGCGCAGATGTTGTCTGCTGCGCCACAAGCGCGGCCACGCCGGTGTTTGCGGACGGCGACGTGCGGCCGGGGACGCACATCTCGGGCGTCGGTTCGTTCACGCCGCAGATGGTGGAGGTGCCGCCGGCGACGCTCGGGCGGGCCTACGTGACGGTGGACCAGCTGGGGGCGGCGTGGGCCGAGGCCGGCGACCTGCTGGCGGCGCGGGCGGCAGGGCTGCTGACCCCGGAGCGGACGGTGGAGATCGGCGCGGTGATCGCCGGCACGGCGCCGGGGCGGACCAGCCGCGAGCAGATCACCTACTTCAAATCGGTGGGCAACGCGGCGCAGGATATCGCCGTGGCGCAGATCGCGCTGGCCGAGGCCGAGCGGCTCGGCCTCGGCATCGAGGTAGCCCTGTAGCCTGAAGGCCTCAGCCGGCCAGGTCGGTGTCGAGCTCGGCGCGCTGCGCTGCGGCCGGCGCTGCGGGGCGCTGACGCTCAGCGATGGCGGCGACGCCGATGCCGACGAGCAGGACCGAGAAGCCGGCGAGCTGGAGCGACTGAAACGTCTCGCCAAAGATCGCCCAGGCCAGCAGCGCCGAACCTACCGGCTCGCCGAGCAGCGCCAGCGCGATAAATGTGGCCGAGATATGACCGAGCGACCAGTTAAAGGCGGTGTGGCCGAGCAGCTGCGGGCCGACGGCCAGGCCAAGCAGCAGCAGCAGCGCGGCCGGCGGGACGGCGAGCAGCTGGCCGACATCGCCGCGATGATCGACGAAGAGCGCCAGCAGCAGCAGCGCCACGGCGGCGGCGCTGTAGACCAGCCAGATGTAGAGCAGCACCGAGATACGCCGCCGCAGCCCGCGCCCGATCAGAAAGTAGCCAGAGCCAGCGATCGCCCCAAGCAGCGCCAGCAGGTTGCCGAGCGTCGGGTTGGCCCCGCCGCCGCCGCCGCCGGTATCGCTGATACCGATCAGGGCGCTGCCGAGCAGCGTGAGCGCGATGCCGACCCAGCGCGCCGCGCCGAGACGCTCGCGGAACAGCAACAGCGAGGCCAGCCCGACCCACAGCGGGTTAGTGGCCACCAGCGCCGATGACGACGCCACCGAGGTGTAGGCCAGCGACGAGATCCAGGACGCGAAGTGGACCGCCAGGAACAGCCCGGCGCCGAGCGCGAGCCAGGCATCGCTGCGGCGCAGCGCGGCGATCTCGCCCCTGACGCGCCAGGTGGCGATCGGCAGCAGAATGAGCGCCGCGAGGCACAGGCGGCCGGCGGCGACCGTGATCGAGGGGACGCCGAGCTGCTGGGCGAAGCGGACCATGATCGATGCCGAGGCGACGATGAGCACGCCGCCGGCGAGCACGGCGTACGGGACGAGCGGATGACGAGACACGGCTGCCTTCCTGGAGCTAAACGCAGAATGATTGAACGTAGAACGTAGCGCGTGCTCCACAGAACCAGTTTTGACGCTGCGCAGTGGGCAGCAGCAGAAAGAAACATCGCCTCGATGGCGCGCAGCGCACAGCGAGGTTTGCGGGCGCAGCCCCCACGATCATCCTTTTCTCTTCCAAAAGAAACATCGCCTCGACGGCGTGCGGCGCGCAGCGTGGGTTGGGGCGTGTACTGCGCGCAGGCGAAGGGGCGCAACCCCCCACGATCATCTCTTTCTCCTCCAGTAGGATCGCTCTAGGGGTAAATGCTCTTCCGCCCGCTTGCGGCGGCGGCGGGCACCTGCATTGAGACACGGGAGCCCGGTTGCCACTGCCCGCAGCGCGTTGCGGCGGGGCTGGCCATTCCCGCCCAACTCGCGTTCCGCACGGCGCTGGACGCCCGGTCCTCATTCCTGCACTGTACGCGCCATAAACCGGCGACGTTCATACCCTTTCAGTGTCTGGGCGGTCTCGATCAGACACGCCGTACGACTGTCCGGTAGATCCATACATCCTCCCAACGTGTGTGCTTGGCCCCAGTATATCACCTTGGGATGATCAAGATTTGCTTCGCCCCGACGTCATCGCCTGTGGCTTCTTGCTCCTTGCTCCTTGCCGTGTGTGGTCGCTGCTGCTCCGTTTGGTCGCTGCCACTCCGTCTGTAGGGGCGAAGCGCGCACACATCCAG
>JAYUUK010000091.1:0-16932 GCA_043754595.1 Roseiflexaceae bacterium | reverse complement strand
GACCCGTGGAGCCGCAGCCCGGCCCGCATCAACGATGGCGAGAAAGACGCCGTCGCCGCGATCGCCGACATCCACAAGCTCTACGACCAGTCCAAAGTTGAGCCGGATCCGATGAAGCGGCACGCGCTGGTGTGGCAGATGATCAAGATCCACGTCGCCGAGGGTCCGTTCTTCAGCGGCACGATCAACAACCCGCCGCGCATCATCCTGGTGCGTAAGGGGCTTATGAACGTCCCGACCAAGGACGATCTGCTCAAGGAAGGTCTCGGCGGGTTTGTGAACCCGTGGATCATCCCCAGCCCGGCGGTCTATGACCCGGAGACCTGGTTCTGGGACGATCCGACGGCGCACAACGTCTAGGATTCAGTTCGCTAGTGGAGAGAAGGGCGTCACCGCCCTTCTCTCGCTGTATCGCACCCGCTACCGTCGTTTGTTAGAGGGGGCCCGCTATGCTGAACTATATCGTGCGGCGTCTGGTGAATATGTTCGTGCTTCTGATCGTCGTTTCGTTCGTCGGGTTCTGGATCATTCAGCTCCCGCCCGGCTCGATCCTCGATGTCAAGGTGGCTCAGCTGCGCGCGCAGGGCGGTAGTCTTCCCCAGGCGATGATCGATGCGCTCCGCAACCGCTACGGCGTCGATGATCCGTTCCTGGTTCAGTACTGGAAGTGGATCAGCCGCTCGCTTCAGGGCGATTTCGGCACCTCGTTCGATACCGACCAGAGCGTCGGCGAGCGGATCAGCAATCGGCTCGGCATATCGCTCACGCTCTCGCTGGTGGCACTGCTGTTCACGTATCTGGTCTCCATCCCGATTGGCGTCTACTCTGCGACGCATCGCTATACCTGGCCAGACTATTTAATTACCTTTTTCCAATTCCTCGGGCTCTCAATCCCCGGCTTTTTGCTAGCACTGCTCCTCTTGATCGTCGCGACACAGCTGATCAATCAGCCGATCGGCGGGCTGTTCTCGAATGAGTACGTCGATGCGCCGTGGAGCTTTGGCAAGCTCATGGACTTTGGTCGGCATACGTGGATCGCGATCGTGGTGCTCGCGTTCAGTTCGACCGCCGGACTGACGCGCGTCATGCGCGCCAATCTACTTGATGTGCTCAACATGCAGTACATCCAGACCGCGCGCGCCAAGGGCCTCAAAGAGAGCGTTGTGATCTGGAAGCACGCGGTGCGCAATGCCATCCACCCGCTGGTGATGGGCCTCGGCTCGATCCTGCCGGCGCTGGTGGTGGGCGAGGCGCTGATCGCGACGGTCCTCAGCCTGCCGACGATCGGCCCGATGTACATCGACGCGCTGCGCAGCCAAGACATGTACCTCGCCGGCACCATCCTCGTCATGCTGTCCGCTCTTCTGCTGATCGGCAATCTCGTTGCGGATCTGCTGCTGGCGTGGGTCGACCCGCGGGTCCGCCTGGAGTAACTGCGACAACCGGCGGCGCGCCGAAGCGCCGCTACTCGCCTGGTTCTCAACGGCCCAACGACCCGGAACTGACCCATAACATCCCTTCGTCGACGTGACGCCGTCGTCACGTCGCTGAGGAAAAGGAGTATCCAATGGCAACTGTTGCCGAAGAGCTCAAAGGCGCCAAAGCCGGCAAAAAAGTCGAAGACGTCGGGCAGATCCCACAGTGGAAGCTGATGGTCCGCCGCTTCTCGAAGAGCAAACTCTCGGTCGGCGCGCTCTGCGTCCTCCTGCTGTTCTACGCTATCGCGCTGTTTGGCGATTTTATCGCCCCCTATCCGCATGACCAGCTTGACTCGAACTCGGCCTTCGCCGCGCCGAGCAAGATTATTTCGGGGCCGAACGGCATTGGGATCTATGGGATGAAGCAGGAGCTCAACGAGAAGCTGTTCAAGTGGGAGTACAAAGTCGACGAGAGCACGATCTACCCGATCAAGTTCTTTATCAAAGGCCATCCGTATAAGTTCGTCGGCATCATACCGACAGATATCCACCTGTTCGGTATCGATGCGCCCAAGAGCACTGACCCGAGCGCCCCGGCCGCCAAGCTGTTCCTATGGGGCGCTGACCGCGAGGGGCGCGATCTGTTCTCGCGGGTGATGAAGGGCAGCCAGATCTCGATGACGCTCGGGTTCATCGGCGTCATCATCGCGGTCGTGATCGGCACGCTGGTCGGCACCGGCTCCGGCTACTTCGGCGGCGCGCTCGATAACGCCATCCAGCGCGTCGTCGAGCTGATCCAGTCGTTCCCCGACCTGCCGCTGTTTCTGGCGCTCGCCGCGGCGCTGCCGCCCGATGTGCCGGTGCTGCAGCGGTTCTTTCTGATCACCATCATCATCGGTCTGATCGGCTGGACCGGCCTCTCGCGGCAGGTGCGCGGCAAGGTGTTGGCGTTCCGCAACGCGGACTATACCAACGCGGCCAAGGCCGCCGGCGCATCGGACTGGCACATTATCACGCGGCACATGGTGCCAAACGCGCTCAGCCACGTGATTGTGGTGGGCATGCTGATGATCCCCGGCGCGATTGGGACGGAGACGGCGCTCAGCTTCCTTGGCCTCGGTATCCTGCCGCCGGCCGTCTCGTGGGGCGTGCTGCTGCGCGATGCCCAGACGGTGCAGGCGGTGGTGACCTACCCGTGGTTGCTCGTCCCAGTCTTCGTGCTGATCATCGCTGTGCTGAGCTACAACCTGCTCGGCGATGGCGTGCGCGATGCGGTGGACCCCTACGCCTAGGCGGCATGCTTCAGGCACCGGCGGCGATTCCGCCGGTGCCTGACCATGGGCCCTGACGCACACTTTCTGACCTTTCTGACGACAGGAGTACGCTATGGCAGCGATCGTGGCCACCTCCACTGGCACGTCGAGCTCGTTCATCACCGAGGATGATGTCCTTCGGGTCGAAGATCTCCGTCTTAACTTCTACACCGCGCTCGGCGTGGTGCGCGCGCTCAATGGTGTCACCTTCAACATCCCGCGCGGCAAGGTGCTTGGGATCGTCGGCGAGTCCGGCTGTGGCAAAAGCCAGACCGGTATGGCGGTGATGCAGCTGACGCCGAGCGTCGGGCGCTACGAGGGCGGCCAAGTGCTGTTCAAAGAGTTCGCCAGCAAAGAGCCGACCGACATCATCAAGCTTGAGAAAAATGGCCCGGAGATGCGCTCCATCCGCGGCAACAATATCTCTATGATCTTCCAGGAGCCGATGACCTCGCTCAACCCGTGCTATAACGTGGGGAGCCAGATCGAGGAGGCCATCCTGCTGCACCAGACCCAGGATAAGGCCGAGGCCGAGAAGCGCTCGCTCGATATCCTGCAGAAGGTGGGCATGCCTAACCCCAAGCGCATTGCCGACTCGTTCCCGCATCAGCTCTCGGGCGGCATGCGGCAGCGCGCGATGATCGCGATGGCGCTCTCGTGCAACCCGACGCTGCTGATCGCCGATGAGCCGACGACGGCGCTCGATGTGACCACTGAGGCGCAGATCCTCGACCTGATGCGCGGCCTCCAGAGCGAGATCGGCACCTCGATTATGTTCATCACCCACAACATGGGCGTTGTGGCGCAGATGTGCGATGAGGTGGCGGTGATGTATCTCGGGCGGGTGATCGAGCGGGCGATGATCGACGATATCTTCTACGACGCCAAGCACCCCTACACCATCTCACTGCTGCGCTCGATCCCGCGCCTCGGCGCGCCGCGGGTCGATAAGCTCGAGTCGATCAAGGGGACGGTGCCAGACCCGTACTCCACCGTCACCGGATGCCCGTTCCACCCGCGCTGCCCGTCGTTCATGCCCGGTCTGTGTGATGTGACGATGCCAGAAGAAGTGATGATCGGCGACCGACACAGCGTCCGCTGCCACCTGTATACCTAGGAGCTGCTTCAATGGAGAACCAAACAGGCGAGATGCTGCTTGAGGTCAAGGGTCTTAAGAAGCACTTTCCCATCCAGGCCGGCTTTCTGCGCCGGGTGGTCGGGCAGGTCAAGGCGGTAGACGGCATCGACTTCTACATCAAGCGCGGCGAGACGCTCGGGCTCGTCGGCGAGTCCGGCTGCGGCAAGAGCACCACCGGTCGGACGATCATGCGGCTCTATGACCCGACGGCGGGAGAGATGATCTTCAACGACCCAAACATTGGCAAGGTCAACCTTGAGAAGCTGAACCAGCAGCAGCTCAAAGCGGTCCGTCCGAACATGCAGATCATCTTCCAGGATCCATTCAGCTCGCTCAACCCGCGACTGACTGTCGGCGATATCGTGGGTGAGCCGCTTGAGGTGCAGAAGGTGGCGCACGGGCGAGCGCTCAAAGATCGCGTAGCCGAGCTGCTCAGCGTGGTCGGTATTCGTCCCGAGAACATGAGCCGCTACCCACACGCCTTCTCCGGCGGCCAGCGGCAGCGGATCGGTATCGCGCGCGCACTGGCGCTTAACCCCAAGCTGATCATCTGCGATGAGCCGGTCTCAGCGCTCGATGTGTCCATCCAGGCGCAGGTGCTCAACCTGCTCGAAGATCTGCAGAAGAAGTTTGACCTGACCTATCTATTCGTGGCCCACGACCTGAGCGTGGTCGAGCATATCTCGGACCGGGTGGCGGTGATGTACGTCGGCTGTATTGTGGAGATGGCCAAGACCGACGACCTGTACTTCAATCCGAAGCACCCGTACACCGAGGCGCTGCTGGCGGCCATCCCAAAGGCCGACCCGCGCAACCGTCACCAGCCGAAGAAGCTGCCTGGCGATGTGCCGTCGCCGGCCAACCCGCCGTCCGGGTGCTACTTCCACCCGCGCTGCGCCTACGCCGAAGATATTTGCAAGACCGACCGGCCGCCGCTGCGCGACCTGGGTAACGAGCACTGGGTGGCATGTCACTTCGCCGAGAAGCTAAGCCTGCACGGTGTAATCAAAAGCGAGTCGGTCCTTATGCTCGAAGTGCCGAAGCCGCTGCCCGGCAAAGGCCCGGTCACGCCGCCGGTCGTCGCGCCGGCCGCCGCCGAGTAGGGTTGGTTTACCCCCCGCCGCTCAGCCGAGCGGCGGGGGCGTTGTGATTCTGGGGATGGTTTGCAGGCGCTGCGCCCTTTCGGCCGCGCTTAGGGCAAGCTCTGCACCCGGCGCGCATTCGCCCTCAGGCGATCGTGGGCCGGCGCTCCGCCCGGCACTTGGTGCGCATTCGCTCTCAGGCCGCGGCGGCTGACGCCGGGCATGGCACGCATCGCCCGGGCATCGAAGCGGCAGCACGCAATACTTGCCACACATAACCAGCGTGCGCTGGGGTAACGCAGCGGTCGCTCGTGAGGACGTCACATTTAGGGGTTCGAAGGGGACGAAGTTCCCTCGCGGGGGCTCCAAGGGGGCTGGCCCCCATGGGCCACGCCGCAGGCGGCCCAGGTGCCACGCGCACAGGCGCACATTTGACGTAGCGGCGCGAAGGCGCGTGATTTTGACGCATCGGCGCATCGGCGCATCGGCGCATCGGCTCAATGGATCGAATCTGACGGCGCTGCGTAGCATACGACATGCTATCTTCACTGATGAGGAGTCTGTATGCCAATGCTGCTGACGCGCGAGAAGCTTGAGCGGCGCATCCCCGATTTGATCGCCGCGACGATCCGCGAGCAGGTCGTCGTCGGTCCGGTGTTCGCCTGCCCAGCTCCCGGCGACCCACACGATAACGCGATGTCGCCGCCGCCGGCCGCCGATGTCGCCGCCTGGCGCGAGCTGCCGCTCGGGGCGAGCTGGGGGGGCGACCCGGCCAGGCCGGGCGAGGTGACCGATCGGATCGGTTGGGGGATCCCGGCCGACGCCGGCCACAACCACTGGCTCAAGGCGCGCTTCGCCGTGCCCGATGCCTGGCGCGGTCGGAATGTGCTGCTGCACCTGACATGGGACGGCGGGGGGCAGTCGAGCGTCGAAGCGATCCTGTACATCGACGGCGCGACGGTCGCTGGGATCGACGAGCCGCACCCGTCTGCGGTGCTGCCGCTTGAGCTCCATGACGGTGAGCACGAGGCGATCTTCCGTTGCTACGCCCCTTACGCCATCCCGTTCAAGGGGCTGCGCCTCCAGCTGCGCGATGAAACGATGATGCGCATGGCCGCCGCGATGTACGCGCTGCACGGCGCGCACGAGACCTACCGCGACTCAGACCCGCAGAAGCAGGCGATCCTGCTGGCCATGAACGACGCCTACACCGCGCTGGATCTCACCGAGGGCTGGGGCAGCGAGCGGCTGGCGGCGAGCGCGCAGACCGCGTGGGCTGGGCTCAGCGCCACGCTCGACGCACTCGGGCAGCGCGAGCCGCAGCACGGCAATGGCCAGATCGGGGCGCGCCCGCCGCAGATCATGGCCACCGGCCACGCCCACATGGATGTGGCATGGCTCTGGCCGCTGTGGCGCACCCGCCAGAAGATCGCCCACACCGTGGCCACCGCGCTGGCGCTGATGGACCGCTACCCCGAGTACCATTTTTCCATGAGCCAGCCACAGACCTACGCCTATCTCAAGCAGGACGACCCTGCCCTCTACGCGCGGATGGTCGAGCGCATCCGCGAGGGCCGCTTCGAGCCGGTTGGACAGATGTGGCTCGAGCCGGACTGCAACGTCACCGGCGGCGAGTCGCTGGCACGGCAGCTCATCCACGGCGGGCGCTTCTTCGAGCAAGAGTTCGGCGCGATGCAGCACGTGGTCTGGCTACCCGATGTGTTTGGCTACAGCGCCGCCCTGCCGCAGCTGATGCGCCTGGCCGGTATCAAATGCTTCATGACCACCAAGATCTCCTGGAATCAGTTCAACCGCATGCCGTGCGATACGTTTCGCTGGCGCGGCATCGATGGCTCGGAGGTGATCGCCCACTTCGTCACGGCCACGGCAGACCAGCCGAAACACGCCGCCGAGGCGCAGTTCTACACCTACAACGGCGATATGTCGCCGCAGCAGGTCTACGGTACCTGGAACCACTACCGGCAGAAGGCGGTGAGCGATGAGGTGCTGTACATCTACGGCTACGGCGATGGCGGCGGCGGCCCGGTGGAGGGCATGCTGGAACTGGCGCGGGTGATGGGCAATCTCCCCGGCTTCCCCCAAGTCAAGAACGGTAGGATAGAGCAGTTCTTCGAGCGGCTCTACGAGCGCGCCTGGGACAACCCGCAGACCCCGGCGTGGGTTGGCGAGCTGTACCTCGAATTCCACCGCGGCACGTACACCAGCCAGGGGCGCACCAAGCAGAACAACCGCAAGGCCGAGCTCGATCTTCGCGAGGCCGAGTGGCTCAACGCCTGGGCGACGCTCGGCGGCGCGCCAAACCAGCAGCCGCAGCTCGACGCGCAGTGGCAGACGGTGCTGCTCAACCAGTTCCACGATATCCTGCCCGGCTCCAGCGTGCCCATGGTCTACAGCGACAGCGAGGCGCAGTTCGCCGTGGTTCACGAGGAGGTAGCGGGGGTGCGCGAGCGGGCAGCCGGCGCACTGCTGGAGAGCGATGTGTCGGACGATGCTGGTAAGAAGGCCAAAAAAGGCAAGAAGTCGAAGAGGGCCGGTCTGCTGCCGTACACCGTCTTTAACAGCCTGCCGTGGGAGCGCAGCGAGGTGGTCGAGCTGCCAGGCGCGGCCGACGCCGACGGCACCGAGCGGGCCGAGACCTTCGATGGGGCGGTGACGCTGGCCGAGCTGAGCGCGCCGAGCTACGGCTACGCACCAGCGGTGCTGCGCGAGGCGCGCGATGGCGTCAGCGTCAGCAAGGAGACGATCGAGAACAACGAGCTGCGGCTGACGCTTGACGACCACGGCGAGCTGGCCTCGGTCTACGACAAGCGCTTCGGCCGCGAGGTGGTGCTCCCCGGCAGTACTGCCAACCAGCTGATCGCGTTCGAGGACCGATCGCTGTTCTGGTCGGCGTGGGACATCGACGCATTCTACGAGGAGAAGCCGTACCCGGTGCGCGATGTCAGCGGCCGCAGCGTCGCTGCCGGCGGCGGGCTGCGCGGCGCGATCGAGCTGACGCGGCGCTTCAACAAGACGACGATCAGGCAGCAGATCCGGCTGCACCGCGGCTCTCGGCGGATCGACTTCGTGACCGATGTGGACTGGCAGGAGCGCGAGGTGCTGCTGCGCGCCCACTTCCCGCTCCACGTCAACGCCACCCGCGCCACCTGCGAGATCCAGTTCGGCGCGGTCGAGCGGCCGACCCACCGCAACACCAGCTGGGACTGGGCGCGCTTCGAGGTCTGCGCCCAGCGCTGGGTCGATCTGAGCGAGGGCGACTACGGCGCGGCGCTGCTCAACAACGGCAAGTATGGCCACAGCCTGCACGATACCACGCTCGGGCTCTCGCTGCTGAAGGGCGCGGTCCACCCCGATCCGCTGGCGGATGTTGGCAAGCACCGCTTCACCTACAGCCTGCTGCCCCACGGCGGCGACTGGCGGCAGGGCGAGGTGACGCGCCGAGCCTACGAGCTCAACGCACCGCTGCGAGTGGTGGCGGGCGACGCTGGCGGCGCGCAGTCGCTGCTGAGCTGCGACGCCGCCAACGTGGTGGTGGAGACCGTGAAGGTGGCGCACGATGGCGACGGGCTGATCGTGCGGCTGTACGAGGCGCACAACGGCCGCAGCACAGCGACGCTTAGCTTCGACCGCAAGGTGCGCGGCGCGGTGGAGACCGACCTGATGGAGCGCGAGATCGGCGCGGTGGACATCGGCAAGCAGTCGGTCACGGTGGATCTGCGGCCGTTCGAGGTCAAGACGATCCGGGTGCGGCTGTGAGGAGGCGATGAGCGTATAACGAGATGACGAGACGGCGAGCTGAGGGATGCACCGCCTGGACGCTGTATGGAGCGTCCGGGCGGCATGCATCGTAGGGACGCAGCTCGCTGCGTCTGGGTGTGCGTCCGTATGGAGGTCATCATGCTCGACGCGGCACAGCAGATCTGCCCAAAGCACATGCTCAACGGCCCGTGCGGCGGCGTCTCGCCCGGCGGCGGGTGCGAGGTAGATGCCGCCCTGCCCTGCCCGTACCTCGCGATCACCAAAAGTCTGCCGTGGCGCGCCCCGCGTGTCCCGAGCGGCAGACCGCCGCAGCGCAGCGCCGGCCGCCTGGAGGCTACGCTGCGTCGCGGCGAGTTCGCGCTGATCGCCGAGGCCTATACCCCCGATAGCGCCGACCTCGGCGGGCTGGTGCGGCGCTACACCGCGTTTGACCAGCGTATCACTGCGATCAACATCGCCGACCACGCGCTGGCCACGCCGCATACATCGACGCTCGCCGCCGCAGCGATCTTCGAGCGCCACGGGCTGGAGACGATCGTCAATCTGACCTGCCGCGACCGCAACCGGATCGCGCTGCAGGGCGAGATTCTCGGCGCTGCGGCGCTCGGGGTCAGCAACCTATTCTGCATCACCGGCGACCACCCGCAGCTCGGCGACCACCCGGATGCAACTCCAGTGTACGATCTCGACTCATTGCAGCTGCTGGCGCTCGGGCGGCGGCTGTGCGACGAAGGCCGGCTGCTCAGCGGCAGGCCGCTCGACGTCGCGCCGCAGCTCATGCTCGGGGCCGCAGCCAACCCGTTCACGCCGCCGGTCGAGCTGCAGGCCGAGCGAGTGGCGGCCAAAGTGGCGGCGGGGGCGGATTTCATCCAGACCCAGGCGATCTTCGACATCGACCGGCTGGAGCAGTTCGTCGATCAGCTGCGGCAGCACGGGGCGCTCGATCGCGCCTGGCTGATCGTCGGCGTGGCGGTGGTGGTCTCACTCGAGGCCGCGCTCTGGCTACAGCATAACGTCCCTGGCGCGCACGTTCCGGATGCGCTCATCGAGCGTCTGCGGCGGACGCCGGAGGCGGCGCGGCGCGGCGCTGGGCTCGCGGCCACCGCCGAGCTCATCGAGCGGCTGCGCACGATCGACGGCATCAGCGGCGCGCTGCTGTTCCCACTGCTCGACGATGTGGCGGCGCTCGGCGAGCTGCTGGAGCTGCTGCCATCGATGAAGTGATGACCGAGAGACTGAAGGGAGCGCAGTGAGGAGTAAAAAGCAAGGATCAAGAGGTCGCGACCCGACGCAGCGCAGCGACCGGACGGATCAACTCGTGACTGTCGGCAGGTAGAGCGCGAATGGCGGTGGCGACGATATTGCCGTCATGTCCAGCCCGATCAGCACTGGGTCGTGGTCCGATGCGCGGTATGGGTCTGGCGCGTACAGGCTGGTCTGCTGTGCCGGGCTCTTGAACTCGGTGTTATAGTCCAGCACGCTCGGCTCATCGGCGTTGATGTGGAGCTCGCTCGCGCCGGTCACTTGGCTACTGAGGCTCGCCGAGGCCAGCGCGTGGTCCAGGTAGCCCCATTGCCCATCGAAGGCGTACGAGTAGGCCCGCTCGCCGCCGAAGCGCGCGTTCAGGTTGGTGTAGCCGCCGCCGAGCAGCGCCGCCACCGGCTGCTCCTTGGCGTAGCTGTTGAGGTCGCCGACGACCAGCACGTCGCTGTCGCCCGCCGCGGGGATCGCCACCCCGTTGATGAAGCTAAGCAGCGCCGCCGCCTGCGCAATCCGCTTGACGTTCCAGCAGCCCTGCCCGTCGCCCTGGTCGGCGTTTGGGTCGCTGGCGTCGGCGGGGCAGCTGCCCTTAGACTTGAAGTGGTTGACCACGATGGTGAATCGCATACCGGTCGCGTCGGCGAACGTCTGCGCCACCGGTATGCGGTCGAATATTGGGTCGGTGGCGGCGCGCGCCGGCCCGATGCGGGTCACGCTGGCGGGCTTGTAGATGATCGCCACCCGGATCGCGTCACCGCCGGCCGCGTTGGTCCGCCCGGTGTCCGCGTCGAGATCGATGGCGGCGTAGGTCCCCGGCGCGCTGGCGGCGTTGAGCTTGCCCACCAAGTCGGCGAGCGACGATGTGGGGCCGTAGCCGTCGTTTTCGAGCTCCATCACCCCGACGATATCAGCGTTGCCGCGCAGGATCGATGCGACAGTCTTGTCGCTCTGTCTGGTGAACTCGGCGGCGCTATTGGCACCGCGGCAGTCGGTGGCCGCCCCGCCGACGCCGAGGGTGCAGCCGCTGAAGCTATTGAAGTAGTTGAGCAGGTTGAGCGCCTCGACTTTGAGCCGCCCGCCGACATCGGGCGCCGCCGTCGGGCGCGGGTTGGCCGCCTGAAACAGCGCCGGGGCGGTCGGCCGCAGCCGGTAGGCATTCGGGCTGGCCGCGTTGCCGCCCCAGGTGTACGTCAGCACGCCGATGGTGTTGGAGATCGTGTCGCCGCCGCGCAGCGTGTTGCTGTCCGAAAGCGGGAGCCCGCCGCGGCCGAATACGATCGGGTCGGGGTTCTGGCTCTGAATCGGGTCATCAAGGACGATCCGGCTGCGGTCGTTGAGCGCCTGGCGCGCGGCGCGCGGTGTGCCCGGCCCGCCCGGCGCGAGCAGATTTGTCGGCTGCGGCAGGCGCTCGCTGGCGATCGTCACCTGGCCGAAGCGACCGAGCTGAAACAGCTCGGTGACCACCATCGCCTGCGGGATGCGGATGCGCATGCCCTCGAAGCGCTCCAGGTAGCTCAGCCCGCCGACTGGCTCGGGGATGGGGAAGGCGATATCGATCGGCGGCGGGTCGGCGGTGGTGCCGCAGTCTACGATAGTACTGGCGGGCGTGGCAACGCTGATCTGCGTCTGCTCAACATTTTCGCCAGCGGTGCCGGTGACGCGCACCACCTGGCCAACGCTGACATTATCGGTGTTGGCGCCGTTGAAGACGAAGATCCCGTCGGAGGTGGCCGGGTCGCCATCGCCGGCGACATCCTGCATATAGAAGCCGCGCAGGTTGGGCGAAGGGCCCTCATAGTCGGCGATGACGACGCCCTGGGTGGTGACCGTCCCGCTGATCGCGGCCGTGACCCCCGCCCCCTGGATGGCGGGATGGACGTGAAGCTGGCGTCGCAGCCGAGGCCGCTGGCGAGCGCTGGGACGGCGAGCGCTGGGCGGACGGGGAGGATGGCCAGAGCGACGACGATGGCGAGCAGCGCCCGCAGCGCCCGCGGCGATGGTGTGATAGACATGCAGTTCTCCTACGCGATGTGGCGTGTTGTGCGGGCGCGGCAGAGAGGGATGCACGAGTATAGCAGAGAATCGCCGCTTGACACAAAACCAGGCTGCCGCTATAGTAGCCGCATGAGACCCAACGCGATGATGACCACTACCATTAGTGATGCTCCGCTGGCCACGACCACCGGAGCCGCTATGCGTAGGAGTGGCGACGAGCGTTAGACACATCGATGTGAGACACGCCCCCTCCTGCAAAGGATGGGGGTTTTTTTGTATCCACGGAGAGCCACTATGTTGATCCAGCGCTACCGCGACTTCCTGCCCGTGACCGAAAAGACCCCGGCGCTGACGCTTGGCGAGGGCGGCACGCCGCTGGTGGCGGCACCGCGGCTGGCGGCGGCGCTGGGGGTGCGCGAGCTGTTCCTCAAGTACGAGGCGATGAACCCGACCGGCTCGTTCAAGGACCGCGGCATGGTCATGGCGGTCGCCAAGGCGATCGAGGCCGGCGCGACATCGATCATCTGCGCCTCTACCGGCAATACATCGGCGAGCGCCGCCGCCTACGCCGCCCACGCCGGGATCGAGGCGATCGTGGTGGTGCCGTCAGGTAAGATCGCGCTCGGCAAGCTGGCGCAGGCGCTGATGTACGGCGCGCGGCTGCTGGTGATCGACGGCAACTTCGACGACGCGCTCAATATCGTCCGCACGCTCGCCGATCAGTACCCGGTGACGCTGGTCAACTCGGTCAACCCGTACCGCATCGAGGGCCAGACCACCGCCGCCTACGAGATCTGCGACGAGCTCGGCGGCGCGCCAGACGGGCTGTGCCTGCCGGTCGGCAACGCCGGCAATATCACCGCCTACTGGGCCGGGTTCAGCCGCTACCTGGCGGCCGGCAAGATCAGCAGCACGCCGCGCATGCTCGGGTTCCAGGCCGCCGGCGCCGCCCCGATCGTCGCCGGGCACGCCATCGACCACCCCGAGACCCTGGCTACGGCGATCCGGATCGGCAACCCGGCCTCGTGGTGCTACGCGCTCGACGCCCGCGACCAAAGCGAGGGGCTGATCGACGCCGTGACCGACGATGAGATCGTGGCCGCCTGGCGCGACCTGGCGCGGATCGAGGGCGTGTTCTGCGAGCCGGCCTCGGCCGCAGGCGTGGCAGGGCTGCGCAAAATCGTGGCCGACGGCCGCGCCGAGCGCGACGCGCGCTACGTTGCGGTGCTCACCGGCCACGGCCTGAAAGACCCCGGGCTGGCGGTCGAGCAGTTCGCCGCGCCCACGCCGATCCCGGCCGAGATGGGGGCGATCGTGAAGTGGCTCGGTCTCGCGTGAGCGACGTGAAGGGATGAAGTGAGGAGCCTTGTATGCAGACGCTTGTGATGAAATTCGGCGGCACATCGGTCGGCAGCGCAGCGGCGATCGCACAGCTCGCGACGATCGCGCAGGAGGCGCGGGGGCGCTGGGCGCAGCTGGCGGTAGTGGTCTCGGCGATGAGCGGCGTGACCGATATGCTGATCCGCGGCGCGCACAGCGCGGCGTCAGGCGATCGGCACACGTACCCGCAGCTGGTGGCGCAGCTGCGCGAGAAACACGCGGCGGCGCTCGCCGAGCTGGTGAGCGATGCCGATGACGCAGCGGCGACCGGCGCGGCGATCGGGGCGCTGATCGATGAGTTCGCGCTGCTGTGCCACTCAGTGCAGGTGCTCGGCGAGGCCTCGCCGCGCGCGCTCGATGCGATCTCCGGCCTCGGCGAGCGCATGAGCTGCCGCCTGGTGGCCGCCGCGCTGCGGGCGCGCGCCATGGACGCCGAGGCGATCGACGCCAGCGAGATCGTGCTGACCAGCTCTAGCTTCGGCAACGCCGTCCCGCTGGAGCCGGAGACCCGCGACCGCACCCGCGCCAGGCTGCTGCCGCTGTTGGAGCGCGGCGTCGTGCCGGTGATCACCGGCTTCATCGGGGCCACGGTCAGCGGCGCGCAGACCACGCTCGGGCGCGGCGGCTCAGACTACTCCGGCGCGATCATCGGCGCCGCGCTCGACGCCGACGAGGTGGCGATCTACACCGATGTGGACGGCGTGATGACCACCGACCCACGACAGGTGCCACAGGCGCAGATCATCGAAAGCATCTCCTACGCCGAGATGGGCGAGCTGGCCTACTTCGGCGCAAAGGTGCTCCACCCGCGCACCATCCGCCCGGTGGTGGAGCGCGGCGTGCCGATCCGCATTCGCAACACCTTCAATCCCAAGCACCCAGGCACGCTGGTGGTCGGCGGCGCAACGACCGACGGCCGGGCGGTCAAGGCCGTGACGTGCATCAAGCAGATGAGCCTGATCACCGTCGAGGGGCGCGGCATGATCGGCGTGCCGGGCGTGGCGGCCCGCACGTTCGGCGCTGTGGCGAGCGTGGGGGCCAACGTGCTGATGATCTCGCAGGCGTCATCGGAGCAGAGCATCTGCTTCATCGTGCCGAACAGCACGGCGGGCGAGGTGGTGGGCGCGCTGGAGCTGGGGCTCGGCCCCGAGATCGCCAGGCGCGATATCGAGCAAATCAGGCGGCGCGACGATGTAGTGATCGTCACGGCGGTGGGCGCAGGCATGCGCGAGACCCCGGGGGTGGCGGCGCTGGTGTTCGGCGCGCTGGCCGGCAAGCGGGTGAATGTGATCGCGATAGCGCAGGGATCCTCCGAGTGCGCTATCTCGGCGGTGGTGGCGAGCGACGATGTAGATATCGCCGTGCGCGCCATCCACGAGCTGACAGTGCTATAATATCTGCGCGTTCTCGGCAGAGGGCAGAGAGGATAGGCATGACCAGCAACGAACCGACTGTCGTCACCGTGCTGCGGCAACTGGCAAACGAATATACTGGCCCGGTGCGCGAGCGCGATGTGATGGAGCGCGTCCTCCAGATTCGCCCGAGCAGCGCAAAGAACCCATATCACACCATCCGCGAGAAGCTGCGCTGGCGGGCACCCGATGTGGGCTGGGTGCGGCTGGCCGATGGGCTGGTCACGCCGCTGCGGCTGGTGCTCGACGGGCTGCGCTTCCGCGTCATCCCCACCGAAGACGAGATCGACGGCGAGATGCTGCTGCCGGCGCAGCTCATCCCGTTCGTCGCGCTGCCGATGCAGGGCGTGCGCGCCGAGCGCGTCGATTCGACGATCCAGTTCGACTGGCTGGTGGGCAGCGGGCGAACCGCAGACGCGTTCTTCGCTGAGCACGTGCCGAGCATCGCCATGGCCGGCTGGTACCGCGCCAGCGGGTTCGTGGCCGGCGATAGCATTCTGTGTACGATCGTCGGCGGGTCGCCGCTGCGAGTGCAGATCGAGCGCGAGCCGGTCGAGTCGTTCAGGCTGGCCGCCGTCGTCGAGCGTGACCGGGCGCTGACCGACGCGCTGGCGACGGCGGTGGCGGCCTCTACCGAGACCACCCACACCCCCGCCGATGTGCTGCTGCCGATCTACGCCGTCAGCGCATGGCGCACCGCCTACCCGGGCCGCCCATGGCGCGAGTTGGTGGTCAGCGACGAGCGACTGCGGCTGGTAGACGCCACGATGATCGCCGACCAGCGCTACCGCACCCACGTCGAGCAGCTGTACCCCGATGTGCTGCCGACGCAGCTGCGGGCCGAGCAGCAGCGACAGCTGTTCGCGACGATCGGCTCCATCCAGGCCGAGATGCGCGAGAGCCGGCAGCAGGCGTTCGACGCCGGGCTGTGGAATGGGACGCTGCCGCGGTCATCCACGGCGCGCTCGGTCTTCGACAGCGAGAGCGGCGAGCCGGTGCTGATCTATGATGGCGCGGTGGACGCGCTGCAGGACCACACGCCGGCGATCGAGCGCCGCATCGCGCAGGGCGAGTTCAGCGATGGCTGGGCCGACGATGACCTGGGGCTGGACTACGACGACGCCGAGTCGCTGCTGATGAGCTGGCCGTTCGAAGACGCCGAGATCAACGATCTCCGCGCCTTCATGCGCGCTCGCCCCGAACTCGCCGAGGCGGCACAGAAGCTTATGGAGGCGCTCACCCCCGAAGAGATGATGCGCATCCGCTCGTCTGACTCGCAGGACGATATCCAAAACATCCTGGCCGAGCGCTTCCACCGCATCCTGCCCGGCGACCCGCTGCTGTTCTCCACACTCGTGCCCTACGACCCACAGCAGGAGCGCGGGATGTACGAGCCGCTCTCCGAGCTGAGCTTCGGGCCGCTCGCGCAGGACCGCGACGCGCCCGAGATCTGGGAAGTTCCGGACGATGGACCGTCGCTCGAAGACATACTCGGCGGCGAGCCACAGTTCGATGACCCCGACGGCAGCGATGACGAGACGCTGGAAGATCTGGCGCTCGAGCAGAGCAGCACCCTGATCGACGAGTTCCGCACCGCGCTGCTCGCGCAGGGCAAAAGCACCATCACCGCCAATGCCCGCACCAAGGACTTGTGGATCTACGCCGAGTTCTTGGCCCACTACTACTCGCGCACGCTGGCCGATGGGGCCTACGCCACGCTCGATGAGTGTCTGTTCTTCTACTACCCGCGCAAGGTGGAGAACGGCACGCCGCGCGCCCTGCGCGACCTCTGCACCTCGGTGCGGCAGTTCTACGTCTACCTGCGCGAGCAGCGCGGCACCGACGATAGCTTCGCCCACGCGATCTGGCGCAGACGCGAGCAGGCGGCGCGGGTGCTGGCGATCTACGACCAGCTGGATTTCGAGTCCCAAGAGTTCGACCGCGCGTTTGGCTATCTGTTCGCGCCCTACACCGCCTGAGCCGCGCCTATTGACCATGGCTATTGACTATTGACGACAGCAATCCTACATGATTTGTAAACACGCGAAGCGCAACGCGGGGGTTTATAGCTAAACGCAAAACGGTTGAGCGCACAACGGAGAACAGGAGCGCACTGGGATGCGCTGCATCGTGCGGCGGAGTGGATCAACCGTT
>JAYUUK010000090.1:0-5639 GCA_043754595.1 Roseiflexaceae bacterium | reverse complement strand
ATGACCTGCACCGCATCGCCGACGAGCGCGGCGAGGTGCTCGGACGGATTGGCCGATGTGGCCGAGCAGCAGATAAACTGCGGCGACGCGCCGTAGTGGGCGCAGATGCGGCGCAGCCGACGCACGATCAGCGCCACGTGGGTGCCGAAGACGCCGCGGTAGGTGTGAGCCTCGTCCAGCACCACAAAGCGCAGGTTGGCAAAGAAGCGCTGCCAGCGGCGGTGGTCAGGCAGCAGCGTGCGGTGGAGCAGATCCGGGTTGGAGAGGATGATCTGGGCGCGGGCGCGGATCGTGTCGCGCTGCTGCATCGGCGTATCGCCATCGAGCGTCGCAGCGATCGGCGTATCGCCGGGCAGATCGTCGAGCAGGCGCTGGAGCGCTCGCAGCTGGTCGGCGGCGAGCGCCTTGGTGGGGAACAGCAGCAGCGCACGGCTGGACGGGTCTGCCAGGATCGTCTCGACGGCCGGGATCTGGTAGCACAGCGTCTTGCCGGAGGCGGTGGCGGTCACCACGCCGAGGTGGTCGCCGGCGCGCGCCGCATCGATAGCCTCGGCCTGGTGGCGATAGAGCTGGTGTATGCCGCGCTTGGCGAGGGCGGTGGCAAGGGCGGGCGGCAGCGGCAGCCGCGGCTCGCCATAGCTCGCGGTGCGCGGCGGCAGCTGCTCGACGTGGGCGATCTGGCCGGTGTAGCCGCGCGCGCGCCGCAGCAGATCGGTGAACTCGTTGCTCATGGCGGTATTGTAGCACGGGCGCGCTGATGATGGCCGCTGCGCGGGGGCGAAGCCGGCGCTGCGCCCAACACCCGGCGTTCACACGCGGAGGCAATCATGGGCAGGCGCTCCGCCCCTTCGGCTACGCTCAGGGCAAGCTCTGCACCCGGCGTTCACACGCGGAGGCAATCATGGGCAGGCGCTCCGCTCTGCACCCGGCGTTCACACGCGGAGGCAATCATGGGCAGGCGCTCCGCCCTGCACCCGGCCGAGGAGCGGCCCCGCCCCTCAGGCTCCCCGGCGATGGGCTGCGCCCCTTCGAACCCCAAACGGGCGTCGCCACAAGCGTCTCCATCTGCCACGCCCTGAAAAGCCCGCGTGGTGCGCTCGGACGCAGAACGCTGCGTCCCTACGCCGGGCATCGCCCGCACATCGCCTGGGCAGCCGAGCGAAAGCGCGCCCGCCTGGCCGCTCACGATTGGTCTGCGCTGGGGTGGTGTGCCGGAGGACACGCGCGGGCGTCACTTTTAGGGGTTCGAAGGGGACGAAGTCCCCTCGCGGGGGTTCCAAGGGGGCTGGCCCCCTTTGGGCCACGCGCAGCGGCACACGCGGCACACGCGTGCGGGACACGCGAAGACGCAAGGGCGCAGCGACACCGCCAAAATACCGTATGATAGGCGCATGCAACCAGGGACGATCATTGTGCTCAACGGAACCACCAGCGCCGGCAAGACAAGCGTGCTTCGGGCGATGCAGCGCGAGCTGGATGCGCCGTACCTTGAGGCCGGGATCGACACATTTCTGTTCATGCTGCCGGGGCGCTGGCTCGATTTCCCGCTGTGGGACGAGGTGCTCGGCCGGGCATCGCACGCCGGGCCGATGGGGTTGCGGCTGTTCTCAGGGATGCACCGCGCCATCCGCGAGCTGTCGTTGGCCGGCAACAACGTCCTGGCGGACCACGCGCTCGTCGAGCCGGCGTGGGTCGTCGAGTGCGCCGCGCTACTCGCCGATCTGCCGGCGTATCTCGTCGGGGTGCAGTGCGCGCCGGAGGTGACGGCGGCGCGCGAGCTCGCCAGGGGCGACCGCACGCCGGGGCAGGCGGCCAGGCAGCAGGCGCGGGTTCACGCCCACGGCGTCTACGACTTCGTCGTCGATACCACGACGGCATCGCCCGATGCGTGCGCGGCGCAGATCATCGCATGGCTGGCGGAGGAACCGGCGCCGATGGCGTGGCGGCGGCTGGCATCGGACTCCGGACGCAGCAAGCTGCGTCCCTACGGGGTGTGATTGCACCACGGGACGGACGGCGTGGGCAGGCGATGGCGCGGAAGGACGGGAGGTTTGGAGGGGAACCCTCCAAGAACATCCCCCTCTGAAATGGCGGCGTGTCAGCGCCGCCCTAACACACAAGGACACACCAATGGGGCGTCTCAACGGGAGGGTCGCGCTGATCACTGGCGCGGGGCGAGGCATCGGGCGGGGCATCGCGCTGGGCTATGCCGGCGAGGGCGCTGACCTGGTGCTGGTCAGCCGGACGGCCGATGAGCTGGAGGGGGTGGCCGCCGAGGCGCGGGCGCTGGGCCGGGACGCGATCATCGCGCTGGCCGATGTCCGCGAGCCGGATGCGGTGCAGGCGGCGTTCGATGCCGGGCAGGCCCACTTCGGCAGGCTGGATATTCTGGTCAACTCGGCCGGCATTCCCATGGTCTCGCCGACCACCGAGCTGTCGTATGAGAACTGGCGCATGGCGATCGACATCAACCTGACCGGAACGTTTCTCTGCTGCCAGGCGGCAGCCAAGATCATGCTGCCGCAGCGCAGCGGCAGCATCATCACCATCGGCTCGCTCCACTCGTTCCAGGGAATCCCGATGCGCGCCGCCTACGCCGCCAGCAAGGGCGGTATCCTGATGCTCACCCGCTCGCTCGCCACCGAGTTCGCCCCGTCGGGCGTGCGCGTCAATGGCATCGCCCCCGGCTGGATCCGCACGCCGCTGCAGGACGCGCTGGTGGCGGCGGGCAAGCTGGACCGCGCGCCGCTCATCGCGCGCACGCCGCTCCGCCGCATCGGCGAGGTGCAGGATATCGTCGGCCCGGCGATCTTCTTGGCCTCCGACGAGAGCGGCTTTATGGTCGGCGAGATGATGGTGGTGGACGGCGGCTGGACGGCGTACGGGTTTCTATAGCAGGATGTGCCGGTACCGCTCGATCGTGATCTGCTGTTCGTCGCTCAGCCCGACGCCAGAGGTGTAGCCATCGATCAGGCCGGCGCGATACGTCGGTGTGGCTGGGGCCTCAAGCGCGACGGCCAGGTCGTAGAGCGGGTCGCCGCCGATGATCGGCCCCGGCCTGGTCAGCCCGCCGAGCTGCACCACCCCGTCGCCGGCGGTCACGATCGCCGATGACGGGGCTAACGCGCCGTGGATCAGCATCGGCCGCTCGCAGCCGGGCGCGCGCGTGGCGAAAGGGGCGTCATCGCGCTCGCCGGCCTCTTCCGTCCCAGCGCGCTGCTGCCTCGCGCGCAGCGCAGCGCGAAGAACCTCGTGCCACGTCCGATCGGGCCAGCGGCCGCCCGGCGTCGGCGCGCCGACGCCGGGGGCCGCGATCTGGTGCAACCGCCTGAGCGCCCGCCCCACCTGTCGCGACGCCACCCGCACCAGGGCATCGTCGGCGACAGCGTGCAGCCGCGTCCCGCCGATGAAGCTCTCAACAGCCCAGGGGAATGGCAGCGCGCCGCCGGCCAGATCGCTCGTCAGCACCGTCGGGAGCGGCAGGCGGCTGTGTGCAGCCAGCTTGAGCAGCGCCACCTCGGCGGCCAGTTCGCTCTCGGGGGCCAGTATCAGCAGGATACTCTGGCTCAGCGCGCCGACCTGCACCTCCACCCGCCCATCCCCGACGTAGCGCAGCGTGGCTGAGCGCGGCCGCATGTTGAGCGGCTCGATGGCGCGCCTGGCGTACTCGCCGAGGCCGGCGAGCACCGGGCGCATTGAGGCTGGCACATCGTCGGCGATCGTATCTTGATTGAGGCTTTGCCAGTCCATACGAGCGATGTTTTTCTTGTTCACAGATAGCCACAGCTGTCTGACTTAACGTACTTCAGGCGGCCTAAAGGCCACACAACGTGGAACGTAGCTGTTCAAATCAGATAGGATCGCTCTACTTGCTCCTTGCTACTCACTACTCGCTACTCGCTCCTTGCCCCAGCCGGTAGAATCTGCGCGCGTTCTCGGCGTAGAGCTTCTGCCGCAGTGAATCGGGGCGCGGCGCAAGCAGCGCATCCAGCGTGGCCACCCAGCGAGCATAGCTCGACGCCAGGATGATCACTGGCCAGTCGCCGCCGAACGCCACCCGGTCCTCGCCGAACGCATCGAGCACATGATCCAGATACGGTGCGAGGTCGTCGGGCTGCCACGCGGCGTGGTTGGCCTCGTTGACCATGCCGGAGATCTTGCACAACACGTTAGGCAGCACAGCGAGCTCGGCGATCTGCGCGCGCCAGGGATCCAGCTCGCCAGCACGGATCCCCGGCTTGCCCACATGGTCGAGCATGAATGCGACATCGGGACACTGGCGCACCAGCTCGACGACGCCGGCGAGCTGGGTGTGGCGGACGCAGATATCGAACGAGAGGCCGTACTCGGCGAGCAGCTGAACGCCGCGCACAAAGCCGGGGTGCAGGCAGTAGCGGTCGTCGGCTTCGCCCTGCAAGATGCGCCGCACACCTTTGATGCGCGGCCCGACGGCGACGAGCGCGTCGAGATAGGTCCTGGCTACGTCGGCGTGCTCCAGCGGCGCGTAGGCCACGATCCCCTGGATGCGTCCATCGCTGGCGGCGAGCGCCTCGATCTGCTGCGCCTCGATCAGGGCGTAGGCCGGGTCGACATCGACCTGCACGTAGACCATGGCCTCGATCGGGAGGCCGGCGGTCGCTCTGGCGTACTCATCGATCATGAACGGCCGGTCGAGCGCGGTGTCGCCCTCGATCCAGGATATCCGCAGTTTGGCCGGGTCCCACAGGTGGAGGTGGGCATCGATCATCGGCACATCCGGCATCGCAGGCTCCTTCGCGCAGATCGTCTCAGCGCAAGTATAAACCAGGACGCGGAAAACGACACATGTCACGCCGAGCGCGCCTGCATGGGTCATCGGAAACGGACGCACCGCGCGGCGTCTGTGCTGGCACGCGGGCGATTGGCGCGCGCTGGGATCGCCGGTGACGCGTCCCGGGTGCACCAGCACAGACGCTTCGCGGGTAGTTCAGCTGGCAGGCAGCGCATTGTCTGGCGCTCAGCGTGACATGCGGCGGTGAACCGGGCGCGCAAATCACCTTCAACGCACTGGTCAGCTTCGACACGCCGCCCGCGCGCGACGATACCTATAGCTAAACGCAAAACGGTTGAGCGCACAACGGAGAACAGGAGCGCACTGAGATGCGCTGCATCGTGCGGCGGAGTGGATCAACCGTTTTGCACTCCGCTATAGCTCGCGGCAACGCAACATCGAGCGAGAACGGGTCTCATCCACACATCTGTGCGAATTTTGGCGCAGATCAGCGGATAGAATAATATTGTACGAGCCCGGCTGAACATGCGCCGAGTCTTGCCTCGGCGTCACCCATAGCGTACAATATACACACAAAGACATCGGCATGTAGGAAGAGAGCGAGCGCTATGGCGTTTACCGACTTTACGCTCGACAGCTTGCGGATGAGCTTTGGCATCACGATCCGCCAGGGCTCGCTCTTCGCCGCCGTCGCCCCGATCTCGGTGCCGCCGTGGCTCCACACCACGCTCGAAAAAGGTGCCCTGCTCGCGCTCGGGAGCGAAAAAGCCCGATCTGAGTTCATCCTCGCGCCTATCCTCCTCAGCCTCCGCGATCTTGCACATCAGCAGATTGCCATCTACTCCGGCCAGCGGCTCGATGGCGACCC
>JAYUUK010000089.1:0-1928 GCA_043754595.1 Roseiflexaceae bacterium | reverse complement strand
TACTCCGGACATTGCCATGCACCCAGGTTTTCATGCCTGACCGCCAATCCTGGGCCGGCGCTCCGCCCGGCACCCGGCCGAGGGGCGGCCCCGCCCCTCAGGCTCCCCGGCGAGGGGCTGCGCCCCTTCGAACCCCAAACGGGCGTTCTCGCATACGAGCCCGTCTGCCACGCCCTGAGATGCCCGTGCCGAGCGCCAGGCCGCGGCGGCTGACGCCGGGTACTGCCCATGCGTGGCTCGGGCGGCGCGCCCGGACAACGGAGCGGCAGCACGCGACGCGGGCCGCACACGATTGGCCTGCGCTGGGGTGGCGCGCCGGGCCGCTCGCACCAACATCACTTTTGGGGGTTCGAAGGGGGATTCTCCCCCTCGCCGGGGTGTCGGGGGCCAGCGCCCCTGACGCGGGTGCAGGGCGCAGCGCCTGCACGAGGCTGAGCCTGGCACGGAGTAGCAGGTGCAGGGCGCAGCGCCTGCGCGCGGCCGAGCCTGGCACGGAGTAGCGGGTGCAGAACGCAGCGCCTGCGCGCGGCCAATCGCGACACACGGGGGTGTCGGGGCCGGCACCCCTGACGCGGGTACAGCGCCTGCGCGCGCTTGACAAATTGCTCGCAAGTCCATATAATCCAGCTATTCTGTAGCACATCAAAAAAAACACGGCATCGAGGCCAAGTATTTCAGTTTGTTTGGAGCACAATGACGTGAGCGCCCCAGCAATCACCCGCACCCTCACGCTCGGGGATGGCACCCGCGCCGAACAGCTCGAGCTCGTCTTCAAGGCGCTCGACTCAAACAACCGGCTGCGCATCCTCAGCTATCTCACAAAAAGTGTCGCTAGTGTCAACGAGATCGCCACGGCGCTCGGCATGCCGCCCTCTACCACAGCGCTCCACATCGAGACCCTGGCCGAGGCCGGGCTGATCCGCACCGAGCTAGAGAATGCCAGCCGTGGGCTACGCAAGGTCTGCGTCCGCACCGTCGATCAGATCATCCTCGACCTCCCCGGCTACAGCCGCGGTCGCAGCACCGTGATCGAGATCAGCATGCCGATCGGCGCTTTCACCGACTGCCAGGTCGCGCCGACGTGCGGGCTGATGAGCGGGGTGGGGCTGATCGGCTCGCTCGATGACGCCGCCTCGTTCTACGAGCCGATGCGCGCGCAGGCGCAGCTGCTCTGGCTCAGCCGCGGCTACGTCGAGTACCGCTTCCCCAACCGCCTCCCCACCGATGCCGAGCCGCTCTCGCTGACGCTGAGCTGCGAGCTCTGCTCCGAGGCGCCGAACTATAACTTCGACTGGCCATCGGATATTACGGTCTGGATCAACGGCGTCGACATCGGCAGCTGGACGTCGCCAGGCGATTTTGGTGGCGAGCCAGGGCGGCTGACACCCCAGTGGTGGCCGCCGCACAACACACAGTTCGGCATGCTGAAGACCTGGAGCGTCGATGGGCGTGGGACGAAACTCGATGGTGTCCGACTTGGCACAGTCGCCATCGGCGCGCTCGATCTGCGGCGCGCCTCGTATATTACCGTCCGGATAGGGGTCAAGCCAGAGGCAATCAATCCGGGGGGGATGAACCTCTTCGGGCGCGAGTTTGGCAATTATCCGCAGGATCTGCTGCTGCGGGTTGCATACCGGCCGCTCTCTACACATGCGCCGATAGACGCGCGAAACGATGCGCAGGTGTACGCGTAGACCGGCCGTCCGGGCGAGGCGCGTGGCAGATCCGTCCCCACAGAGCGGCCACGCTCCCCGCACAGCAAGACGACGACTATCGAAAGGAGGCCCACTTCCATCCTACCAAGCGGAGATGAATATTGTATGTATAGATGCCTCGCACACCATCATCGTCCGATGGCCGTGCCTCACAGGAAAGAACCATGAACGACAACCAGCCCGATCCGAAGCTCACCCGCCGCGAGTTCCTGC
>JAYUUK010000088.1:0-17047 GCA_043754595.1 Roseiflexaceae bacterium | reverse complement strand
CGCCGTTGGCTTTGAGCTGGTATGGTGCCTCGTAAACCTTGGAGATCGGGTCGAAGATCAGTTCGAGCTGTTCGAGGATGAGCTCGCCGCCGACGATTACATGTGGCCGTTCGCAGATCACCCAGCGCCGGTCTGGCTGGGCCGTCATACCGCTTTGGCCGCCAAGGAACCCGGTGCGGGGCTCATCGACGGCCACTGGCTGCTCCGCCACCGGTCGATGGTTGAGCGGGTCGAAGATCTTGATGATCTGCCCATCGACCTCGACAGCATACGGCACCAGCACGTGGCCGCCGATCAGCTTGCCGATCCCCTCGGCGATGGTCGTCTTGCCGTTGCCGGCCGGCCCGTAGAGAAACAGCGAGCGGGCCGAGTTGGCCGCCGGGCCGATCTTATCGAGCATGCGCTCATTAACGACGAGATCGGAGAACGCGGCGCGCACCGCCGATATATCGACGATCAGGTCGCCGATCGACTGCTGCGCCACCGCCGCGACGTACGAATCGAGCGTCACCGGCGCGGGCCCAGCGTACTGCGATCGCTCAAGCACCTCATTGATTTTAACCCGGCCTTTACCGGCCAGGACATATTGAAAATTACGTTCGGAGAGATTGCCCTGCGACCCGATAATATCGACGTATTCCTCAAGCTTGAGAAACTCGAGCACTTTATCGAGGACGCCGTAGAACGGTAGCTTCGTCGCCTCGCCGATCTGCTGCGCGCTGATATTGCCGTAGAAATAGACGACTTTGAGCACCAAATCGTTGAGGAATCCCATCGAGAGGCCGCTCTCAGCGATCGTCGTCGGCTCGGGCGGCAGCGCGATGGCGCGCGATGGGTCTGCGCGCTGCGAATCCTGAAAGGGCTGGGCGAGAAAACTCATAGCCGTGGCTCCTCAGCGCCGGTGGCGATCCACGCGAGCGAAGCGGCATCTGTCAGCGCATCGGTGGGTATAATCGTCTGCATCTGATGATATGCGGCGAGCAAAAAGCTCGCGTGATAGCGAAGCGATCGCTGCTGATCGTAGGCGCGGGCGTCGGTCAGCGGCAGAAAGCGGCTGCGCGCATCGTTGAGCTCATCGCGCAGCCGGCGTTCGGGGCGGACGTACATTGCCCCGACGAGCGACAGGTCATCGGTGGTGATCAGCACGTGGACAGCATCTTTTGGCACCCGCGCCGAGAAGAATTTGCCCTTTTCATCGATCCGCAGCCCGGTCTCGCCGCCGAGCGGGTCGAAGTCGCGCTCGATCGGCTCGCTCGACCCGACGTGCCACGGCACCGGGCGGATAGTCACGAGCGAGTCGCTCTCGCCGATCAGGATGATCGAGCGGTAGGCGACGAGCTGGACGCTGGTGATATAGCTGAGCTGCTCGGTGTGCGCATCGTAGACGTGGGCATCGTTGATGGCGAGGAACGGGGCGATATCGTTGTTAAGCTCGTCTGTCAGGCGCGAGCCGGGGCGCACGTGGATCGCGCCGATGATCAGATGATCGGCGGTGCGGATGAACGCCGCCACGACATCTTTGGTGGGACGGTGGGGGTAGACGGCGGTCTGCTCGTCCAGAGACGTTTCCATAGCGCGCTCCTTCGCGAGTCTGCTATGTTGTAGTATATGCGCTTGGCGGCAACCGGGCAATAGGCCGGAGATCCTAACGGCAAGGGGAGGCTAGAGGACGGATATCCTCCAAACCTCCCCTGCGATCACGCGGGAGCGCCATGTGCGATGGGCGGCCTAATGGCAGCCGCAGCCGCCGCTCGCCTGACCCTCTTCGTAGCCGCTCTCGTCGCCAGCCTGCTGCTTGCCGCGAAACGAGTGGCCGCAGCCGCAGCTTGAGACGGCGTTGGGGTTATCGATCTTGAAGGCCCCGGCCAGCATATTATCTTGCTGGTACGAGATCTCGGCGCCCGAGAGATACGTGCCGCTCGTCGGGTCGACGATGATCTGGAGGCCGTGAGCAAGCCAGACCGTATCATCGGCCTTCGGCTCGTTGTCGAAGGTCATGCCGTACTGGAGGCCGGAGCAGCCGCCGCCCGAGACGAAGACGCGCAGGCCGTGCCCATCGATGCCGCGCTCCTTCATCATCGCCTGCAGCCGCAGCGCCGCGCTCTCGTGGACATCGACCAGCGGCATGAATTCGATCGCTGGGTGAAGCGTCGCCAGGTCTTGCTCTAGAAGTGCCATTCTTCCTCCTCGCACACCGTGCGCAGAATCAACTACGCATCTAGTATAGCAGACTTACGAAAGTATATCAACATGTAAGGCGTTGTGGCTCAATCGTCCTGGCCGGCGCGGATCTCGCGCTCGGCCAGGCTCACGGCCACGAGCGGCCGATGTTGGTTTGGCTGAGCATAGATCTGGGTCGTCGAGAGCGAGGCGTGGCCGAGGATCACCTGGACATCGCGTAGGTCTGCGCCGCCGCTGACCATGTGCGTGGCGAACGAGTGGCGCAGCATATGCGGCGTCAGCTCGCTGATCCCAAGCTGCTCGGCGTACTGCTTGAGGATCAGCCAGAACCCCTGGCGGGTGAGCCGCTTGCCGCGATGATTGAGGAACAGCGCGGTGGGCTGTTCATCGCTGCCGCGCGCGAGCTGGCTCCATGCGATATCGGCGTACTCCTCGATGGCGGTGACGCACGATAGGTTGAGCGCGAGCGTCCGCTCGCGGCCGCCCTTGCCGATGCAGCGCACCGTCTGCGCCTCAAGGTCCACATCGCCGACGTTAAAGGCCACGAGTTCGCTGACCCGCACGCCGGTGGCGTAGAGCAGCTCGAGCATGGCCTTATCGCGCAACCGTTCGGGCGTCGGCTCGCGTAGCGGTAGCTCGAGCAGTTCGTCCACCTGTGTCGGCGTGAGCGAGCGCGGCTGATAGCGATCGACCTTGGGCGAGTCGATATGCTCGGCCGGGTCGGCACCGATCAGATTGCGCGAGCGCAGAAAGAGGAACAGCGATTTGACGGCGGCGGTGCGTCTGGCCATCGTGCTGCTGGCGTAATGGCGCTCGCGCAGGAAGAGCAGGAACGCCAGAATATCATCGTGCGCGACGCCGCTGAGCTGCACCACGTCGCGTCCGGCCAGAAACGATCGAAACTGCTCAAGGTCTGTGCGGTAGGCTGCGGTCGTATGGTTCGAGTGCCCTTCGGCGGCAAGATGCTGCAAAAAAAGCTCGATCTGCTCGTCCATCACATCACTCCAACAAGCGGCGCGATACCTGCCACGGGGAAATGGCATCGGTCGCGGCGGGGCGAAGAGAGCGGGCCTCCCGGGTTCGAAATGCCCGCGTATCGTACATCAACCATTAGGGTGTGTCAATCAAAAGATGGGGTGTGAAGAAGCGATCGAGGTGCTCGTGCGCGGCGTCTGCGTCCGTCGATCGGCAGACCGACTCGCGCAGCGCGGCGCTGCCAGGCAGGTCGATGCTGAACTGCCCGATCAGCTGCTTGAGCTTATTGAGCGCCAGCCGCTCCTGCATCTCCTCGCGGCACATGCCGAAGTAGCGCAGTAGCAGATCGTACTTATCGGCCGCCGTCGGCACGAACATCGTCTCGCCGCGGCGCAGCTGCGCGATCTGCTGAAAGATCCAAGGGTTCGACATCGCGCCGCGCCCGATCATCACGCCGTCGACGCCGTACGCGCCGAGCCGGTGGAGCGCGTCGGCCGCATCGCGCACATCGCCGGAGCCGATCACCGGGATCGCGACCACCTGTTTGACCTCGGCTACCCTGCTCCAGTCGGCGGTGCCGCTGTAGGCCTGTGCGCGGGTGCGCGGGTGGAGCGCGAGCGCCGCCACCCCGACCGACTCGGCCATGCGCGCGGTGTCGAGGTAATTCAGGCTCACGTCGTCCCATCCAGCGCGGAATTTGAGCGTCACCGGCATCTCCACCTCGCGCAGCACCGCGCGCAGCAGCAGCTCCATCTTGGGCAGATCGCGCAGCAGCGCCGAGCCGTGGCCGCCGCCGGTGACCTTGGGCGACGGGCAGCCGCAGTTAATATCGAGGATATCGGCACCGATCTGCTGCACCTCGCGCGCCGCATTCGCCACCAGCGTCGGGTCGTTGCCGCTCAGCTGAAAGGTGATCGGCCGCTCCTCTGGCAAAAAGTCCAGCTGATGATGGCGGGCGCGAGCCTTAGGGCTCACCGCTGCGGCGTTGGTCATCTCGCTGCTCACCAGGCCGCAGCCGCCCAGGCTCAGCATTAGGCGCCGAAAGACGCTGTCGGTCACGCCGACCATCGGCGCGAGCACGATATTTGGCTCGACGCGAATATGCCTGACGTTATAATATGTCGGAAGATCTCGGTAGTGCATTGTCATAATGCAGTATTATACCAGGTGTTCAACCGAAGGAGAAACTATGAAACGCCGCGCGAGCTGGGAGCTGACCATCCTCGCCTTTGCCATGAGCTTCACCGTTTTCGCCGGGACGATCTACTCGCTGGGGATCGGCCTCGGGCTGCACCTGCCGTTTCTGGTCGCGCCGATCGCGGCGCTCGCCGTGGCGATCTTCGTCAGACTGCGCCCGCCAGGGCCAGCCGAGTAGGAGCTATTTGCTGCGTCCCTACGCCGGCGCTTTGCCTGGCACCCGGCCACAGACGCAGCACGCTGCGTCTGTGGCCGACATTTCGCCCGGCACTCGGCCGAGGGGCGGCCCGCCCGGCAGGCTCCCCGGCGATGGGCTGCGCCCCTTCGCACCCCAAACGGGCGTCGCCACAAGCGTGTTCATCTGCCACACTCTTAACGGCACTGCTGTGCGGCTAGCTGCGGCACGGACGCAGCAAACTGAGCCCCTACGCCGGGCATCGCCCGCGCATCGCCCGGGCAGCGGATCGGCAGCACGCGAGGCCGGTCGCTTGCGATTGGCCTGTGCTGGGGTGGCACGCTCGGCGGCTCGTGCGGGCGTCACCTTTAGGGTTTCGAAGAGGACGAAGTTCCCTCGTGGGGGTTCCAAGGGTCTGGCCCTCTTTGGGCCACGTGCAGCAGCCCACGCCGCAGATGCCACGGGCGCGCTCGACGCGCGAAAGCGGGTTCCAAGGGGCTGGCCCGATTGAGGCCTCCCCGCTCCCCTACCCCTCGGCCGGCAGCTCGGTGCGCGTCGCGACCATGGCCGGCTCCGCCGCTGGCGGCGCCTTGCGCAGCGAGACCAGCGCGAGCTGTGGCCCGATGCCCTCCAGCCGCCGGTAGACGTAGACGAATAGATCGCGGGAGATAGCCACCGCCGGTGAGGCGAGGATGATGCCGATGAGGCCAAACAGATAGCCGAGCACGATCATCGCCACCGTCAGTACCGCCGGGTGGACGTCAACGCTGTCGCCGATGATCTTTGGCACCAGCAGGCTATTCTCAAGCTGCTGCACGATGATGTAGACCGCCAGCACCGCGAAGCCGGCCACCGGCGAGATGGTGAACGCGATCAGCACCGCTGGAATCGCCCCAATCGTTGGCCCGAGCACCGGGATGATCTCGGTGATGCCGGCGATCAGCGAGAGGATGAAGATGTAGTTGCCGATGCCGATCCCCAGCATTTGCAGCACCAGCAGCCCGATGCCTACCGCCGCCCCAACTGCGGCGCAGAGGATGAGCTGGCCGCGGATGTAGCTGCTGAAGACGCTGTTGATGATCGAAAACACGTTCCAGAAGTCGGCGCGCAGCCGGGGATGTAGCCGCTCGTCCAGAAATCGCCGCCCAGCCGCCTCATCGCTGAGCACGTAGTACAGCCAGACTGGCAGCGAGAGAAACCCGAGCAGGAAGGTGAAGGTGTTGAGCAGCGCCAGCACGCGCCCCCATAGAAACGCGCTGGCCCGCTGCACATAGTCGGCGATGTTGCCCTGGAGCGTGGCGGTGGCCGAGTCCAGACCCTGCTCGATCTGCGGCTTGAACGCCGGCGGCACGTAGCGGTCATAGTAGACGAACAGATTGTCGCGCCACTGCTGCAGCTGCACCAGCGTCGGGATGCTGTCTAGCAGCGCGCCGATCTGCCTGCCGAGCAGCGGGATAAGATATGAGAAGGCGACGTACAGCAGGACGCCGCCGCAGATATACGTCACCAGGATCGCCGCCCAGCGCGGCATCGAGCTGCTGAGGCGATTGACCAGCGGCAGCAGCAGGTAGGCGATGACCAGCCCGATGATGAATGGCTGGAGCGTCGGCAGCGCCGACCAGAGCAGCCAGCCGATCAGCGCCAGCAGCGCCGCCACCATCATCCAACGCGCCAGGGTCAGCCGGTCGGGCAGCCGCCGCCCATCGGGCGCGCTGCGGCTGTCCGGCTGGACGGGTGCTGGCATCGACTGCGTCGGCGCTTCGAGCGGTCGGTGTTGCATATCTTCCATATCGTCTATTATACGCATATTCTTCGTGTCTTCGAACGCATAGAGCAATCCTACCGGAGAAGAAAAGGGGAACATCGGGGGGCTGCGCCCCCAGCCCCACTGCGCACCACGCGTGTTTTTTTGAGGCGCTGCGTGCCGGCGCTCGGTGCCATGCGATTTTTTCTACTGCTGTGCAGCAGTAGGATAGAGAGATGGCTACCGCGCTGCCGCAGGCCGAAAAAGGACGTCGCACAGCGTTAAAACTGGTTCCGTGGACAAACGTGATGCGCATGGGGCTATGCCCCAGCCCCGCTTCGCGCGTTCACTACGCATAGAGAATTGCTACAGGATGCAATAGTTATGCCAGAGCGAAGCGATGTTATTGTAATCGGGGCGGGCGCGGCCGGGCTGGCGGCGGCGCGGCTTCTGGCCGACGCTGGGCGGCGAGTGGTTGTGGTCGAGGCGCGCGGTCGCATCGGCGGGCGGATCTGGACCGACCGCGCATTTGGCGCTATCCCGATCGAGCGCGGGGCAGAGTTCATCCACGGGGCGGGCGTGGCCACCTGGGATCTGGTGCGACGCCACGGCCTACAGACGGCGGCTGTCTCGCGCTGGGAGGGCCGGCGCATCGCGCTCGAAGATGGCTCGCTCGGCGGAGGCGCTCTGGTCTCCGCCAGACCCGATCTGGCGCGTCTGCTGACGCTGGAGGACGCGATCGCGTCCTACGTCGGCCCCGATCTCAGCCTCGCCGCCTGGCTCGACGCGCAGGCGCTCAGCCCGCTGGCGCGGCGGATCGCCGAGCTGCGCATCGCCCACGCCAGCTGCGCCACCCCCGAGACGCTGAGCGTCATCGATCTCGCCGAAGATCTGCGCCACGGCGATGACGGCGGCGACTTCCGCATCCTCGCTGGGTATGATCATGTCTGCGCGGCGCTCGCTGGCGGTCTGGATGTGCGGCGCGACACAGCGGCCCGCACGGTGCGCCACAGCGGGGAGGGCGTGGAGGTTGAGACCGCGAGGGGTTCACTTTTCGCAAAAAAGGCGATCGTGACGCTGCCGCTGGCGCTGCTCAAGCGCGGCGACGTGACGTTCGACCCGCCGCTGCCGGCGGCCAAGCTGGCGGCGATCGCGGCGCTGGCGATGCAGCCGGCGCTCAAGCTGCTGCTGTGCTTCGACGCGCCGCTGTGGGACGACGCGACGACGTTTGTCAGCGGACTGGAGCCGCTGCCGGTCTGGTGGACGCCGCGACCCGCGCTGCCCTATATCACCGGGTTCACCACCGGGCCGCGGGCCGCCGTGCTGATGGCGCTGGGGCGCGACGCGGCGATCGACGCCGGCGTCGATGCGCTTGGCCGGCTCTACGGCGTGGACGCATCGCGGCGACTCATCGCGGCGGATCTGGTGGATTGGACGGGGGATATGTGGGCGGGCGGCGGCTACAGCTCGGCCCCGCCCGGCACGGCGGGAATACGGCGGGCACTTGCGACTCCAGTCGGCGCGCTGCACTTTGCCGGCGAGGCCACGGTGTTTGGCGATAACCCGGCCACCGTGCACGGCGCGCTGGGCAGCGGCGCGCGTGCGGCGCGGGAGGCGACTGTGTGAAGGGATGGCCGGGCAACTGCCGATTGACGATTGACGATTTAGCGGCGACCGCCAAAGAGCCATCGCAACAACGACGGACGATGTGGTGCGGCGGGCGTTGCTCTTGCGGGCGTGGCGGGAGCGAGTTGCTCGGCGAGTGCTTCGAACTGCTCGGCCAGCGCGAGGTACGGCGACCCACGCGTCTCGCTGGCGGCGAAATCGCGGGCAGCGCTGCGCAATCGCCGCGCCAGCGCTGCTCGCATCTCGGGCGACTGTTCGAGCGCCCGCTCGGTCTCGGCGCGCGCCCGGTCGAGTTTTTGCTGAACATCGGCGGGGATTCTGGGCGTGGCGGGCGCTGACGTGTGCTGGATGAGCTGTGCAGTGAGGTTGCGTGAAGTTGCGTCGATCTGCTCGATCAGCGCGAGATAGCGATGCTCGACCGCCAGTGTCCTCGCCCGCAGCAAATACGCTTGCGCCTCGGCGCGCCTGCCGAGCTGCCCCAGTTGACGCCCAAATCCGAGCAGCGCGCTCGTTTGATTGAAGTAGCCGTCGATCTGGTTATAGAGATCGATAGCCTCTTCGAGTAACTGATGGGCGAGTTTGTCATCCGTGCCAAGCGTGATACGGCTCAATGCTGCGAGCACATTGGCCTCGCCGAGACGATTGCCGATCGCGCGAAACAGCGCCAGGGCGGCGGCCAAGCTGGCCCGCGCCGCGTCGTAGTCGGCCTGGAAGAGTTGGACATCTCCAATGCGCAATAATACTGCCGCCTGCGCGCCGGAGAGCTCGAGCAGGCGATACACTCCGAGCGCCTCGCCAAGCGATTTAAGCGCCCCTGGCATGTTGTACCCACTGGAAGCTGACCAACCCGCCTCAAACAGGGCGTTGGCGCGCGCTTTGTGCATCCCGGCGCGCTCGTACCACTCGGCAGCCTGGCTGTAGGCTATCTCGGCCTCTGCATACTGATGCGGCAGCGCACCATAGTATAGCCCACCAAGGTCGTACCAGGCATCGGCGATCTGCTGTGGGTCTGGACTTCTGCGCTGGCGCAATTCGGCGATGCGCTGCCGCAAGCGCTCGATCGCTATGGCTCGCTGGGTCTCATCCGCAACGGCGATCGATGGGCGCAAGCGCTGATAGGCTGGCGGAGTCGAATCCAGTGCGCCCGGCGCGGCGCTGTGCTGCGCTGGCTCTTCGGCGTCGCGCAGAAAATCGGCATCGAATTCCCAGACGCCGCTAATCCGCGAGTAGAAGTTTGGCGCATGCGTCGCTAGCTCGCGCAGCTCGGCGGGCCGCAGCCAGAACACCAGCCGCTCGCGGCGCAGTGCCAGCGTCTCGCGCTGAATATCCAGGTAGCCAAACAGATCGGGGAACGCAGCGCCAACGCTGGTGAAGCAGACCACCGGCGGTTGCTCGCTGGCTGGCAGTTGGTTCAGCACGGCCAGCGGATCGGCATTGACAAGCGTCAGCGGCACCGTGAGCAGTGGGATCGGCGCGAGCCTGGCCGCCAACCGCGCGATCATCGTATCACGCACCTCTGGCTCGGCGAACACCGCCAGCGCCCAGGCCCCTTCAACCAGCCGCAGCAACACTGCCAGCCGCTCAAGACTTTCGTCTGGCGGCTCGATCGGGTTGCTGAGGACCGTTTCAGGGCTGCTGGTCATCTTCGGCTGTCTCTAGCAGCGCCCACAGCGCCGGATGGGCATCGGCCCATACCTCGCCGTTGGCATAGTCGATCAGCGCGCCCTTGCGTAACAAACTGCTCTCGGCAGGGTCGTTGATGAGTTGTCGATCGCGGTGGCGCTGGCGCAGCACGCCAAGCTCCTCGCGGGTCAGCGGTGCCTGGATCTCACGGCGAATATCGCGCACCGCTCGTTGGGCATCGGCAATTTCGATCCGCGTCGCCTGTGCCGAGCGCGTGAGCGCGTAGGTGGCCGCCTTCTGCACCAGGCGCACCAACCAGCTCGGCACCCCGCCATTCGAGGCGATCAGATAATCCAGCGCTTCCGGCGCGATCAGCTCGGATCTCATGCGGCGCAACACCAGCTCGCGCAGCGACGCCATGTTCTTCAGATTCTCGCTGCGGTCGTGGTGCCGCTGAGCAATATTGGGGAAGTAGAAGACCTGATCGTTGAAGCTCAAGCAGATCGTGCGATAGGCGTCGGTATAGCGCAGCGAGATCGGAAAGCTGTAGATGATCGTCGCCATCTGCGGCGCGGTGAGTGTGGCGGCATGTTCGAGAAACACATCGCGGGCTGCCCCATCATCGAGTTTATCTAGCCCCTCGACGATGATCAACACGCGGCGGGTTGTGCTGATTTCGATCTGCTGGCAAACCCAATCGAGGTGGCCAATCAGCTCGCTGACTCGCAGATCGACTTCGCGACCGATCTGATTGCGCGCCCCTGACGACTGCTTGACTCCGAGCTGGATCTCGGCCAGCATCGTTTTGAGCGACAGCGCGACATTGGCTTCGTCCACCGCTGAGAGACTCACGCCGCCGGCCACCAGGTTTGCCCACCACTCGCGGATCTCGCGCCAGCGATCCTCGGCTGCCAGCAGCAACGGCTGGTTTGTCGCGGCGATCCCAATGGCGTGCAGCGTCACCTGGGTGCTCAGCGCCAGCAGCAGATCCTGATAATTAATCGTGGTTCGGCCGGTGATATCGAGGATATCGAAGCCGATCGATTCGTACTGGTTGCGCAGCTCGCTTGCGAGTTTGGTCAGCTCGGTGGTTTTGCCACTGCCGCGATGGCCAACGAACAATACTTTCTGGCGTTCTGGTGTATATTCGAGCACGACGCGCAGCGATTGACGCGGACTCTCGTCGCGCTCGATAAACCAATGCGTCAGCAGTTCGTCCGTCAGGCGGCGACGCGGGTCGAAGAATCGTAGCACCTCGGGCAGTTGGGTGGCCTGTGTCGGCGTCATTGCGCCTTCTCCATTTCGCGTGCGGCTCACTTCAGCATTGTACCACGCGAGAAAAGAAGCTATCTTGGGAGAGTTGTGCGTTTCGCTCGTGTACATCTCACATAGGATTGCTTTATCTGTGTCTATCTGTGCCTATCTGTGGACGATCGGCCCGTCAATCGATAGCCACCTCGCGGCCCTCGCTGGCGGAAAGATACGTCGCGTCGATCACTTTGGCGCGCGCCAGGCCATCCTCGGCAGACGGGATGCGCGGGCCGCCATCGAGGATCGCCGCCACGAAGCGGTCGATCACCTGGGCGTGCGAGCCGCCTTTGGGGATGCGCGGCGCGGTGTCGGTCGGCAGGCCGGCCGCGTCAGTGAATAGGCGCACAGTGTTCTCATGGCCGTAATTCTTAATCGTCAGCTCGGCGCCGCCCTCGGTGCCGTAGAGCACCACGCCGTAGTCATCGCCGGCGGAGGAATGAGTCGCCCAGCTGGCCTCAAGCAGCAGCGTCGCGCCGCCTTCGAGCCTGATGAAGGCCGTGGCCAGATCCTCGACCTCGTAGGTGACCGATGTGCCGGTGGATTGCTTCCAGCCCCAGCCCTTGAGCCCGCGCGGGCCAAACTTTGCGTAGGTGTTGGCGGATACCGCAGTGGGCTTCGGCTCGCCGAGCAGAAACATGACGATATCTAGCACGTGGACGCCGAGGTCGATCAGCGGGCCGCCGCCCGCCGCCTCTTTGGAGACGAACCACGAGCCAATGCCGGGGATGCCCTGGCGGCGCATCCAGTAGGCCTTGGCGTAGTACACCTCGCCGAGCGCGCCGCTCTCGATGTAGCTGCGCAGCCACTGGACATCGTTGCGCTGCCGGTGGTTGAACGAGACCATCAGCACTTTATCGGCGGCGGCGGCGGCATCGATCATCGCCTGGCCCTCGGCTGCCGAGCGAGCGATCGGCTTCTCCACCAGCACGTGCTTGCCGGCCTTGAGCGCGTCGAGGGTGACCGGCGCGTGCAGGCTGTTCGGCACGCAGATGCTCACCGCGTCGATCTCCGGCGCCGCCAACATTTCCTGGTACTCGCGAAAGGTCTGCGGCGCGCCGAACTCGGCGGCCAGCGCCTCGACCCGCAGCGTATCGAGGCCGGCGATGGCCACCAGCTCGACGCGCGGGTTGCCTTTGTAGCCCTCGGCGTGGGCCCGGCCGACGCCAGCGCCGATCACGCCGACTCGTAGTTTCTTCTCGGTCATGATTCCCCTTACAATGCTACTGAAGAAAGGGATGATCTTGGGGCGAAGCCCCCAAACCCCCATGCACATCAAGCTTGTTCCATGGAACCGATTTTGGCGCTGCGCAGCGCGTTTTTTCGGCCTGCGGCAGCGCGGTAGCTCCTGTTTTTACTGCTGCTGCGCAGCGGAGCTGCCGGGTACCCTCTGGGTGCAGCAGTAAGAAAACGTGCTTCTATGGCGTACAGCGCCTCAGAAAAAGAAGCGTGATACGCATGAGGGCAAAGCCCCCAAACCCCCCGCTGCGCAATCGTCATTTAGGCTTCGGCCGGCTGCTCCTGCTCCTCGCTGTAGTCTTTGAGCGTGGTGAGGTCGCGGATGCGCTCGGTGAAGAGAATCCCGTCGAGGTGATCGATCTCGTGCTGGAGCGCGCGCCCGAGCAGCCCGGTGGCGCGTCTGATCCGCCGCACCTTGCCGTCCAGCCCCGTGTACTCGACCGTCACCCAGTTGGCGCGCGGCACCTCGCCGTACCAGCCGGGCATGCTGAGGCAGCCCTCCAGGCCGATCACTTCGCGCTCGCCAACTTTGACGATCTGCGGGTTGAGCAGCACATACTGCTGCTCCGGCTCTACCTCGCGCTCGGTACCATCCTTGAGCTTCTCCATCTCTGGCGGGATGTAGATGACCGTCAGACGCTGGTTGACGCCGACCTGCGGCGCGGCGATGCCGACGCCGCCGGCCGTGTGCATGGTCTCGGCCATGTCGGCGGCCAGCTGTCTGATGGCCGGCGTGATCTGCCGCACCGGCTGACTGCGCAGCTTGAGCGTCCGCTGATCGGTCGGGTCGGCAATTTGAAGAATACGTCGCTCTGCCATATCGCGCACCTTAACCATAGTTGCTGTTGCTATCGCGGTATTATACACGCTCTCAGCGGCCAAGCGCCTCATCTGCCGCCCGCCAGCCGCTCTCGATCGCGCCGTGGACAGTCTGCGGGTTGGTGTGGTGGGCGGTGGCCTCGCCGGCGAAAAACAGGGTGCCGTCGATCGGGGCGGCCAGCGCCGTGCGCGCCGCCGCCGCCCCTGGCGGGATATGCGCGTACCCGCCGAGCGCGTACGGGTCGTCGCCCCAGGCGATGCGCCGCCCGGCGCGGAGGCGGGCATAGATGTCCGGCACATCGAGCAGTGCGGCGAGCTCTTCGAGCCCGAGCTGGAGCGCCTGCGCCTCGCTCATCGCGTCGATCGCTGCCGCCCGCCCTGCGGTGATGTAGCAGCAGATGACCGGCGATTCTGCGGCGGGGTAGGCCGGCGTCCACCAGCGGGCTGCCAGACCGGTATGAGCCATAAACGTCAGGCCGGCGTCCCACAGCGGCGCGTCGAAGCGAAAGAACAGCTTGGTGGCGCGCTCGATGCCGAACTGCGCGATCGCCCGCTGCGTCAGCTGCGGCAGCGCCGGGTCGAAGCGTACGCCACCATGCTGGAGCACGCCGATCGGCAGCGTGACGATCGCCTGGCGGGCGACGAGCCGCAGCGTGCCTGCCCGCACCTCCACGTGTCCGCGGTGCCACGCGATGTGCGTCACCGGCGCGCCGAGGTGGATCGCCAGCCCCTCGGCGTAGCGCCCGAGCAGCGTATCGTAGCCCTCGGCGATGCGAAACTCCTGGGTGCCAGCGCGGTCGGCCAGCATCTCGCGCGCCAGATCCGCGCAGCTCAGATTCTCGACGCTGGCACAGCAGGTCTGGGCCAGCAGTACATCGGCAGCAGCCAGCGCGCGGTCGTCGAAGCCGTGCTGGCGCAGCAGATCGGCCAGCGAGCGGTCGGGGGCGTCAGGCGCGAGCAGCGCCGGCAGATCGTGATACGTCGCCAGCAGTCGCTCGATCATCGCCCGCCGGTCGGCGGCGAGGTCGGCGAGCGGCAGCGCCGCAGCGCCCGGCTCGCCCCAGCGCAGGTGTCCGTAGCGCTGCACCGGGAGCAGCGTCAGCCCGAGCTTGGCGGCGATGCGATGGGTGACCGTGTTCTCGCCGTGGATGAACTCGCCGCCGTGCTCGATCGGGCGGTCGGCGAAGCTGCGGTCGGTCCAGGCGCGGCCGCCGATTCTTCCTTTAGCCTCAATGATCGCGGTGCGGCTGCCGACATCGTGGAGTCGGCGCGCCGCAGCGATCCCGGCCGCGCCGGCACCTATGACGAGCGTATCGTACATGGCGGCGCGCTAGTGTTTAGTGGTCTGCATCGCGTAGGCGATGCCGCTCTGAAGGTTAGAGCGGGTGACCACCCCCGACAGATCGGCACCGAGCCCGACGAGCGCCTGTGCCACCTCGGCGCTGATGCCGGTGAGCACCACTTGGGCGCCGAGCAACTGCGCAGCGCGGGCGGCGCGCAGCAGCGCATCGGCCACCTGCGTGTCCACCACTTTGACGCCGGTGATATCGAGGATCGCGGTCTCGGACTGCTGGCTGCCGATCCCTTCGAGTAGCGTCTCCATGATCTGCTGGGCACGATTGGCGTCGATCGCGCCGACGAGCGGCATGACAATCACGCCGTCGGCGAGCGGGATGAGCGGCGTGGAGAGCTCGCGCAGCGCGGCCTGCTGAGTATCGATCAGCCGCTGCTGGAGCGTCAGCTGCTCTTCGTCAGCCTGCATCTGGGCGGTGATATCGCGAAAGATTGCGACCTGCCGCACCGAGCCATCGCTCGGGTCGACGATCGTGCGTGCGCTGAGCTGCGCAACCCATTGGGTGCCATCCGGCCTGATTGCGTTCAGACTCCCTTGCCAGTAGCCGCTCTGCCGCATCTGGGGCACAACATCGCGCCTGAGCTGCTCGACGACATCTGGCGAGTAGAGCTTGAGGAACGAGAGACCGACCGCAGCATCGCCGAACCCGCTCATGGTACGGAACGCGGCGTTGGCATAGGTGATCGTGTAATCCACACCAGCCACTGTGATGCCGTCCAGTGCGAGGTCGAGTATCGACTCGACCTGCACGATGCGTCGCTGGGCGGTGGTGAGCTGCTGTCGAAGCTCCTGGTTTTCGGTCTCAAGCTGCGTGGTGGTGTTTGGCTGGTCGGTCACGATAGCGCTCCTTTTGGCTGCTGAACGGCAACCGCGTGCGCGATAGCAAGATCGCGGGTATGTGACAGGCTGATAGTAATTGGAGCGAGCGCGAGCTGCTGGCTTCTGCTGGCCGCCGCCCCGCTGAGCTGGAGCAGCGGCCGGCCGGACGGCTCGCTGACGATGGCGATCTCCAGCAAGCCGACCTGCGCGCCGCCGCCAGACGACAGCCCGCGCAGCCCGACGCCGAGCAGTTTGGCCACCGCCTCCTTGGCCGCCCAGCGCGCCGCAAGCGATGCCCAGCGGCCGCGGTAGAGTGCCAGCTCGTCTGCGGTGTAGACCCGGGTCAGAAACCGCTCGCCCCAGCGCTCGCAGGCGTGGCGGACGCGCGCGATCTCGATCAGATCGACGCCGGTGAGCAGCTGCATGTTATTGCCGCCCCATGAGCGAGATATCCGTGATCTCGGCAAAATAATCGTGCCCGCGCGACTCGACGCGGATCGTCTGGATGTAGCGCGCCTTTTTGAGCAGCTGGTCGTCGCGCAGGTCGATGTCGAGCCGGTACCAGGCGAACGGGGGCACCGGCCGATACCAGATCTCGCCAACCACCTGGCCCGAGTTTTGCGGCGTCTGGCCAGTGGTGTAGACACAGAAATAACGATTGAGCTGCTGGTCGGTGGGGCTGGTATCTTTGTAGACCAGGTGGATCATCACTGGGCATTCCGATCCGGCCACCCCCGCCAGCTCGACCGTCTGGGTCAGCACCCGCACCCAGGCGGTCAGCCGCAGTGTGGTCAGCTCCGAGACATCGGCGTCCAGCGTCTGCTCGATTCCGGTGGTGAACGGGCGGGTCTGACCGCCGTCTCGCCGCAGCTGCCCGACCGTCGTCTGCTGCTCGGCGGTGCAGAAATCCGGGCTCTCCGGGCGGCACCCCTGCACCATGGTGAAGCGGCCGTTGCGCTCGGACGGCTTCATATCTGGCGCGTCCCCGTTTCCGAATTTGCGCCAGGTTTGCGATTTTTGTTTGAACTCGTCCTGCGCGTAGTACTGCCCAAACGATCGATCGGCCAGCAGCTCCCAGCGCGCCGTCTGCGCCTCGCCAACCGTCCCGTCGCTGGCGACCTGGATCAGCTCGCCGGTGCGCAGCGTGCTCTGGTGGGTGCCGCGGCTGATCGTCGCCGTGCCGGAGCGCGAGGCGACCTCGACGAGCAGCGGCGTGCCGGTGCTGGTCAGCTGCGGCGGGCGCTCGGCCTGCGGGCTTGGCAGATTGATGCTGTAGCTGCCGCCCGGCGCGAGCGCGACGCGAATGCCGCCCGAGATCTCGACGGTGTACGTCGCCTGCTCGTAGCCCGATTCGCTGCGCAGATCGTAGCGCGCGTAGCCTGCGGTCTGGTGGACCACCACGTCCTGCCACTGCTGGGTGTAGGTTGTGGTACGGTAGCGCTCCAGCGTCAGCTCCGCGCCCGTGGGGTGCGCCCACAGGTCGATCTGGCTCTTATCCGCCAGCACCAGCGAGGCCACCGGCCCGTAGCCGATTCCCGGCTGCGTGCGGACGCTATCGCCCTCGACGAGATAGGCGCAGATATCCGACTCGCCCACGCACGGGTCGCGCTCGGCCGGCGGGCGGTCCAGGCTGGCGGCGTTCAGCTGGCCCTTACCCTGGATGGCGATGCCAGACGCGACGTGGCCGCGCAGCACGCTGCCGTCGATCGGGTGCATAGTGGTGGTGTAGAAGTTCCAGCCGATAGTCACAGCGGTGCCGACGATCGCGCAGAAGAGCGTGAAGAACAGACCGAGCGTGAGCCAGGCGCTGTGCTGGGGCGATAGACGTTTTTCGCGCGCAATACTGGCCATCGTCGCTCCGCTAGTAGACCGGCAGATAGCGGTCCAGCTCCCACTGGCTGACCGACGCTGAGTAGTCGTCCCACTCGCGAGTCTTGGCCTCGACGAAGCGCTCCAGCACGTGCGGCCCGAGCGTCGCGCCGATCAG
>JAYUUK010000087.1:0-17054 GCA_043754595.1 Roseiflexaceae bacterium | reverse complement strand
CAATCTTCTCGTAGATCCTGGCCTCGCCGACCGAATCGCTCAGGCTGCGCGCGATCCCGAGCGCCCGCGTGTAGCTCTCGTCGGCATCGTCCGCACGGCTGAGCGCGCGCTGGGCATCGCCGATATGCTGCAGCGCCACCGACTGACCGCGCGGATGCTGGATGCGCAGCTCGATGGCGTAGGCTCGCTCGTAGAGCCGCAGCGCGAGGTCGGCGCGGTCGCGGCGCAGCTGGATCATACCGATGTTGGCCAGCGAGCGTGCCTGCCCGACCTCATCGCCGAGCCGCTCGCGGATCTGCAACCCCTCCTCGGCCGATGCCAGCGCGTCGTCGAGTTCGCCGCGATCCAGCAGCGCCAGCCCGAGCTTATCGCGTAGCATCGACTGACCGACGAGGTTGCCGCGCCCCTGCTCGAGCGTCAGCGCGCGAGTGTAGAAGGCGAAGCCCTCGCGGCTGAAGCCCAGCACCCGGTAGACATCGCCGATATTGGTCAGCACCCGCGCCAGCTGGAGCCGGTCGTCGCGCTGCTCCTGATCCTCGCGGGCGGCCTGTAGCTCGTGGAGCGCCTCAATGTGCTTGCCCTGGAGCAGGTGAACCTTGGCCAGGTGCAGCCGGATGTCAGCTCCCACGCCGCTGTCGTCCTCAGCGCCGATCAGCTCAAGCGCGCGCGTCAGGCTCTGCTTGGCCTCGGTCAGCTGGCCGAGCTCGCGCTGCATGCGGCCGAGCGCCAGCAGCGCCCGCGCCTCGGCCTCCAGGTCGTCTCGCTCCTGCGCCGCGTGGAGCATGCGCCTGGCGAATTCCAGGCCCTCGCGGAATTGGCCGCCGAAGTCCAGCACCGCCAGCGCCAGCGCCGAGATCCGCAGCTCATACAACGCTAGGTCGGCCGGCTCGAGCCGCTCGGCCAACGCAATCGCCTGCTCGGCCCACCGCCGCCCAGAGGCGAACTCCAGCCTGGCGACCTTAGCCTCCGCCACCTCCAGGACGCAGGCAATGGCGCGGTCGATGATCCCGGCCTGCTCGAAATGCCAGGCCTGGATCTCGCGCCAGTCGTGCGGGGCGCGAGCGGCCTGGCCGTAGCGCGCCTCCATCGCCTCGGCGACGCGCTGGTGGAAGCGCGGGTAGGCGTCAGCGCTCATCGGCTCCTCCCCAGCGCATCGAGCACCAGCCCACCGACCAATGTGCTGTCGCCGGCCCCAAGCGTCAGCAGCACGTCGCCGGGGCGCAGCAGCGGCACAAGCTCGGCAGCGGCGCGCTGGACATCGCCGGTGGGCCGCGCGTCGGGGTGGTCGATGATGCGCGCCAGCGCCGCCGCGTCCATCCCGAGCGTCTCGGTCTCGCGCGCCGCGTAGATCTCGCCCACCAGCAGCGCGTCAGCGTCACCAAACGCCGTGGCCCACTCGGCGGCCAGCGCCGCGCTGCGTGAGTAAGTGTGGGGCTGGAAGTAGACCACCAGTCGCCTGCCGGGATAGCGCTGTCTGGCGGCCGCCAGCGTCGCCCTGACCTTGGCGGGGTGATGGGCGTAGTCGTCGATAACCGTCACGCCGCCGCGCTCGCCGCGCAGCTCAAAGCGCCGCAGCGTGCCGCCGTAGCCGAGCAGCGCCCGCCGGATGGTCGCCGCGTCGACGCCGAGCATGGCGGCCACGGCGATCGCCGCCAGCGCGTTGCGCACATTGTGCTCGCCGGGGAGCCGCATCGCGAACTGGCCCCACAGCCGCGTCCCAAACGTTTGGCGGTCGTAGCGCCAGACATCGAAGTGGGTGCGCTCGCCATCATCGCGAACCCCGGCGGCGCTGTAGTCCAGCGGGGCGAGCCGGCACGAGGCCGGGTCGCTGACGATCGTCTCGTTCACGCCGTACTGCACCGCGAGCGGGCCAGCCAGCGCCGTCGCTCCGGCGTCGTCGCCGCAGACCACAAGCTGCGACTCGTGCGGGACGCTGGCGGCGAACTGCGCGAACGCCGCAGCGTAGGTCGCGGCGGTTGGATAGATATCGACGTGGTCCCACTCGACGTTGGTGACCACAGCGATCTGCGGCGCCAGCGCCAGGAACGCCCGGTCGTACTCGTCGGCCTCGATCACCAGCGGCGCTTTGGCGTCGCCCCAACGCGCGTTCACCCCCAGATCCGGGATCTCGCCGCCCACCACAAACCCTGGGGCGCGGCCCGCGGCGTCGAGCAGCAGCGCGATCAGCGCGCTCGTCGTCGTCTTGCCGGCGGTGCCAGCCACCGCGACCACCGGCCGCTGCCGCGACCACTCGTGCCACAGGTCGGCGCGCTTGAGCAGCGGGATGCCGCGCGCGCGCGCCGCCGCCAGCTCGACGTGATCCGGCCGCGCCGCCGACGTCGTCACCACCGCGTCAGCGCCCGCCACGTTCGCCGCAGCGTGGCCAAGCATCACCGTCGCGCCGCGCGCCGCGAGCGCAGCCGTCAGCGGGCCGGATTGGAGATCCGAACCGCTGACAGTCTGCCCCTGGTCGAGCAGGATATTGGCGATGGCGCTCATGCCAGCGCCGTTGATACCGACGATATGGTAGTACATTAGGTCTTCCAGATCCGGTCGAAGCGCAGCACGATGATCACGGCGATCAGGATGCCGAAAGCCGCGATCACCGCCGGGACGATGCTGCCGAGGTTGGGCAGGCTGCCGAGCGCGATCTCGACCAGCGACGGCAGCCTGACCAACCCAAACGCCTGCTGCCAGAAGCTCGCCAGCGCGCTGACCCCCAGCACACCAATGTACAGCCCGGTGAGCATGCCGAGGATCCGCATCTGCCGGTTGCCCTGAAACCCGCTCAGCGGCGCCTTACCCTCCCACGGCCATGCGTAGCCGATGCCGATCGCGGTCAGCGCCAGAAACACCAGCATGCGCAGCAGCAGCGGGGCCTGCACATTGGCCGGGATGATCGGCGGCAGCGGGTCGACGTTGGCGGGGTTGCCGCCGGTGATCAGCGTCAGCAGCTTGGGCCACGAGCCATAGACCCGGTTGACGAAACCGACGATGAACTCACCGCCAGCGACGGTGATCATGTAGCCAATAGTCATGAAGACCGCGATGCTGACCATGTAGCGAAAACCGCGGCTGAAGCCGAGGATCCCCAGCACGATAAAGAGGGCATAGGTTACGATCGAGCCACCAAGATCGATGGTTATCATTGTCGCGCTCTCCTATCGGCCAGCATCATCATCAGTTCGGCGAGCCGCTCCGCCGCGTCTGGCAGCGCCAGGCTCGCACTTCGCTCCGCCATCGCCGCCAGGGCCGCTGGGTCGCGCAGCAGCCGGATCGCCGCCTGTGCCAGCGGCCCGTCCGCCGCATCGCCCGCCCCGAGCAGCGTCCCGTCGCCCAGCTTGACCGCCGCCCCGTGCCGCACCAGGTAGTCGGCGTTTTCGTCCTGATGGACGAACGGGTAGGGCACCAGCACCGCCGGCAGCCGCGCCGCCGGCAGCTCGCCCAGCGTCGAGGCCCCGCTGCGGCAGATCGTCAGGTCGGCCGCGCCGAGCGCGCTCAGCATGCTCGCCTGCATCTCACCCGTCGCCGCCCCCATCGTCGCTCCTGTCGCCGCCCCCATCGTCGCTCCTGTCGCCGCCCCCGTCGCATTGCCCGCAAGGCCGGCCTGCCCGCCGCTGTGCAGGTACTCGAACAGATGGTAGCGCGCCCGCAGCGCAGCGGGCAGGCCGGCCGCCGTGGCGCGCAGCGCGGCCGCATCGCCCTCGCGGCCGCAGACGTGGACGATCTGCGCCAGCGGCAGCAGCGTCGGCAGCAGCGCGGCCACCGCCCGGTTGATGCTGCGCGCCCCGCGGCTCCCGCCGTACACCAGCAGCACCGGTACATCCGCCAGCAGCCCAAACGCCGCCCGGCAGGCCGCCCGATCCTGCGCGAACAGCTCGCGGCGGACCGGATAGCCGGTGACCACAAACTTCGCCCCGCGCCCTGCACCGCCGAAGTATGCAAGCGCATCAGGCACATTGCATGCCACCGCGCGCGAGAGCCGCGCCAGCAGCCGCACCGCCAGCCCTGGCACCACATCGGGCAGATAGACCGCCGCCGGGATACCGCGCAGCCGCGCCGCCACGAACAGCGGGACGCAGACATAACCGCCGGTGCCCAGGATCGCCAGCGGCCGCAGCTCGCCCAGCAGCCGGTGGGCCGAGACCGCCCCACGCAGCAGCGTCAGCCCGTTGCGCGCCATCGCCAGCGGCCCGCGCCCACGGATCGCCGCCGCCGGGATGGCGCGGTACGGCAGATCGCTCTCCCGCGCCACCAACCCGCGCTCCATGCCGTCCTCGCTGCCGACGTAGACCACCAGCGGCTCAGCGCTTGCGGAGCCGGCTCCAGCTCTTCTGAGCGCGGCGGCGACCGACAGCGCCGGATAGACGTGACCGCCCGTCCCGCCACCACACACCAACAGTGTCAGCGAACTCGGCGGTATCGCGGCGGGCAGTGGCGACGACATCTTCTCGCTCCGCTGTCGGCGTGTCGCTCATCGAGCGCGAGATGCTCAACAAGATCCCGACCGCCACAAGATTAAACACCAGCGACGTGCCGCCGTAGCTGACGAGCGGCAGCGTGAGCCCGGTGAACGGCAGCAGCGACGTGACCACCGCGATGTTGATCAGCGCCTGAAACACCAGCCACGATGTCAGCCCGATCGCCAGCAGCGCCGCGAATGGCTCGGGCGCCCGCCCGGCGATCCGCATGCCTCGATAGGCGATGATCACGAAGCAGGTGACGATGAACAGCGTGCCGATCAGCCCGAACTCCTCGCCGATCACGGCGAAGATCGCGTCGGTGTGGGACTGCGGCAGCCAGAGAAATTTCTGCCGCCCCTGCCCGAGCCCGACGCCGAACAGGCCGCCACTGCCGAGCGCGTAGAGCGCGTGGACCGGCTGATACCCCGCGCCAAGGATGTGCCCGAACGGGTCGAGCCAGGCCGCGATCCGCTCCATTCGGTACGATGCGATCTGGATCGCGCCCCAGAACCCCATCGCCGCCAGCGCCCCCGCCCCAGCGATATGCAGCAGGCTCGCCCCGGCCGCGAAGTAGACCGTCGCCGCGATCACAATCAGCACCACCGTCGTCCCCAGATCGTGCCCGAGCATCACGAGGCCGCAGACCACCCCCAGCATCAGCCCGAACGGGATGAGCCCGTAGGTGACGTTGGCCACCTTCGAGCCGCGGCGCGAGAGCCAGTCGGCGAAGTAGATGACCATCGTCAGCTTGGCGATCTCTGATGGCTGCATGCTGAACGGTCCGATCCGGATCCAGCTTTTGGCGTCATTGACGGTCGTCATGCTCGCCGGGAGCACCAGCACCAGCAGCAGCAGGAACAGCGTGCCGAGGCTGAGGTGGATCGAGAAACGCCGCCAGATGCGGTAGTCCAGCCGCTGTACCACAAACATCGCCCCGATCCCGATCAGCGCGGCGATGAGCTGCCGCCAGGTGTAGTACATCTGGTCTTTGTGGTTGTTGTAGGCATCGACGAACGAGGCGCTGTAGACCATGATCACGCCGAGCGGCACCATGATGCCGATCACGGTCAGCAGCGGGTAGTCTGGATGTTTGCGGGCAGCAATCGTATCGACCATACGGATCTCCTACAGCGGCGGCGTCAGTGTCAGCGCGATGCCGACCAGCCCCAGCAGCACCACGGCGGCGATCGGCCAGCCGATCGCCAGAAAGTCGCGTCGCAGCTGCGGCGGCGTGTGCAACTGGTCGAAGCTGAGCCGCGGCGCCAGCCCCCACCCGACGATCGCACCAACGATCAGCCCGCCGATATGCGCCGCATTATCGATCAGCGGCGTGGTGAGCCCCAGCCCAAGGTTGATCAGAATCGTGAACATCAGGCTGCCGAGCATCTGCCGCCCTGCGCTGCCGAAGACATCGCGCGAGACCACGTACACCGCGCCGAGCGCCCCGATCAGTCCGAAGATCGCCCCCGACGCCCCGACCGATGGGCTCGGGTTGGTCAGGTATGATGCCACCCCACCGCCCAGCCCGGCGATGAAGTAGACGGCGGCGAACCGCCCGTGGCCGTAGGCTCGCTCGACCTCGCGGCCCAGGCTGTAGAGCGCGAACCCATTGAACAGAATATGGGTCACGCTGGCGTGGAGGAACATCGCGCTGAGAAAACGGTAGTACTGCCCGCCGCGGGCGATCAGCAGGTTATCTTTGGCCCCCAAATCGAGCAGCGCCGCCTGGATGGTGGTCCCGGCCAGCATATCGGCTAGCCAGGGCAGCACGAACAGCGCGATATTAATCGAGAGCAGGGTCCAGGTCAGGATCGGCTGCTGGCTGAAGGGCGAATGTCGCTCGCTCATAAGGCTTCTACTGCTCCCAGTTGGCCGACGATCCGGCGGAACTCTTCGCCGCGATGAAACTCATTGCGAAACATCCCAAAGCTGGCGCACCCCGGCGCGAGCAGCACCGCGTCGCCTGGCCGCGCCAGCGAGCGCGCCAGCGCGACCGCCGCAGCGAAATCGCCGAACGGCCCGTACACCGGCGGTGCCGCGCCGGTGTACGCCAGCGCCGACGCCAGCGCTGGCGTCGCCGTGCCCTCCAGCAGCACCACCGCCCGCGCCAGCACGGCCAGCGTCTCTGCCATGCGCCCAAACGGCAGGTTCTTATCGGCCCCGCCGCAGATCGCCACCATCGGCCTCGTCATGCTCAGCAGCGCCGCGATCGCCGCCTCCGGCGCGGTGGCGGTGGTATCGTTGATATAGACCACCCCATCGAGCTCGCGGACGGTCTCTAGCCGGTGCGGCACGCCGCCGAAGTCGCGCACTGCGGCGCGGATGGCCGCCGGCGATACACCATATATCGTGGCCAGCGCGGCGGCGGCGGCGATATTCGCCAGGTTGTGCATCCCCGGCAGCCGGCTGTCGACGGCGGCGCAGATCGGCAGCGCGCCAGACTCGGTCAGCCAGCGGACGCCGCCAGCGCCGTAGACCATGGTGGCGCCGTGCGCTGCGGCGCTCTCCGCCGCCGCACCGCCCTCGGCGGCGAACCAGGCGACGCGACCGGGGGCCGAGCGAGCCAGCGCGCGCAGCGCCCAGTCATCGGCGTTGAGCACCACCACCCCATCGGGCGTCTGATGGCGGAAGATCTGAGCCTTGGCCTCGGCGTAGGCGGCGAGATCGGCGTAGCGATCCAGGTGGTCGCTCGAAAGGTTGGTCCAGAGCGCGAACGGCGGGCTGAGCCTGGCAGCACCGAGCCCTTCGAGCGCATAGGACGAGAGCTCGAGCACGACGGGCGTCTGCGGCGTCAGCAGCGGCAGCTGATCCAGCGCCGAGACCCGCAGGTTGCCGGCGGCGATCGTGCCGGGGAACTCGCGCCCCAGCATCGCCGCCAGCAGCAGCGTCGTCGTCGTCTTGCCCTTGGTGCCGGTCACGCCGAGGATGGGCGCCGGGCAGAGGCGGAAGAAGAGCGACATCTCCATCTCGATGGTGGCGCCGCTCTCGCGGGCGATCTGGAGAAATCGCGAGCTATCGGGGACGGCGGGATTGCGAACCACAAGTTGGGCGTCGCGGAAGTCCACCTCGCGGTGTTCGCCGAGGACGAAGCGGATCGGGAGGCCGGCGAGCGACGCGACCGAGTCGGCGAGCTGCTCGTGGCTGCGCAGATCGGTGACCGTGACAGCCGCGCCGCGCTGCGCGAGAAACCGTGCGACGCCCACCCCGCCGCCGTGGACGCCCAGACCCATCACCAGCGCGCGAAGACCGTGTAGTTCCATGCCGCCCCACGAGCTCTAGCTACGGTGCGCCGCTGCGCTACCGCGTGGGCTCGACGCCAGCCGGACGCGGCTTCGGCACATCGAGCATCTGACTTTCGCGCAACGTCAGCGCCAGCGAGATGCCGATCAGCGCGGCAACCATCCCGACTAGCACGAAGCGCTGCATCACCTGCGTCTCACTCCAGCCGAGCAGCTCGAAGTGGTTATGCAGCGGCGACATCTTGAAGAAGCGTTTGCCGGCACCCGTCGTCCGCTTCGTCCACTTGAAGTAACCGACCTGGATCATCACGCTGAGCGCCTCGGCCACGAACACCGCGCCCACCACCGGCAGCAACAGCCACTGCTGGCTCTGCAGCGCCACCACCGCCAGCGCCGCCCCCAGCGAGAGCGACCCAAGATCGCCCATGATCACCTGCGCCGGGTGAGCGTTGTACCACAGGAACGCCGCACACGCCCCCACCAGCGTGAAGCAGAATGCCGAGAGGTTGATGAACTGCCCGTTGAGCACCGTGATCACGCCATAGGCAGCAAACGCCAGCGTCAGGTTCCAGCCGGCCAGGCTATCGAGGCCATCGGTGAGATTGACGGCGTTGGAGGTGCCGTAGATAATCACCATCGCAAACGGGATGAACCAGATACCGATGTTGACCGCGCCGAAGAATGGGATGCGGACGATGCCGGAGTTCTCCAGCCCGAACGGCTGCGGCAGATACAGCAGCAGCGCCGCCCCGAATGCGATCAGCAGCATTAGCAGGCTCTTGGTGCCCGCGCTGAACCCGTGGGTCTTGGACTCGGTGCGGATCAGCGAGAAGTAGTCATCGGCGGCCCCGATCGCGGCGAACCCCACCAGCACCAGCAGCGGTAGCAAGACCGACCAGCGGTCGAACAGATTGAAGGCGAGCGTCAGCAGCACCACCGGCACGATGATGATCACCCCGCCCATCGTCGGCGTGCCGGTCTTGACCATATGGCTCTGCGGCCCATCCACGCGGATCCGCTTGCCGATCCGATGGCGCTTGAGAAATTTAACCCAGTACCCGCCGGTAGCGAGCGTCAGCGCAAAGGCCGCCGCCGCCAGCAGCAGCGCGCGCGCCATATCCTGTACCAGCAGTGCGCGTATAGCTTCCTGCAAAATCCGCTCCTAGATAGTCGGCTGGAGTGCCGAGACGATCTGCTCCATTGCCATGCCGCGCGACCCTTTGATCAGCACCACATCGCCAGGCGCGAGCAGCGACCGCAGGATATCGATCGCTTCGCGATTGCTCGTGCAGCGATAGATGTGCTGTGGCGGCATCCCGCTCTCCTCGGCCTCCTCGGCGATCCAGCGCGCCCGCTCGCCGACGGCCACGATCGCCGCGGCGACATCGCTCGCCCGCGCGCCGACCCTGCGGTGCGACTCTTCCTCAAGCTCGCCGAGCTCCAGCATATCGCCGTGGACCACGATCTTGCGCCCATCGAGCTCGTCGAGCAGATTGAGCGCGGCGAGCGACGAAGCCGGCGATGCGTTGTAGGTATCGTCTATCAGCATAGTATCACGGATTCCGCGCACAGTTATCAGCCGCAGCTGCGCCGACTCGTCCCGCAGCCCATCGACGATCGCATCCCAGCCGAGCCCGAGGATCAATCCGGCGGCGGTGGCGGCCAGCGCGGTGTGGACGCTGTGCCGCCCGATCAGCGGCAGCTTGAGCGTCACGCTCTCGCCCGCGTGGTGTGCCCGAAACGCGATCCCCTGCATGCCACGGCTCTCGATCTCGTCTGCCCACAGGTCTGCCGCCGGGTCAAGCCCGTAGAAAAACGGCGTCGCCTGCGTCGCGCTCGCCATCGCCCGCACCCGCTCATCGTCGAAGTTGAGGATCGCTCGCCCTTCGGCCGGGAGCGCCTGCACCAGCTCGCTCTTGGCGCGCTGGATGGCGTCCATGCTGCCGAGCCGCTCCAGATGCGATGGGCCGACGTTGGTCACAATGCCGTGCAATGGCCGGGCGAGATTGGCAAGCTGCGCGATCTCGCCCTGACCGTGCATCCCCATCTCCAGCACCGCCACCTCGTGGTCCTCGGTGAGCTGGAGCAGGACGATGGGGAGCGTCGCCTCACTATTGTAGCTTTTTGGGTTTTTTAAGGTGCGATACTTGCGGCTCAACACCGCCGCCGTCACCTCCTTCGTGGAGGTTTTGCCGACGCTGCCGGTGATGCCCACCACCAGCGGCCGAAATTTGGCCCGGTGGAAGGCGGCGAGCCGGTGCAGCGCATCGAGCGGCGCATCGACCGTCACCAGCACAAAGCTGTCCGCCGTCAGCCCGTCGATCCCAGCTCCGGTCAGGGAGTCGATCCGCGTCACGGGCCTGTCGATCGTAAGGTCGGCGATCGCATCGCTGCGAACCAGCGCCGCGCGCGCGCCGCGCGCCGCCGCCGCCGCCACGAATGCGTGGCCATCGACTCGCTCGCCGGCCAGGGCCACAAACAGGCTCTCTGGCACCACGAGCCGCGAGTCGATCGCCGCCTCGCTCAGCACGATCTGCCGTGCGAGCGCCGAGTCCGCCGCTTGGCGGCCGTCGGGCTGCACGCCGCTCAGCACATCTGCGAGTGTGAACACCGCCATCTCCTCTACGCAAGGGGGAATCGGCGGCATTGTACCATACCTACGGCGCGCTCCCCGCCGCCGGCCCGGTGAACTGCCCCTCCCCCACCAGCTGCTGGTCTGGCGCGAGCCGCTGGTAGCGCAACAGCTGCTCGACGACCGCCTGATAGACGGGGATGGCGGTGCTGACGCCCCAGATGTCATCGCGCGGCCGGTCGATCTTGACCAGCACGGCGTAGCGCGCGTTCTCGGCCGGCGCGAGCCCCAGCACCGAGCCGATCGTCCCGGTGGCGTCGTAGCCGCCGTGCCCATCGGGGATAGACGATGTGCCGGTCTTGGCGCACACCTGGTAGCCGGGCACCAGCCAGGTATCGCGGTAGCTGCCAGTGCGCGGCCCCCATACCACCGGCGAGTAGTGATTGGCGCTCTTGACCAGCATCCGCCGCACCGTCCAGGCCACGCCCTGCTCGATCGGCTGGCCGACCTCCTTGGGCTGGGTCACGACGCAGTCGCTGCCGCGGCAGCGCTTCTGGACGATGTACGGCCGCATCACTTTGCCGTCGTTGCCGATCGCCGCGACCATCCGCACCTGCTGCAGCGGCGTCACCGCGATGCCCTGGCCAAAGCCGTTGGTGTTGAGCACCAGCGGGCTCCAGCCATCGGAGGCCGGCGTCCGCACGATGCCGCCGGCCTCGCCGCCCATATCCACGCCGGTCGGCTTGCCGTAGCCAAACTTGTCGATGATGCCGTAAAAATCCTTCTCGCCGGTCATCTCGCTCAGCTGCAACGCGCCAACGTTGCTCGAATAGTAGAGGATCTGCCCCGGGTCGATCGCGCCATTGCCGCTGCGGTTCCAGTTGGAGAGCGCGTAGCCGGAACGATAGACGGTGCCCGGATCGTTGATTTTGGTATCTGCGGTGAAGGCTCGCGTCTGCAGTCCGGCCGCCACAGTCAGGATCTTGAACGTCGAGCCTGGCTCGTACTGGTTCGCGATCGCCGGGTTAAGGTTGTATACCTCCGGCTTATAGCTGTAGTAGCGGTTCGGATCGTACGTCGGGTAGCTCGCCATGCCGCGGATCGCGCCGGTCTTCGGGTCCAGCACAATGATCGTGCCGCTATCAGCGTGATGTTTGTCCACCGCCTTCTTCAGCTCGGCCTCGATCACGTGCTGCACCAGCGGGTCGATCGTCAGCTCGATATCGGCGCCGTCGGTGGCCGGGCGGCTCTCCTGCGGCGCGATCCAGATCGGCTGCTGCTTGGCGTCGACCTCGGCGGTGATCGTCCCGGTGCTGCCGCCGAGGATGGTATTGTAGTAGCTCTCCACGCCGCTGACGCCGACGCCCTCCATGTTGACGGCGCCGAGCACGTGCGCGGCGTAGCTCCCCTGCGGGTACACCCGGCGCGGCTCGTACTGAAACTGAAATGCCGCCCACATCGCCTCATCATCGTGCATCAGCGCCATGATCCGGTCGGCGACCTCGGGTTCGAGCCAGCGTTTAATCGGCGACCACATGCTGTCCGACTGAAGCGTGGCCTGGATCTCGGTCGCCGGCGTGCCGAGCAGCCCAGACAGCAACAGCGCCAGCTTGGGAGCCGAGGCCGGATCGACCCGCACCGGCTCGACGAACAGGCTCGGCCGGTCGACATCGAGCGCCAGAACATTGCCCATCGCGTCGCGGATCTCGCCGCGGCGCGGCTGGATCGTCAGCTCGCGGTCGATCTCGGCGCGCGCCCGCGTCGTGAGATAGCTGTGCTGCGCCACCTGTAGCTCGCCAAGCCGGACGGCGACCCGGCTGAAGATCAGGATCGCCACGATCAGCAGCGTGTTGATGCGCCAGCGGCTGATCGCGGCGGCCGGCGATATCGGTTGTGCGGTGCGTGTTGCCATGGGCTACTCTATCTATGGTTTGACGATCGGCAGACCGGACGGCACCACCGTGACCGGCGTCTGGCTCACGCTGATGTAGCGGGTCTGCTTGGGGTCCATCGGCCGCAGCCCAAGATCTTTGGCGCGCTGCTGGATCGTATCGAGCGACTGGACCTCGGCGAGATCGAGCAGCAGCGTCGAGCGCTGGCGCAGCAGCAGCTGATGGCGAACCTGCGCATCGCTGATCTGATAGCCCTGCGTCGCCAGCCGCCCGGTCTGCCCGAGCGAGATCAGGCTCATCACCGCCAGCACCAGCGCGGCGACGATCAGATAGCGCCCGCCATCGAGGCGGATGTAGCGCCCGAGCGCCACCCGTCGGTCGCGCGCCTCATCGAGCAGGCCGCCGCTATTTGGAAAAAGTTGACGAACATTGACGGCCATCACACGCCCCCTTCTTTTGCTGCGATGCGAAGTTTTGCGCTCCGGCTGCGCGGGTTGGCCCGCTGCTCTGGCTCGCCAGCCACCACCGGTTTTTTAGTCAGGGCGATCATCTGTGGCTCGCCGCGAAGAAACAATTTGACGATCCGATCTTCTAGCGAGTGAAAGCTGATCACCGCCAGCCGTCCGCCAGGCGCGAGCGCCGCCACCGCCTGCGGCAGCGCCTGCTCCAGGCTGCTCAGCTCGGCGTTGACCGCGATCCGCAGCCCCTGGAACGTCCGCGTCGCCGGGTGAACTTTGCCGTGCCGCCCGCCGAGCGACCGCGAGACAATCTCGGCTAGCTCGCCGGTGGTGGCGATCGGGGCGCGCCGCCGCGCCTCGACGATAAACCGCGCCACCCGCCGCGAGCCGTGCTCCTCGCCGTAGCGATAGATGATATCCGCCAGCTCGCGCTCGTCCAGGTCGTTCACCAGGTCCGCCGCCGTGGTCTCGCCGTCGGGGTCGAGCCGCATATCCAGCGGCGCATCGTGCTGAAACGAGAACCCGCGCGCCGCGGTATCGAGCTGATGCGACGAGACGCCGAGGTCCAGCAGGATGCCATCGAGCGGCGCGAAGCCGTTGGCGGCGGCCAGGTCAGCCAGATCGCGGAAGTTGCCGCGCGCCGGCACAAACCGCTCGCCAAAACGCTCCAGCCGCGCCGCAGACGCTGCCAGCGCCGCCGGATCCAGGTCCAGCCCGAGCAGTCGCCCGTCGGGGGCCGAGGCTTCGAGCAGCGCCTCGGCGTGACCGCCGCCGCCGAGCGTCCCGTCCAGGTACACGCCCCCAGCGTGCGGCGCCAGCCCGGCGAGCACCTCGGCGGGCAGCACCGAAACATGCCGAAACGGTGCGTCGCTCATCTCAGCCCACCTGAATAGTCAGCTGCTGCAGCTGCTGCGCGATCAGCGAGCCATTGGCGTCCAGGTTCTCCAGCTGCTGCTCCCAGCGCTGCGGGTTCCAGATTTCGAAATATTTGTTGACCCCCGCCAGCACCACCGCTTCGGCCAGCTGCGCCGACTCGCGCAGGTTGGGGGGCAGCACCACCCGTCCTTGCTTGTCGAACTCGAGCTCGGCCGCGCCGGAGAACAGCATGCGCTGGAGCTGCCGGGTCTCGCCAGCGCCGAACGATAGCGTCGCCACTTGCTGCGCCAGAATCTCCCAGAATGGCCGGGGAAAGCCAAACAGACAGCCGTCGAAGCCGCGCGTGATGACGACCCCCTCGCCAAGCTCCTCGCGAAAACGCGCCGGAATGGCGAGACGGTTCTTATCGTCGATGTTGTACTCGTATTCGCCGAGAAACACGCGCGTACTCCAGAAGAACGAATTTGCGCTTATTGCCCACTATCGGTGGAATTGGGCAGAACAAGCGTTCTTTTCCCCACTTTTCCCCACTTTTCCCCACCAGATATCTGAATTATACCCGAGATAGCGAGTCATTTCAAGCGCCAACATCGTTAATTGGATAAATTGGCGTACAATTGCATACGGCCACAGCACATCACCTATGAGAAAGGCGCTCTGATGATCACCGACATCGGTTATACCGCAGGCGCGAATCGACCACCGAGACCTCAGCCCGATCGAGTTGATGCACAGCGAGGTGAGCCCGCGCCGCAGCGGCGCGCGGCGCGGGGGGAGCGATGAGCGGCGGGCTGACGCATCTGGACGCCGACGGCCACGCGCGGATGGTGGATGTGGGGGATAAAGCCGAGACCCAGCGCGAGGCGCTGGCTAGCGGCAGCGTGGCGATGCGCCCCGAGACGCTGGCGCTGATCGTTGCCGGCGGCCTTCCGAAGGGCGACGTGCTCGCGGTAGCGCGGATCGCTGGGATCATGGCGGCCAAGCGCACCCACGAGATCATCCCGCTCTGCCACCCGCTGCTGCTGACCCACATCGGCGTCGAGCTGACGCCAGACGGCCCCGATCGGCTAGCGATCGTGGCGAGGGTTCGCACCAGCGGCAAGACCGGCGTGGAGATGGAGGCGCTGACGGCGGTGGCGGCGGCGGCGCTGACAATCTACGATATGTGCAAGGCGGTGGATCGGGGGATGGTCATTGAGGCGGTGCGGCTCATCGAGAAGCGCGGCGGGGCCAGCGGGGAGTGGCGGGCGGGGGATGACACGGTGATGGGGTGACGGGGCAACGGGGCGAAGCACGCGCCGCCATGGATCCCGGTCAAGGGACCCATGCGCGCTCGCTTCGCCCATACCCGCGTGAGCGATGACTATGGCTACTGCTTAATACCGGCCAGATAGCTCTGGATGGCCAAGAACGACGGGCGGGGCGACCAGTCAGGATCGAGGATGGCGAACGACGCCTGCTCGTGCAGCGGCTGGTTCTGAGCGCCCCAGAGCACAGCGAAGTTCATGTTCCAGAGGAACATCACGCCGACCCACGGCTTGCCCTGCTCGTCTTTATAGGTGTCGTGGACCAGCTTCATCGCGCCGACGATATACTGCGCCTGCTGCTCTTTGCTCACCTGGTTGCCAAACTCGTAACCAGGCGTCTCGTTCTGCGTCGCCCAGCCAAACTCCGTCACCCATAGCTGGTGGTCGCCGACGCCCTCCTCGACCATGAACTTACGCACATTCTCGATATGGCGGAAGTAGAACGTCGCGTCGTCGGTCCAGCCCTGGGCATTAGAGGGGTTATCCGGGAACATGGTCTCGGGCGGGTTTGCCGAGCCGCCGGGGTGAACCGCCTGCGCATCGAAGTAGCTCTTGATCATCCCGCCCTTGTAGGTGTACATCGCGCGGTAGTAGTTCTCATCGGAGACCGCGATGCTCGGGTCGTTCACGCCTGACGAAGACGGCGCGCCGGCCAGGACGATGATCGACGGGTCGATCGCCTTGATGCGGGTATAGCACTCGGCCAGGATATCGACGTAGTGGCCGGCGTCCTCGACCGTCACCTTGCCGCCGTTCTCGTGCGCCAGGTTCTGCTCGTTCCAAATCTCGATCGCCGCGATCTTCGAGCCGTAGCGCTTGGCGATCGCCTCGACGAAGTTGCCCATCGTGACTGGATCCTGCGGCAGGCCGCTGGTGGCGTTGTAGAACGTCGGCGAGCGAACGATGCTGAGCAGCAGCTTGACCTTGTGCGACGCCGCATCGCTGACGATCAAGTCAAGATCGCCCCACTTGTAGTCGCCCGGCGTCGGCCCCTCCATATCCTTCCACTGAATCTGCTGCCTGACCCAGGTGAACCCGGCGATGGTCGTCAGCGTCAGGACGCGCTCGCGATCGGTATAGTACAGATGCGAGACCACGCCGTACTGCGGCCGATCGAGACGATACGGCTGACCGGCCTCGGGCGCGGGAACCGGGACGCTGGTTGGCGCGGCCTGCGTCGGCTGTGGCGCGCTGGTCGGCTGCTGCGTCGGCTGCACTGCGGCCTGCGTGGGCCGTGGCACCGCCGTCGGCGCTGGGGGCGGTGTCGGCGCGGCCGCGGGCGCGGGCGCGGGCGCGGGCGCGGCGGGGTTGCCGCACGAGAGCAGCGCCGGCAGCAGCAATATAACAATGGCGATACGTATGCCAGGAAGTAGACGAAGCATGGATCTCTCCTCACGAGGACGTAGCGGGCGACCGAAGGACCCGGCCGCCCGCCAGAGCCTTATTTCTTCATCGCCTGGAGGGCGAGGTAGGCTGGCCGCGGGCTCCAGTCGCCGTTGAGCGCGCCGTACGATGCTTGCTCGTGCAGCTCGTTGCCGTTGGCCTTCCAGGACACGGCGAAGTTGAGCTGCCAGACAAACATGCCGCCCATCCAATCCCGATAGTTGGTGCGGGCGAGCTGGAAGGCGCGCACCAGATATTTTGCCTGCGTGTCGGCCGATATCTGATTGCCGAACTCGTAGCCCGGCGTGTTATTGCGCGTGGCCCAGCCGAACTCGGTGACCCAGACTTTCATATCCGAGAGGCCATTCTGGATCATCAGCGCCCGCACGTCCTCGACGCGCCGGAAGTAGAACTCGCGGCTGTTGACGAAGTACGGCCCTGGGCCTGGGTTATCCGGCCACATGGTATCGGGCGGATTGGACGCGCCGCCGGGGTGCGCGCCGACGATGTCGACGTTGGCCTTGAAGCGCGGGTCCTGGAACATCTGGCGCAGGAATGTGATATCCGAGATGGCGATCGACGGGTTATTGGTCTCGGTGGCCGACGGCGCGCCAGAGACGATCAGCGCCGCCGGGTCATTGGCCTTAATCGCCTGCGACGCGCCGACCAGCATATCCATATAGAAGCTGGCGTTGGCGACGCGGCCGGAGTTCTCGTGGGCCAGGTTCTGCTCGTTCCAGATCTCATAGGCGCCGACGCGGCCCTTGTAACGCTTGGCCATCTCGCCCATGAAGTAGCTGAAGTCGGCAAAGTGTTCGCGCGACGGCATTCCGTTCTGACCATCGGCGGTGGCCCACGATGGCG
>JAYUUK010000086.1:0-17071 GCA_043754595.1 Roseiflexaceae bacterium | reverse complement strand
ATGCTATGGCGGATCCAGAGCCGACAACCGAGGGCCTTCGTGGCGCGCTTGATGCGGCGCGCGCCGACGCGCTGCGGCTCGCTGGCGAGCTCGCGCTGGCTGAGTCGCGGCTGCGCACCATCAGCGAGCTCACCTCAGACTACTGCTACGACGTCGAGATCACGGCTGACGGCAGGCGTCAGATCAGCTGGGGGACGGACGCCATGGCTAAGGTTGGCGGCTACAGCTTCGAGGAGATGCAGCAGCGCTCTGGCACCCGCTGGCTAGTCTATCCTGATGACTACCCGATCTTCGACGCCTACATCGCCGACCTGCTCAGCAACCGGCCGACGTCTGCCGAGCTGCGGCTGATCGCCAAGGATGGCGGCATCAGGACCATGCGGGTGCGGAACATGCCGGTCTGGGACGCCGCAGCCGGGCGGGTCGGGCGGATCATCGGCGTAGCGCACGACCTGACGGCGCAGCGCGTCGCCGAGCGCGAGCGCGCGGCGGCCGAGCGGCGGCTGATGGTGGCGCAGAAGCTGGAGGGGCTGGGGCTGCTCGCCGGCGGCATCGCCCACGACTTCAACAATCTGCTGACGATCATCGGCGGCAACATGGAGCTGGCGCTCGAAGACCTCCCGCCAGACAGCCCGGTCGCCCCGCTGCTCGGGGCCGCCTACAGCAGCGCCCGCCGCGCCGCCGAGCTCACGGCGCAGCTGCTGCTCTACAGCGGGCGCGGCCAGCTCGCGCTGCGGCCGCTGGATATCGCCGCCTTCCTTGCGGCGCAGTGCGAGCTGCTGCGGGCGTCGATCGGCTGGGCGCACGATGTTCAGTACCTGGCGGACGCCGGGCTGCCGCCGATCCTCGCCGATGAGCACCAGCTGATCCAGATGCTGAGCAGCATGGTGGCGAGCGCGGCGGCGGCGATGCATGGCGATGCCGCGTCGATCGTGGTGCGCTGCGCTGCGCTGCGCTGCGCTGCCGCCGCCTGGGCCACGATCGACCTGAGCGGCGCGCCAGGCATCGCCGACTACCTTTGCATCAGCGTCCACGACGGCGGCGCGCCGATCCCGCCGGAGGAGATCGGGCGCCTGTTCGACCCATTCGGCGGGTCCAGGCGTCAGGAGCGCGGCATTGGCCTGGCAGTGGTCCACGGGATCATCAACAGCCACCAGGGGGCGCTGCGGATCGAGAGCGCGCCGGGGACTGGCACCACCATCAGCGTGTTACTCCCGCTCGCGCCGCAGGCGGCCCACGCGCCTGAGACCGGGGGCGCAGTTGCAGCGCCGGCCGGCGGCGCGGTGCTGGTGGTGGATGACCAGCACGATGTGCGCCGGGTGGTGGTGCGCATGCTCGGGCACATGGGCTACCGCGCGCTTGAGGCGGCGAGCGGTGCCGAGGCGCTCGCGCTGCTGGCGGCGGAGCCGGCGCTGCACTGCGTGCTGCTCGATCTGATGATGCCGGTGATGAGCGGCGAGGAGGTGTTGCGCCAGATCCGCATCGCCCAGCCGCAGCTCAGCGTCATCGTCATGAGCGGCTACAGCGGCGACGAGATCTCGACGCGGCTGAGCGATCTGCCTGGCGTCAGAGCGCTGCAGAAGCCGTTCACCAACGCCGAGCTGCGCGCCGCCCTCGCCGCCGGATAGCGGCTGGCTGCTGATCCCGCGGCGGCCGCAGCGCGCCACGCCCGTCGTGTCGTTCCGAGCTTCGCCTGGAGGCTGCTCCTCCCCGAGGTGGCCGGCAGCGCGCCACGCCCATCACTTGCTGACGCATGTCTCCCCGCTGCCCGCCACCCGTACATCCACCCCTAGACAGGCGCGAGCGATAACCCGCCGCGTGCAACCTTCCAAAACTGTTTGAGCGTTTCTTTTTTTGTCATCAAAACAGGCGGCGTAGCGTATCGGTTCGAAATACATTCTTATTATGCCAGCGCAATGCCTCGCGTGCCGGATGCAAATACGCATTGTTTGGGAGCCGAATACGCTGGCCATTCAATAGTTGTATCGATTCGGTTGACGGCTCAGCTGCAATTGTGGTTGAGACAGCGATCTCGTGTGAGAGCAACACCGTAATCATTCCCTGGTCGAATGACCAGTGATGTAAGCCGCAGAGCGCCAATCCATTGCGCGGATCGTCGTTATGACTGTGGCTCCACGGTACGATATGTGACGCAGCGACGGCAGTTCGTCCTTCAGGGGTGCGCAATCGCACACCGCAGACTGCACACGTGTGATCGTACGCCTCGACAACCACCTTGCGAAAGCCAACCGAGCGCGAATCAGTGAGATACATTTCGTCCATCGTCGGCGCTTCTTCGATACGAAAGATTCCACGCGCTCGATCGAGCAGTTCGCGGCTGTATTCGAATGATTCTTGAGAGATAGTGCCAACCTCTACGAGTATCGGCCGGATCTCGGGAGCGAAATATGTCTCAATGAGCGTACGACGCAATGCGTCCCTGCTGTCAGACGATTGAAGGAGTGTAAAGAGTTCATCATCAAGCCGCGCGCCGAGGACAAGTTCGTGAAGGTCGCGAAGCGACCGAATTTGCCGTGAAGCTCGGAGGAGTGTCTCCTGATCTGGCTGAGCAATAAGATGCCAGAACCCTTCGCTTTTGAGATGATAGAACGGGAGAACCGCGCTCCCCGGTTTCTCGTTCCCCATAACTTTCAGCCAATAAAGATCAAACGTATCGAGTAGTTCCGCGCGTAATTCGATGAGATTTATGTTTACGGCGTATTGGGCAAAAAGATCGAGCACCGAAAGCAGCAAGAAGGGCTTATGCGGTGCCCGTTTATGCGTGATATCGGGCCAGCGACCAGTGACGCGATCTGACTTTAGTCGTTCAAAAGCACGTTGATACGTTGCAAGCATATGTTCAGTCCTTCAGGTGAGCGGTGGGCTATTGGGAGGATCGCTGCGCTCATGGCTCAAGCTGTGCCGATGGCGACCACCGCCCAACCGCTCGCGTTAGCCGCTCCGCTGACTGGGCACTGCCAGCCATGCCCGGCGTCAGCCGCCGCAGCTGCGCGCACAGCACGTGCCATTCAGGGCGTGGGAGACGGGTACGCACAGGACGACGCCCGTTATGGGGTTCGAAAGGGCGTAGCCCATCGACGGGATGCCTGAGGGGAGCGGCCGCCCCTCGGCCGGGTACAGGGCGGAGCGCCTGCCTACGAACGTCTGAACGCAAGGACCGCCAGGTGCAGGGCGGAGCGCCTGCCCACGAACGTCTGGACGCAAGGACCGTCAGGTGCCGGGCGGAGCGCCTGCGCTGGACCGCCGCTACTCCACCGTGACGCTCTTTGCCAGGTTGCGCGGCTGGTCCACATCGGCGCCGCGGCGCACGGCCACGTGGTAGGCCAGCAGCTGCAGCGGCACGGTGGCGAGCACCGGGCTGAGCAGCGGCAGCGTCTGCGGGATGTGGATGACGAAGTCGGCCTTCTCGCCAATGGCCTCGTCGCCCTCGCTGGCGATGGCGATCACTTGCCCGCCGCGCGCCCGCACCTGCTCGATGTTTGACAGCATTTTTTCGTACATTCTGTCGCGCAGCGCCACGCAGACCACCGGCACCTCGCGGTCGATCAGGGCGATCGGGCCGTGCTTCATCTCGCCGGCCGGGTAGCCCTCGGCGTGGATGTAGGAGATCTCCTTGAGCTTGAGCGCGCCCTCTAGCGCCGTCGGGTAGTTGATTTGCCGCCCGAGGAACAGCGCATCGCGCACGTGGAGGAAGCGCTCGGCGAGCTGTTCGTAGACCGCGTGGTTCTCCAAAATCGCCGCTAGCTTGCCAGGCAACTCGATCAGCGCCTGCAGATGTACCCGCGTCTGATCCGGGGTGAGCGCGCCGCGCGCCGCCGCCAGCCGCAGCGCCAGCAGGTACTGCGTCACGATCATCGAGGTGTAGACTTTAGTGGAAGCGACGGCAATTTCCGGGCCGGCGTGCATGTAAATCGCCCCGGCGTCGGCCACCCGCGCTGCCTGGCTGCCGACCGAGTTGACCACCGCGGCGCTCTTGACGCCCTGCGCCCGCGCCTCCTCCATCGCCGCCAGGGTATCCACCGTCTCGCCGCTCTGCGTGATCGCCAGCAGCAGGGTATCTGCGCCGAGGATCGGCTGGCGGTAGCGGAACTCCGAGCCGTAGTCCACATCGACGCGGAGCCGCGCCAGGGTCTCGATCAGATACTTGCCCACCAGCGCCGCGTGCCAGGCCGTGCCGCAGCCGACGCTATAGATCCGCCCGAGCCGCCAGATCTCGGCGTCGGTCAGGCGCAGCTCATCGAGCAGCACCACACCGGCGTCGATGTCGATCCGGCCGCGCAGCACGTCGGTGAGCGTCCGCGGCTGCTCGTAGATCTCCTTCTGCATAAAATGCTTGTAGTCGCCGCGCTCGGCCGAGACTGGGTCCCAGGCCACACTGACCGGGACACGCGCCACCGTCTCGCCGCCAAGGCTGGTGATCTGCGCCCCCTGCGCCGTGAGCACGACGAGCTCGCGGTCCTCCAGAAACATCACCCGCCTGGTATGATCGAGGATGGCCGGCACATCCGAGGCGAGGAACATCTCGCCCTGGCCGACGCCGATCACCACGCCGCCGGCGTTGCCGAGCCTGGCGGCCACCAGCGTGCCGGGCTCGTGGGCGCACATCGCCACCACCGCGTTGCCGCCGCGCAGCTCGGCGATGGTCAGCCGCATCGCCGCCTCAAGGCTCCCCGTCTCGCCGTAGTGGTCGCCGAGCAAGAGCGCGATGACCTCGGTGTCGGTCTGCGACTGAAACGTGTGGCCGCGAGCGGCGAGCTGCTGCTTGAGATCGAGGTAGTTCTCCACGATGCCATTTTGCACCACCACGATTGCGCCAGACGCGTCGCGGTGCGGGTGGGCGTTCTCCTCGGTGACGCCGCCGTGGGTCGCCCAGCGGGTGTGGCCGATGCCGCAGCTCCCGCTTAGCGGCCGCTCGCGCAGCTGGTTGACGAGGTTAACGAGCTTGCCGGTGCTGCGCTGCGTCGCGATCTGACCGCCGCGCTCAATCGCGATGCCGGCCGAGTCGTAGCCGCGATACTCGAGCCGAGAGAGCCCATCGACGACCACCGCCGCCGCGTTCTGCTGCCCAATATAGCCGACGATCCCACACATATTATGCTCCTTCCAATAGGTGGTGTATAGTAGCATAGACAGGCCGCACCTACGTGGAGCGAAACTATGACATCGAGCCAGCGGACTATCGGGATGATAGCGGCGAGCGTCTCCGGCAGCTACTTTCGCATGCTCATCGGTGGATTGTACCAGGCGGTGCGGGCGCGCGGCGCAAAGCTGATACTGATCTCCGGCACGCCGCAGGAGGTGGTCGAGCAGCGTCTGGCGCACGATCGGGTCGACGGCTGGGTCACAGTGCTCAACCCGCCGGGGCTGGCGGCGCTGGCGGCGCTCGGCAGGCCGGTGATCACGATCTCACATCACGAGCCGGGGCTGAGCGCGGTGGTGTTGGATAACCAGCCTGCGGTAGCCGCGCTCGTCACGCACCTGATCGGGCTAGGGCGGCGGCGGATCGCCTTTCTGGGCGCGCTCGACGACGCCGATGTGCCGGAGCGTCTGGCTGGCTACCGCGAGGCGCTCGCCGCGCACGGGCTGGCGCTCGATACGGATCTGCTGATCGATGCGCGCAATACGGTTGAGGACGCTACACACGCGGTGGCGGCGCGCTGGGCGAGCGGGCAGCGGTTCGATGCGCTGGTGAGCGCCACGGATCATATGGCATTTGGCGCGTATGACGCGCTGCGGGCGGCTGGCGTCGCGATACCGCAGGAGGTGGCGCTCACCGGCTTCGACGATGTACCGATGAGCCAGCTGCTCGAACCGCCGCTCACCACCGTGCGGCTGCGCTTCGATGCGATGGGGCAGCTGGCGGCCACTCGTCTGCTGGACGAGATCGATGGCCGCGCGCTCGGCACCGCTACGATTTCGGTGCCCACCACGCTCATTATCCGCCAGTCGTGCGGCAGCCGCGCCGATAGCCTGCCGCCCTCGGCCACGGCTGAGACCGATCCATACCGGCGTCTGACCTCGCTGCTCCTAGCACCGCTGTCGCTCGGCCCGGCCGATCTGCCCGAAACGGTCTGGCCGGAGGGCCGGGCGCTGCTCGACACCATCGACGCTGCGGTCACCGGCGTCGAGCCCCCGAGCAACACCCAGCTGCAGCGGGCGTGGGCGGCAGCGCAGCACCTCAGCCCATACGGCGAATCGTACGTGGTGGTGGTCGAGGAGCTGGAGCGATTCGGCGCAGCCCAGCTCGCCGCGCGCAACCCGACCACCCCGGCGCGCGAGCGGCTGTCGCTCGCGCTCAGGCGCATCCGCCACCAGCTGTTCCAGCTGAGCACCGGGTTTAGTTCGCACGGATACGACCAGCTGGAGGCCACGCTGTACGGCGCACGCGGGCTGATCGACCGGCTGGCCGCCGAGGACCTCGGCGCGGTGCAGCAGCTCTCATGGATCGCCGCCAACGACGCGACTGGAGCCTGCCTCGGGCTGTGGCGAGCGGCCGAGCGAACCGAGCTAGACATCACCGGCGCAGTCGGCGTGGCGAGCGGCACGCCAGGCGGCGCATGCCCCGCATCCTCGTTCCCGCCGGCGCTCCCGGCCGGCACAGAGACCGATGTGTGGGTCGTGGCACCGGTGCGCTCGCGCCGCCGCGACTGGGGACTGCTGGCGGTTGTGCGGTCGTTCGCGCAGCAGCACAGCTACGAAGACGGCACGACGCTGTGGGCGACGCTGCTGGCGGCCCGGCTGGACGACGCGGTGCTGGTGGACGAGATCGAGCGACGAGTCGCCGAGGGCGAGCAGCAGCTGCAGCGCGAGCGCGCGCTGCGACAGACGGTGCTGGAGATCGGGACGCCGGTGATCCCGCTGACCGATAGGCTGCTGCTGCTGCCGCTGGTGGGCACGATCGACGCCGGGCGAGCGCAGCAGCTGCTCGATGTCACGCTCGCCGCCGTGAGCGCGCAGCGCGCCAGCCACATCCTGCTCGATGTCAGCGGGGTGCCGCTGGTGGACACCTACATCGCCGGGGTGCTCATCCGGCTGGGGCAGATGGCGGGGCTGCTGGGCGCCCAGACCGCGCTGGTGGGCATCCGGCCCGAGATCGCGCAGAGCATCATCGGCCTGGGCATGAACCTCGGCGCGATCCGCAGCTTCCCTTCGGTCGCCGTGGCGCTGCGGGCGCTGCGCGATGCGGCAGAGTGATGGCGCGCAAAAACGCAGCGCGCGGCGCATTACCTGAGATACGCGGCAAGCGATATGCTATAATCGCCGGATACGCATCGCCCCCAGAGAAGCTCGGAGAGACCATGACTCAGGCCCTGTTCACGCTCGCCGAGCTCCCCACTCCCGCGCGGCCATTTCTCAAGTGGGCCGGTGGCAAGGGCCAGCTGCTGCCCGAGCTCTCGCGCCGGCTGCCGCGCAAGTTTCGCCGCTACCACGAGCCGTTTGTGGGCGGCGGCGCGCTGTTTTTTCACCTCGCTAGCGCCGGCAGGCTCGGCTACGGGGCCACGCTCAGCGATGGCAATGACGAGCTGATCCTGTGCTACGAGGTGGTCAAGCACGATGTCGAGCATCTGATCACGCGGCTGCGCTGGCACGAGCGCGACCTCAGCGCAGACTACTTCCGCGAGGTGCGCAACTGGGACCGCCAGCCAGATTTTATGCAGCACTACGGCCGGCTGGAGCGCGCCGCGCGCACGCTGTTCCTCAACCGGACCTGCTACAACGGGCTGTACCGCCTCAACCGCAACCGGCAGTTCAACGCACCGTTCGGCCACTACAAAAATCCGCTGATCTGCGACCCGGACAATCTGCGCGCCGTCAGCCGCGCGCTCCAGAACGTGGAGCTGCGCCACGGCGACTTCACCACCGTCGCCGAGCGCGCCTCGGCCGGCGACCTGGTCTACTTCGACCCGCCGTACGATCCGGTCAGCACCACGTCCAACTTCACCACGTACACCGGCCAGGGCTTTGGCGAGGAGCAGCAGCGGCAGCTGGCTCGGCTGGTCCGCGAGCTCGCTGATCGCGGGGTCCACGTGATGCTGAGCAACTCGGCCACGCCGCTGACCCGCGAGCTGTACGCCAGCGATGCGCGGCTGTTCACCGACACGGTGCTGGCGAGCCGCAAGATCAACTGCGACGGCCGCAAGCGCGGGGTGGTTGAGGAGCTAATCGTGCGCAGCTACCCCGATGGGTCGCTGTTCTGATGGGTCGCTGCGCTCGCCTTCGCGCAGGCGCTGCGCCCGTGTCTCGATTGGTCTCGCGCAGGCGCTGCGCCCTGCACCCGCGTCAGGGGCACCGGCCCCCGACACCCCGGCGAGGGGGATTCTCCCCCTTCGAACCCCCAAAAGTGACGCCCACATGTGCGTTCGCCACCGCACCCCAGCGCAGGCCAATCACGAGCGGCCCACATCGCGTGCTGCCGCTCCGCTGCTGCTCCTCTGCCGCCGCGCTGTCCGGGCAATGCCCGGCGTCAGCCGCCGCAGCCTGCCGCATGGCACGCGCGTTTCAGGGCGTGGCAGACGGGCACGCGCACACCGACGACCGTTTGGGGTTCGAAGGGGCGAAGCCCATCGCCGGGGAGCCTGAGGGGCGGGGCCGCCCCTCGGCCTGGTGCCGGGCGGAGCACCGGCCCACGATCGCCTCAGACGAATACGCGCCGGGTGCCGGGCGGAGCGCCGGCCCACGATCGCCTCAGACGAATACGCGCCGGGTGCCGGGCCGCCCGGCGCGCAGCCGAAGGGGCGGAGCGCCCGCGCATAGAGCAACACCGACGGGAGCCGCAGCAGCGCCATAACTATGTACCTCAAACGCCTTGAGATCGTCGGCTTCAAAACCTTCGCGTCGCGCACCGTGCTCGAGTTCGAGCCAGGCATCAGCGCGATCATCGGCCCAAACGGCTCGGGCAAGTCCAACATCGTGGACGCCGTGCGCTGGGTGCTCGGCGAGCAGAGCTTCGCCGCGCTGCGCTCCAAGCGCACCGAGGATCTGCTGTTCGGCGGCGGGACGCGGCGCGCGCCCTCCGGCTTTGCCGAGGTGCTGCTGACGATCGATAATAGCGATAAGCTGCTGCCGCTCCCCTACGCCGAGGTCACCATCGGCCGCCGCGCCACCCGCGCCGGCGAGACCGAGTACACTATCAACCGCAGCCGCGTCCGCCTGCGCGATCTCCAGGAGGCGATCGGGCCGCTCGGCGGGGCCTACACCATCATCAACCAGGGCCTGGTGGACGCGGCGCTCAACCTCCGCCCCGAGGACCGCCGCCAGCTCTTTGAGGACGCCGCCGAGATCGGGGTCTACGAGGGCCGCCGCGCCGAGGCCGAGCGTCGCCTCAGAGAGACCGCCGCCAACCTCGACCGCGTGGCCGATATCCTGAGCGAGCTTGAGCCGCGGCTGCGCTCGCTCAAGCGCCAGGCCAGCCTCGCCCGCACCTACCGCGAGTACGCCGGCGAGCTGCGCGCCCTGCTGCTGCGCCACTATGCCGCGCTCTGGCGCGATACCAGCGCCGCCCGCGAGGCCGCCGAGCGCGCCGATACCGCTGCATCGCAGGCGCTCGAGGCGACCCGCACGGCGCTCGCCGCCCACACCGAGCAGCTCCAACTCAGCCGCGAGACCCTGCGTGCCGACCGGGTGGCGCTCGCGCTGCTCCACAGTAGCAGCGCCGCGCTCCACACCCAGGCCGAGACGCTCCAGCGCGAGCTCGCGGTGGCCAACGAGCGCCGCGCCGCGCTGATCCGCCAGGGCGATGACCTCGCCGGCACCGACGACGAGCTCGCGCTTAGGTCCGCCGACCAGGCCCGCGATCTTGGTGAGATACGGGCGCGCCTATCCGAGGCCGACCGCCGGGCAAGTCTGGCGAAAGGTGAGCTCGCCGCGCTCGACGCCGCCGTGGCCGCCAAGGCTGAGCTGCGGCGTGCGCTCCGTCTGCGGCTCGACGCGGCGCAGCGGGCCGAGTACGCCGCGGCAGCGGGGCTGGCGGAGCGCGCCCGCCGCGCCGCCCAGATCGGCGAGCGGCGCGGCAGGCTCGGCGCAGACGCCGCCGCCATCGCCGAGCAGCAGCGCCAGTCCGAGCACGCCATCGCCGAGCAGCGCCGCCACGCAGCGGCCGCCGCCAGCGATACGGCGCGGCGCGATGCCGAGCACGCCGCAGCAGCGCTGCTGGCCGAGCAGGCCCGCGCCACCATCGAGCGGGCCCGCGCCGCCCGCGCCGCTGCCGATGAGACCCTGGCGCAGCGCCGCCGCGCCGCCGCAGACGCCGAGGCCAGGCTCGATACGCTGTCCCGCCTCCAGCGCTCGCAGACCGGGACCTTCGCCGGGGTGCGCGCCGCCCTCCAGTGGGCCGAGCAGCAGCGGCGCGGCGGCTTCACCTTGGTCTCAGGCATCCTCGAAGTCCCCGCCGCGATCGAGACCGCCGTCGAGGTGGCGCTCGGATCGCGGCTGCAAAATATCGTCGTCGATGCCTGGGCTGACGCCGAAGCCGCCATCGAGAGCCTCAAGCGCAGCGGTGCCGGTCGCGCCACCTTCCTCCCGCTGGACACGCTCCGCCCGCCGCGCGATGACCAGCGCCGCCCCCCGGCCGATGACGCGGTGCTCGGCGTTGCCGCCGACCTGGTGTCCTGCGACGAGCGCTACCGGCCAGTGGCGCAGTTCCTCCTCGGGCGCACCCTGATCGTCGCCGACCTGTCCACGGCGCGGCGCGAGCTGCGCGCCCTCAGTGGCGGCTGGTCGATCGTGACCCTAGCCGGCGAGCAAGTCTCCACCGGCGGCGCGGTGACCGGCGGCGCGCAGACCCGCGAGACCGGCACGCTGCGCCGCGAGCGCGAGCTGCGCGAGCTGCCCGGCCAGCTCGAAGCGCTGCGCGCCGCCACCGAGGCCGCCGTCGCCGCCCGCGCCGCCGCCGATGCGTCGCTCGCCGCCGCCGAGCGTTCGGCGCAGGAGGCCGATGCCCAGCGCCGCGCGCTCGCCAGAGACCTGGAGTCGGCGCGCGCCGCCGCCGAGCAGCCGCGCCGCGCCGCCGAGCGCGCCGAGAATGAGCTGTCGCTGCTGGGCCGCCGCGCTGAGCAGATCGCCGCAGACGCCGCCGACCTCGACGCCCAGGAGATCGCGCTGGCCGCCGAGCGCGCCGAGCTTGAGGCCCAGCGCGCCACCGCCGATGCGTCGCTCGCCGCTGCCCGCCGCGAGGAGGACGCCGCCGCCGCCGAGGAGCGCGAGCTGAGCGACAGCCTGGCCGGGCTGCGCGCCGCCGCCGCCGCCGCCGATGGCGAGGCCCGCGCCGAGCGCGCGCTGCTCCAGGCCGGCGAGCAGGCCGTGGCCCGCATAGCCGAGCAGCGCCAAACCAACGCCCGCCGCGCCGCGTCGCTCGCCGCTGAGCGCGCCGCGCTCGACGATACATTCGCCGCCAGCGATGCGCGGCACGCCGAGCTGCTGGGCCAGATCGATCTGCTCCGCATCCAGATCGAGCCGCGCGAGCGCGAGATCGCCGCCCAAGAGGCGCAGATCGCCGCCGATGAGACCGCCGAGGCCGCTAACGCCGCAGCGCTGCGCCAGCGTGAGAGCGACGCCAGCCGCGCTAGCCTCGACCTCCAGCGCGCGCGCGACCGCATCGATACGCTGTGGGAGCGCGCCGCTGCCGACGATATCGATGTGGAGCAGGCCGCAGCAGCAGAAACTGAGGCTCAGTCATCCCTTCATCCCCGCATTCCTGCATCCCTTCACGAAGACTCCCGTCTCCCCGTCTCCCCGTCTCCTGATCCTTCTGCCCCGCCCGAGGATCTCGCCGCCAGTATCGCCAGCCTGCGCTCGCGGATCGCCAGGCTCGGCGCGGTCAATCCACTCGCGCTCGAAGAGTACGAGGAGAGCGCCGAGCGCCACAGCTTCCTCAGCGCCCAGAGCGCCGACCTGCGCAAAGCGTCTGGCGCGCTCGGCGAGCTGATCGCCGAGCTCAATAGCTCGATGCGCACCGCCTTCGAGCGCACCTTCGCCGCCGTGGCCGCCGAGTTCGAGCAGACCTTCGTCAAGCTCTTCGGCGGCGGCCAGGCCAAGCTGACGCTGGCCGAGCCAGAGGGCGGCGGCGAGAGCATCGACCGGATCGGCATCGAGATTGTGGCCCGCCCGCCCGGCAAGCGGCTCCAGAACCTCGCGCTGCTCTCCGGCGGCGAGCGCTCGCTCACCGCCGTGGCGCTGCTGTTCGCCATCCTGCGCGTCAACCCATCGCCGTTCTGCGTGATGGACGAAGTCGACGCCGCGCTCGATGAGGCCAACGTCGGCCGCTTCCGCGAGGCGCTCGCCGAGCTCACCGAACAGACCCAGTTCCTGGTCGTCACTCATAATCGCACCACCATCGAGATCGCCGATACGATCTACGGCGTATCCATGACCGACGATAGCTCGTCTAAAGTCCTGTCGGTCAAGTTTGAGCAGCTCGGGGTGGAGTAAGGAGCAAGCAGTAAGGAGCCAGAATATAGCAATCCTCCGTGCGTTGGAAACGTGCGAAGCGCAGCGCGGGGGTTTGGGGGCCGGGTACCCTCTGGGTGTCCCCGAGATCTCCCCCTTTCCTACGCTGATAGGATTGCAATAGTCAATAGTCAATCATTAACGGGAGCCCTATGCTCGATCTTACCGCCGCCGCCGCCGTCATCTTCGATATGGACGGCACACTGACCGATAACATGCGGCTCCACGACCAGGCGTTTCTGGTGTTTATAGAGCGCCACAGCCTGTCCATCCCGACGCGCGAGGTGGCGACGCAGCTCGCCGGAAGGCGCAACCGCGAGATTCTGCCGGTGCTGTTCGGCCGCGCGCTCGCAGACGACGAGGCGGCAGCCTACTCCGAGGAGAAGGAGCTGATCTACCAGGGTCTGGCCGGCGGGCTGAGGCCGGTCGCCGGGCTCCACGAGTTCCTCGGCTGGCTCGACTCGCGCGGCGTCCCGTGCGGCCTGGCCACCTCGGCGCCGCGCATGAACGTTGCGCCGCTGCTGGCGCTGCTCGGCCTGACCGGCCGCTTCCGCGCCATCACCCTCGGCGACGAGGTGCCACACGGCAAGCCGGCCCCCGATATCTTCCTGGAGACCGCGCGGCGGCTCGGCGGCTCGCCAGGTGGCTGCATCGTATTCGAAGATGCCTTCGCCGGAATCGCCGGCGCCACAGCGGCCGGGATGCGCTGCGTCGCGCTCACCACCACGCACACCGAGGCCGAGCTGCGCGCCCACGTCTCGCCCGATCTGGTCATCGCGGACTACACCGAGCTTGTGACGCGGTGACGGCGTGACCGGACGCGGTGACCGGTATTCGCGGAGATGCGCGTGGATGAGCGGATCGCTAGCCGGCCCACTGGCTACAAGCTACGAGCTACTGACTTCTGGCGTTCGGCCGGCATCCGTGGGCGCAGCAAGCTGCGCCTTTACGGCCTATCTGTACCTGCCCGGCGTGCGTGCCTAGAAATGGCCAACGAATGAAACAGGAGCGCAGCAAGCCCGACGCGAGCGCAGCGAGCCTGTGCCTGTTCGCTCTCGCCCTGCTGCCGCGTCTGATCGGGCTGGCCGATTTCTTCACCACCGACGAGGCCTACCACTGGATCGACCGCACCGAGCGCTTCGCCGCCGCAGTTCGCGCCGGCCGCTGGGCCGATACGCTGCTCACCGGCCACCCAGGCGTCACCACCATGTGGCTCGGCAGCGTCGGTCTGTGGCTTGAGGCCGCGTTTGCCGCCAGCCCAAGCGCGATCCAGCATCTCGCCTGGCTGCGCGCGCCCCACGCCACCCTCGAGGCCGCGCTGGTGGCTGTGGCCTACCTCGTGGCCAGACCCAGGCTCGGCGCGCGGCCGGCCCTGCTCGGCTGCATCCTCTGGGCCGCGTCGCCGTTTCTGATCGCCCACGCCCGGCTGCTGCACCTCGACGCGCTGCTGGCCAGTTTTGTGACCATCAGCCTGCTGCTGCTGCTCCCCCCAGCCGATGCCCAGGCGACGACGCTCGTCCACCGGCGGGCGCTGCTGCTCAGCGCGGTCTTCGCCGGGCTCGCGCTGCTCACCAAAGGCCCGGCACTGATCCTGCTGCCGTGCGCGGGGCTGGCGTTGTTCGCCGCAGCCCTGCGCGGGCGCGGGGTCGCCGGCGCGCTCGGCGCGTCGCTCGCTGTCTACGCCGTCTGGCTCGCAGTGGCGCTGCTCGTGGTCTTCGCGCTTTGGCCGGCGCTGTGGGCGGCGCCAGGCGCTGCCATCCAGCGCTACATCGGCGAGATCGTCGGCAACGGCGGGCGGCCAAACGGCGACGGCCAGTTCTTCTTTGGCAGCGCCGCCGCCGACCCAGGCCCGCTGTTCTACCTCGCCACCAATCTGTTCCGCAGCACACCGCTGATGCTGATCGGGCTGGCGCTCGCCGCCGCCGCCGGGCTGAGCGCGCTGGCTGGGCGGAGCGAAGACCGACGGACACACCTCATGGCCGGCGCGCTGCTGTCCTTCGTGCTGCTCTGGACGCTGGTCATGACCGCCGGCCCGAAAAAGTTCGACCGCTACGTCCTGCCGACCTGGCCAGCCCTCTGTTTGCTCGCCGGCTGGGGCTGGGGCTGGCTGCTCAGGCTGCTGGAGCGCGCCGGGCGCTCCTCAGCGCGCGCCCGCCACCGCGCCGCGCTGCTGCCGATCATCCTCGCGCTCGCCGAGCTCGGCCAGACGCTGACCTACGGCCCATACTATCTCAGCTACTACAACCCGCTGCTCGGCGGCGGTCGGGCGGCACAGGATCGGCTGCTGATCGGCTGGGGCGAGGGGATGGATCAGGTCGGCGCGTACCTCCGCTCCAGGCCAGATATCGGCCATGGCCCGGTGCTCGCGGCGCTCGGCGCCACGCTCCAACCGTTCGTTCCGGTGGACGTGCGCGATGTCAGCGACTATGGCGCGACCCCGGCCAACTACGCCGTCGTCTACCTGGAGAGCGTGCAGCGCCAGGCTGACCCAGCGCTCTACGCCAGGCTCAGCGCCACTGTGCCGCTGACGACGATCCGCATCCATGGCATCGAGTACGCCACGATCTATCAGCTCCCGCGCCAGCACGCCACGCCGCTCCCGGCCCGCTTTGGCGAAGCAATCTGGCTCTGGGGATACACGCTGGAGCGCTCCAGCGCGCAGCTGGTGCTGACCCCGGCGTGGGATGTGCGTAGCGCCCCACAGGCCGACTACCACCTGTTCGTCCATCTGCTCGACGCGCGGGGTAACAAACTGGCGCAGACCGATATCGCGCCAGGCGGCGGCGACGCCCCGCCCACCAGCCAGTGGCACCCCGGCCAGCAAATAGCCGTCCCCATCCCGCTCGCCCTGCCGCCGCTCGCCCCGGGCCGCTATACGCTGGTCATGGGCCTCTACGACCCGGCCACCCAGCGGCGGCTCCCGCTGAGCGGATCCCCCGCCGTCCCCGCCGCGATCGACGGCCAAGACGCCCTCTTGATCGAGACCATCGTTATTCCCTGATCTCGACGATGCGCTGCCCCCTGCATGGCGCGCTGCGCGCCATCCGCCCCCTCGGCGGGAAGGATCGCCCCGCGAAGCGTCTGTACTGCGGCAAGCTCGCGGGACGTGGTGCCAGCCCGGCTCCCTCGCGGCAGTCGTGGTGCCACGAACGTCGTGCCAGCGGGAGCCACACAGAATGGCCCCACGCGGCGGCCTCGCGGTGGGATGACGCTTTCTTCATCCATTTACCCGTTATCAGTTCATCCGCTTGTCATCGCGTATCGCTACACTCCCTCTTATATTAAGCAGAGATTAAATACCTCTACCTGGGCATCAGCGGCCAGCGCCGGCATCGGCCGGTCGACGGATTGCGGCCGCGTGCGCCGTGTCATCAATGTGTTGCTACAAAGGAGTAGTCTATGCATTCCATCTTTGCCAGAGCCATGACGATCGTCGCGCTGCTCGCGCTGGTCTGGGCTTCGGTGGTCATCCCGAGCGCTGCGGCGCAGACGGTGGTGCCGCCGCCAGTCTTCAGCGCCCAGCGCGGCTTCTACACCAGCCCGTTCAGCCTGACGCTGAGCAGCCCTGGGGCGACGATCCGCTACACGCTCGATGGCAACACGCCGAGCCCAAGCGTCGGCACTATCTACAGCGCCCCGATCTCCATCGCCACCGTCACCGCGGTGCGCGCCATCGCCTACACATCGGGCACAAACAAATCGGCGGTGGTCACGCATACCTACATTTTCCTGGCCGCCGTGCGCACTCAAAGCGACTCGCCGCCGGCTGGCTGGCCGAGTAGCTTCGCCGCCAGCGATGCCGATGGCACCTACCCTTCCGACTATGGTATGGACCCCGAGGTGACCGAGCACCCGCTCAACGTCAGCAAGTTCGACGCGGTGATGAAGTCGCTCCCGTCGATCTCGATCGTCACCGATCTGCCAAATCTGTGGCAGCCCTCCACCGGCATCTACTACAACCCAAATGCCAAAGAGCCCTACACCACCGACCCACTCGCCGCAAAGTGGGAGCGCCCGATCTCGATCGAGCTTATCAATCCAGACGGGTCGGCTGGCTTCGCCGAGAACGGCGGCATGCGTATCCAGGGCCAGGCCAGCCGCCGGCCACACCGCACGCCAAAGAAGAGCCTGCGCATCTATTTCAAAAAAGCCTACGGCGTCGGCAGCCTGGACTTTCAGCTGTTCCCGGAGGCCGATGCGGTCAATCGCTTCGACCGGCTGGTGCTGCGCAACGGCGGCAACCGATCTTGGCCATACTTCGACCGCGACCAGCGCCGCGAGGCGGACTACATCAACGACGAGTGGGCGCGCCGCGCCTGGGGCGATATGGGCCACCTCACGCCCCACGGCAGCTACGTCCACCTGTACCTCAACGGCCTGTACTGGGGCCTCTACAACGTGGCGGAGCGGATCGATGAGAAATTTCTTGCGTCGCACCTCGGTCTCCTCGAGACCGACTACGACCTGATCGAGCCGGAGGAGGAGCTCGGCGATATCCCGCTGGCCGGCGCCGGCACCATCGACGCCTACAATGAGCTGCTCGGCCTCGTCGCTGGCACGGCCCCGATCAGCGACGCGCAGTACCAGACGATCGCCACCAAGGTCG
>JAYUUK010000085.1:0-5728 GCA_043754595.1 Roseiflexaceae bacterium | reverse complement strand
TCACCCTCGTCAGGCTGCTGATCGCCCGCGCTCGCCAGAAGCAGGGCGCCGAGGAGCTGCACACCGTGTTCCCGCTGCTCACACGGCTGCTTGTCGCGGCAGAGGCCGGGGGCAGGGTCGGGAGTGCGATCGAGATCCTGCTGCTCCAGTCGCTTGCCCACGAGGTGCGGGGCGACACAACACAGGCCATCGTCCCGCTGGAGCGCGCGCTGGCTCTTGCGGAGCCCGAGGGCTACGTCCGGCTGTTCGTGGACGAGGGCCCGCCACTGGTGAGGCTGCTTACCGAAGCGCAAAGCGCAGAGCGCAAAGCGCAGAACGACCCGCTCCAGCACTACTGCGACCTGCTTCTGTCCGCCCTCATTCAATCAGCCGGTGCTCAGGCCGACGGGATGGATGGTGTTTTGCGCTCAAACGCTCGCACGCTCGAACGCTTCCAGGAGGCGCTGAGTGAGCGCGAGCGCGAGGTACTCCAGCTCATCGCCGAGGGGCTCAGCAACCAGGATCTCGCCGCGCGGCTGTACCTCTCGCCGCACACCATCAAGGTCCATACGCGCAATATCTATGGCAAGCTCGGCGTCACAAGCCGCACCCAGGCGGTCGCTATGGGCCGAAACCTCGGGATCCTCGATCTGCCATAGCGGTTTTCGCGCGATATGGCCCGCCCCGCTCATAGTGTTTGGTCGTACCTACGCGGCCAGGAGCTAGGTTATCATCGAGCCAAAGGAAGCGACGCGCTCCACCAGCAGCAATCTGCATATCTTGAGGAAACTGACTCGTATGACACAGGTTGTCCGACGGTTCTTGGCATACTACCGGCCGTACACCGGGCTGTTCGTGCTGGACTTCAGCTGCGCAGTGGTGGCGGCGGTGCTCGAGCTAAGCTTCCCGCTTTTTGTGAACTACCTGATCGACACGCTGCTGCCGAGCCTGAACTGGCCGCTGATCCTGGGCGCCTGCGCTGGGCTGCTGCTGGTCTATTGCCTGACAGCGGCGCTGCAGTTCATCGTGGCGTACTGGGGCCATATGCTCGGGATCAACATCGAGACCGATATGCGGCGCCTGATGTTCAATCACCTGCAAAAGCTCTCGTTCCGCTTCTACGACAACCATAAAACCGGCCATCTGCTATCGCGGATCTCCACCGACCTTTGGGACATCGGCGAGGTGGCTCACCACGGCCCCGAGGATCTGTTTATCGCCCTGATGACGCTGGTGGCGGCCTTTGTGCTGATGCTCAACGTGCATGTGCAACTGGCGGTGCTCACCTTCCTGGTGGTGCCTGGGATGCTCTGGCTCGGCTTCTACTTCAACCACAAGATGACGCAAGCCTTCCATAGGATGTATGGCGAGATCGCGGAGTTTAACGCCCGAGTAGAGGACAACATCGGCGGCATGCGGGTGGTGCAGGCCTTCGCTAACGAGGAGCACGAGAAGCGGCTGTTCGGGCAGAACAACACGCGCTTCCGGCGTGCCAAGCTGCAGGCCTACAACATCATGGCCTGGAGCTCGTCGCTCAGCTACATCCTGATGCGGCTCGTCGCGCTGTTCGTGCTGCTTGGGGGTGCCTGGTTCATCTTTCGCGGCGAGCTGAGCACGGGCGAGTTCGTCGGCTTTATCCTGTTGACAAACATCCTCTTCCGGCCAATCGAGAAGATCAACGCGGTGATCGACACCTATCCGAAGGGCATCGCCGGCTTCAAGCGCTACCTCGAAGTGATCGACATCGAGCCCGAAGTGGCCGACCTGCCCGGCGCGATCGCGGTGGGGAAGCTGCGGGGCGAGATTCATTACCGTGATGTGACCTTCGGCTATGACCCGCAGCGCCCGGTGCTCCAGGGGATCGATCTCACCATCCGCCCCGGCGAGACCATCGCCTTTGTCGGCCCCTCGGGCGCCGGCAAGACCACGCTCTGTAGCCTGCTGCCCCGCTTTTACGACGTAGACGGCGGCCAGATCACCGTGGACGGCCACGACATCCGCGCGCTGACGCTGGCCTCGCTGCGGCGGCAGATCGGGGTCGTGCAGCAGGATGTCTTCCTGTTCTTCGGCTCGATCCGTGAGAATATCGCCTACGGCAACCTGGAGGCGAGCGAGCCTGAGATCTGGGCGGCAGCCAGGCGGGCCCATCTCGACGCCTTCATCCAAACACTGCCAGACGGGCTGGACACGCTGATCGGCGAGCGGGGCGTGAAGCTCTCCGGTGGGCAGAAGCAGCGCCTGGCGATCGCCCGGATGTTCCTAAAAAACCCGCCGATCCTCATCCTCGACGAGGCGACCTCGGCGCTGGACACCGAGACCGAGCAGATGATCCAGCAGTCGCTGGCCGAGCTGGCCGCAGGGCGCACCACGCTGATTATCGCCCACCGGCTCGCGACGATCAAGAACGCCGACCGGATCGTGGTGGTGACCGAGAGCGGCATCAGCGAGCAGGGCGCCCACCAGGAGCTCCTCCGTAGCGGCGGTATCTACAGCCGGCTGCACCAGGCACAGTTTGGAGACTAGCGGCTCGACACACCGTCGGCCTGTCGTGCCGACACGAGTATTAGCATCATCGTGGGACAGAGCGTGCCAGCAGGTACACCAATCCTGCTGGTACTTGCGGCTGCATATCGTGCCCTTCGGGCGCAGCGCGTGCCGGAACCATGCGCCAATGAGGCTCCGCTCTGGCGAGGCCTAAACACGGCATCACGGTTTGTTTTACCCGGTTGGGGATCTGCAAAACCGCCAACACCCCGCTCTATACCACAAACGTGGTATGACACCCCCACTGCTGGCTGGTATCGTGTATACGACCGAACATGCCAACGGCGAAGCAGCCCCCCGGTGGCAGTACAGCGCCGATCATCATCGAACAGGGGCCGTGCAGCACGCTGGTACCTGCTGCGCGAGTGAGAACGTATGGAGCAGCAGCAACCTCCCAATGCAAACCGCAGTGAGCAAGCCGTCTACCAACTCAGGGTGAAGGGCCATCTGAGTGCGGACTGGAGCGCCTGGTTCGACGGGATGACGATCGCCCAGGACGCAGACGGCGAGACGCTCATCACCGGACCGGTTGCCGACCAGGCGGCATTGCACGGGCTGCTGCGCAAAGTGCGCGATCTCGGCCTGACGTTGCTTACCCTCAGCTCTAGCGAACGTGGATTACTGAACAGGCCAGAGGCAGATCCAGACGACCTACACGGCGCTTAGGTTATGCCAGGCTGCCCAATATGAGAAGGAATACATAGTGCAAGCGATGCTCTACCGGCGCTACGGTGGGCCTGAGGTGCTGCGGCTCGAAACCGTGGCCCAGCCCGCCCCTGGCCCCGGCGACGTTCTGGTTCATGTTCATGCCGCCTCACTCAACGCGGCCGATGCGTACCTCTTGAAGGGCGAGCCTGCCCTGCTGCGGCTGTCGTCAGGGCTGCGCGGGCCGAAGCGACCGATCCTCGGCGCAGATATCGCCGGCAGGGTGGCGGCGGTCGGCAGCCGCGTCACGCAGTTTCAGCCCGGCGACGCAGTGTACGGCGACCTGTCCAGGTGTGGATGCGGTGGCTTCGCCGAGTATGTCTGCGCTCCCGAGCGCGCCCTGGCGCTCAAGCCGGAGCGGCTCAGCTTCGAGCAGGCCGCGACCGTGCCGCTGGCTGCGGTCACCGCGCTCCAGGGGCTGCGGGCCGGAGGGCCGATCACGGCAGGCCAGCAGGTGCTTGTCCACGGCGCGTCCGGCGGCGTGGGGACGTTCGCCGTGCAGCTCGCCAGGTCGTTCGGGGCCACCGTGACGGCCGTATGCAGCACGAGGAACGTCGAGCTTGCCCGTTCGCTCGGCGCCGACCACGTCGTCGACTATACGCAGGAGGACTTCACCCAGAGCGACCGGCGCTACGACCTGATCCTGGTCGTGAACGGCAACCGCCCGCTCACGGCGTATCGTCACGCCTTGCGCCCTGGAGGTCGTTGTGTGGTGGCAGGCGGCGCGATCCCGCAGATCCTCACGGCGACGCTGCTCGGGCCGGCGCTGTCGCTCGCCTGGGGCATCACCGTGCGAAACGTGCTCGCCCAGCCGAGCCAGCGAGACCTGGGTTTCTTGAGCGGGCTGCTTGACGCTGGCGAGGTCGTGCCCGTGGTCGACCGCTGCTTTCCGCTGCGTGAGCTGCCAGAGGCGCTGCGCTATCTTGAGGCCGGGCACGCCCGTGGGAAGGTCGTCATCACGATGGAGCACACCGGCGGCTGAGCAGCCTGCGGCTCTGGCTAGGTTACTGGCCCCTGGCTGATCGCTGCTGTCAATCAGGATTCTTAGTGTAGCAATCCTACGTGCGTGGTCCATGCGCGAAGCGCACAGCGGGGGTTTGGGGGCCGGGTACCCACTGGGTGACCTCAAGATCTCCCCCTTCTCTACGCTGATAGGATTGCTAAATCATCAAACAAGGAGTGAGACGTGAGTACGTTCGAGAAGACCATGCCTACAGAGGCCAGGGGCGTCGTTCTTTCAACATTGTGAATCTTCGTCGTGTGCAACATCATCGTTGCGGATATTATTGGATTCTTAAACCCTGGAGCTCTCGAAACGATTATAACGGGATCAACGGGGTTTGAAGTCACTCAGGAGTTGATCTTGGTGTTCTCAGTGTTGCTCCAGGTTCCTTTTGCCATGATCCTCCTATCACGGGCATTGCCGTATCGCGTCAATCGTTGGGCAAACATCATCGCAAACATCATAACAATGTTGTTTGTTATCGGTGGTGGCAACACGAGTCTCTCATACATCTTCTTCGCAACGATAGAAAGTGTGTGTATGTCATACATTATCTGGTATGCGTGGACGTGGCCTAAACAGGAAGCATGAGCCAATTCTATTTTCTCATGTGCGCAAACCCCAGGGCTTGCGCACATGTATTGCCCACTTGTACTGTATCGGTGAAGGAAGTCCGCGCGGGCGTAACTGCGCCGGGTGTGCTGCCCCCGACAGCATGCCACCCACGCGCGGGTGAACTCGTCCATCACGGTGAGGATGGCGAAGGTTCGGCCGTGCATGTCTTGATCCTGCACAACGTCGTAGCCCCAGACGTGGTTTGGATAGGCCGCGGCCAGCGGCGGCGGGCGTTCGCGGCGTGCTCGTGGACGCTTAACCCGCTTGACCTGCAACCTGGCTCGCTTCCAAAGACGGTGGACGCGCTTGCGATTGGCGGTAAAAGCTGTTCTCAGCGATGCCGTGCTCACAGCAGATGACGGCGATGGGCTGCTCGCCCCGCTTGGCCTGCTCCAGGATCTTGATGATCTGCGCGGCCGTGTGTTGGTTGGTCTTCATCGTCGCGCTGCGCCCGCAGCGTTTGATGCTGACCTCGCTGATAACGTTGCCACAATACTGGCGCGTGACATCCCTCGATCGAGGGCAGCAAGTACCCGCTTGCGCAAATCGACAGAGTGTGCTCTTATAGTCCACAACATCCCACACGCTCACTATTGCTGCCCATTGTTATAGGGACACAATTTGCCCTGCTGTTTCGACTGATCACCTGGTGGCGTGCGATGATGGACGCTTCCGAAGCGGGCCGTGATGCACATATTGCGCTTGGGCTCCAGCGTATCAGCAAAAACGGAGGCAGCAATGAAACAGCAGATCTATCGCGGCGATTTCGGCCAGGAGGGCTTGGCGCAGTACCTGCTCGATACCTGGAACCAGGGCAACACGGCGGCGCAGATACTGGAGGCAGAAGAAGGCCTGATCATTCAGATCGGGCAGCGGAGCGCC
>JAYUUK010000084.1:0-5741 GCA_043754595.1 Roseiflexaceae bacterium | reverse complement strand
GAAGATCGACGACGCCGAGCGCGACGCGCGGATGCAGGCCGACCCTGAGACGTTCTTCATCACCGATCATTACGCTGGCGGTGGGCTGCTGCTCATTCGGCTACCGCGCGTCAGTGAGGCCGAGCTGACCGAGCTGATCACGCTGGCGTGGCAGATGATGGCCACGCCGCCGCGACGCCAGCGCCGCCCCGCGTAGTCCAAACCTCCACCGACGCGCTACACGCCGCAGCCTGCCACCAGCACCGACTGCGATGCGACTCCATCGACGGTATAGACATCGACCGATGCGCCCTCGTAGTAGCTGGAGTCGATCACCACTTCGAACATCCCATCGCCGTTGAGATCCCAGACGCCGCGCAGCACGAACTGGTATGGCGCGCCGAAGTCGACCGCTTTGGTGATAACATCTGCGGTGATCACCGTCGCGGTCTGCTCGCCATCTGGCAGCAGCAGCACCGCCGAGTAGTCGCCGGCCGCCGCGCTCGGCTGCGGGCCCTCAGCACCGCTGGCGCGATACGTCGCGGTGAATACCGTCTCCTGCTTCCCATCGTCGTCTAGGTCCGCGCGCAGCGCGCCAGTGACCTGCACTGTGTCCGTCGCCACGCCGAGCGCACGCAGCGCCTGCGCCGCCGGCCGCTGCAGCTCGGCGCTGTCGGTGGGCACGGCGGTCACCTGGCGCGGCAGCGTCTCCAGCGTGCCTCCCGCCGCCAGCAGCGCTGTCTCGACGCCAGCCCCGCTCAGCTCGATGTAGCGCGACTGCTCGCACGGCACGTCGCCGACGCGCGCCGCGCTGCCTTGGGCGGTGGCCGCCGCCACGCCGGACTCCTGCAGCAGCAGCCGATAGGGCTGCGGCAAGACGATCTCGGCGATGCGCTCGGCATCGATCCAGCGGTCGCCGCTAGCCGCGCCGATCAGCGAGCCGTCGCGCGGATCGACGATCGGGTGGAGGTCATAGCGCGGCGCGTCGGCGGCGAACAGCAGCCCCCATGTCTCATCGCCGACGACGCCATCGATCAGGGCGCCGCTGAGCGCCTGGAACGCCCGCACCGCCGACTCGGTGCGCTTGCCGTAGATCGTATCGGCGATGCCGAGCTTATAGCCCAGATCGGTGAGCCGCCGCTGCAACAACCCGACGTCCTCGCCGCGCAGCGGCGGCGTGGCCAGCAGCAGCTTCCGCGTCAGCGATGGGATCGCTGGACCATCCGCTGGTATCGCCGTCGGCTTCGCCGCGACCGTCGCGATAGCCGCAGCCGTCGCGATAGCCGTGGCAGCAGTTGTGCGCGGCAGCGGCGTCACCGCCAGCGCCGGGGCAGCTGTGGCCGGGGCTGCGACCAGGGCCGCGGCCGGGGCCTGCGTCGGCAGCTGTGCAGACGGCGGCGCGCTGGTGCAGGCGCAGAGCAGCGCGCCGCAGAGCGCGAAGCTGAGCGTTCGAGCGATCATGAGCTCTCTTTCGTTGGTGGCGCGGTTTCAGCAGTCACCGGCTGTGCGGCGCTGGCGGCCAGGCGCACCACGTCGTCGGCGCAGCCCCAGGAGAGAGTGACGCCAGCGCCGCCGTGGCCGTAGTTATGGATCACCGTCCCGGCATCGAACGGCTCAGATTCGAGCCGGATGGCCGGGCGGCCGGGGCGCAACCCGACGCGATGCTCAAGCACTTCGGCTCGGGCCAGACGCGGCTCAATGGCAATACAGCGCGCCAGAATATCGGCGGCGGTTTGCCCGTCGATCGCGAGCATCTCATTGCCCACCTGCGCCGTCCCACCCAGGATCGTATCGTCGATCCGCGGGATGATATACGTCGTGGCGTCATCGTCGGAGTTGTCCAGGATGAAGCGCTCCAGCCCGACCTGCGCCACCCGCACGATCTGCCCGCGGATGGGCAGCAGCTGTGGGTCTGGCACCAGCTCGCGCGCGCCGAGGCCGGCGCAGTTGATCACCAGGTCGCAGGCGTCGAGCGCTAGTTCGAGCCGATCGACCGGACGCCGCTCGATGGTGCCACCGAGATCGCGCAGCCGGCCGAGCAGATACGGCAGGTAGCGGTCCATCGTCACCACCGGCGCATCGATGACGAAACCGTCGCTGAAGCCGGGCGGCAGGTCTGCGGCCTCGGCGCGACGAAAGCTCGCCACCCCGGCGCGCCACCACGGGTCCGGCATCGGCCGCGTGGAGCAATCCACCCCGGTTCGCACAATAATGCCAGCGGCTGGGTCGGCGGCCAGCGCGGTCAGCTCGGCGTAGGCGACGCGGCCCCAGGCCTCGACGCGCTCGATCGGGTAGGCTTTGTATGGATACCAGATGGCGGCGGCGATGTTCGAGGTGGTCGAGGGCGGCAGCGCCGCCCCCCAGACTGCGACCTGATAGCCGGCCTCTGCCAGGCGGATGGCGCTGGTGATGCCGGAGACGCCGGCACCAATGATCAGAGCGTTGGTCATGATCTTCCTTCAGCTAATTCCCAAACGGCGCACAAAAGTGCTAAGGCTGGGGTGATCCCAGCTGGCGAGCGGCTGATCTGGATGATGCGAGTCCGAGCCGCCGGTCACCAGCAGCCCGTAGCGCTCGGCCTGGTTCAGCAGAAATCGCCGCCGCGCCATGCTGTGCGCCGGGTAGAACACCTCGATGCCGTCGAGCCCGATCTTCGCCAGCGCCGCGATGTCGCTCTCATCGGCGGGGACGGCGTAGATCCCGTTGGCACGCCCTGGGTGGGCCAGCACCGCCACGCCGCCGGCCGCGTGGGCTGCGTCGATCACCTCGGCGACTGATGGCGGGGTATAGCCGCCGGCCATGTGGTGGAGCACGTGGCGCATCCCGGCCGCCTCATCGGTCTCGCCGGCCACGCGCCCGATCGGTGCCCCCGATCGCGCCAGCGCCGTCGCCACATCCGCCACGTTTGGCGGCCTGCCGAAGTTGTCCAGCCCTTCGAGCACCACGTTCTGCGCGGCGAGCAGCTCGCGCAGGCGGGCGGCGTCCTCCACGTTGCGCGCCAGCACCACAGCGCACAGCGCCAGCAGCCCGGCGTCGTGGGGGTCTGCGCCGTAGACGAGCGTGTGCCACAGCCGCAGCGGTGTGCCAGCGACGCCGCCGTGGGGGAAGCCGCTATCGAACTCGACGCCCGAGATGACGGCCAGCCCGTGCCGCGCCCCGGCCACCAGCGCGGCGTCCACCCCGGCGAGCGTGTTGTGGTCGGTGACGGCGATGGCGCGCAGCCCGAGCTCGAGCGCGTGGCGAACCAGCGCATCGGCATGCCAGGACGAGTGATGCGGCAGCGCGTCTGAGTGGATATGAAAATCGTAGTTGGCTGGTTGGCTCACGTCAGTAGCCCGCTGAGCAGCCGCTCATCCAGCGCGCGGATGGTATCGTCGTAGCCCAGCTGAAACAGCTGCTGGTGATTAGCGCCCTCGTAGTCGATGATCCAGTCCAGCGGCATCAGCCGCGCCGGAGCGATCACCAGCGGCTCGGCGATCGTGCGCGGCACGCTCCCTTCGAGCTTGAGCGTGGCATCGCCAATACGCTCGGCGGCCAGCGCCAGCCGCTCGGCGGCCAGCGCCAGCCGGTTGTAAGCCCTGAGCATCTTGAGCGCCGCGCGGTACGATGCCAGCAGCGCCCAGTCCAGCGTCAGGCTCAGCCCCTGCGCCAGATCGACGGGCATCTGGTCTAGCTGCGCCCGCATCGCCGCCGGGTCGGCGTCCCACGGCGTCATCATCACCACCGCGATCTCGATATCGTCGTCGCCGGCCAGGTCGATCACCGGGCCGAGCGGCGTATTGGCCAGCACCGCGCCGTCCCAGTACTTCGCCCCATCGATCTCGGTCCAGGGGTAGACCATGGGGATGCTCGAAGACGCCATCAGCTCGTCCAGGCCGATGGTGTCGGCCGGTGAATCGCGCAGCGCCCGGTTGCAGAAGACCCGCAGGTCGCCGGTCTGGATGTCGGTGGCGGCGAGCAGCAGGGCTGGCGCATCGGCGCTGTTGATCCGGTCGAACTGCATCCAGTCGCGCAGCGTCGCCCGCCACGGCGCGGTATCCAGCAGGCTGCGGAAGGGTTTGGCGCGGAAGACCTTGCCGAGCCGCTCCAGCAGCGCGTCGGCGCTCAGCCCGCGCTCCTCTGGCGCGAGCACCGGGCCACCGTGGCTATCGGACGTCAGCACCGAGCGCAGCAGAAATCTGGCCATCGGCCGCGACGCCAGCGGCAGGTCGTCTGACAGGCGGTGGACATCCTCGGTGTGCATCGCCAGCCAGCGGCGCTTGAGTTCGGCGACCGTCATCCCTGACGCCAGCGCCGCGCCGTTGATCGCGCCGATGCTGGTGCCGGCGATGATATCCGGCCCGACTCCGTCGGCCATCCAGCCGCGCTCGACGAGCGCCTCGATCACGCCGACGTGGTACGCGCCGCGCCCGCCGCCGCCAGAGAGCACCAGTGCCTTCTTCTTCGCCACGCGTTCCTCCCCACTCGCTCGCTACCGCCCGTGTGCAGAGCATAGCACACTCTCACGCCAGACGCACGCGCCAAACACATTCGCTGTTCAGCGGTATAATGCCACAACTACTGCAACCCCTGGAAAGCGAGCCGTGCCGTGCGCCCTCTCGATAATGTTCACGTCCGCGCCTTCTCGCCACTCGTCTCGCCGCGCGAGATGGACGAGCGCATGCCGATCTCCGAGACCGCCCGCGAGACGGTCTATAGCGCCCGCGAGACTATCCGCCGCATCCTGCGCCGCGAGGACCCGCGGCTGCTCGTCGTCGTCGGGCCGTGCTCCATCCACGATGACCGCGGCGCGCTAGAGTACGCCGAGCGACTCGCCGAGGCCCATCACCGCCTCGCCGACCGGCTGTTCATTGTGATGCGAGTCTACCTGGAGAAGCCGCGCACCACCGTCGGCTGGCGCGGCCTGATCAACGACCCGCACATGGACGGCTCGTACGACATGGCCGAGGGGCTGCGGCGCGCCCGCGAGCTGCTGCGCTCGGTCAACGATCTGGGGCTGCCGGCCGCCACCGAGATGCTCGACCCGTTCACACCACAGTTTCTCTCCGGCCTGATCAGCCTCGGCGCGATCGGCGCGCGCACCACCGAGAGCCAGACCCACCGCGCGCTCGCCAGCGGCGTCTCGATGCCGGTCGGCTTCAAGAATAGCACCGACGGTAGCGTCCAGGCGGCGGTCAACTCGATCGTCTCGATGCGCTCGGCCCACAGCTTCCTCGGCATCGACCAGACCGGGCGTTCGGCCGTCGTCAAGACCACCGGCAATCCCGATGGCTTCGTCATTTTGCGCGGCAGCCGGCTCGGCACCAACTACGACGCGGACAGCGTGGCCCAGGCGGTGACAATGATGACCACGAGCGATCTGCCGCAGGCGGTGATGGTGGACTGCTCGCACGCGAACTCCGGCTCGGACCACACCAGGCAGCGGGTCGGATGGGATGCGGTGCTGGCGCAGCGGCCGCAGCAGCCGGCGCTTATCGGCATGATGATCGAGAGCAACCTGTTCGAGGGGAAGCAGCCCATCCCCGCCGACCTGTCGCAGCTGCGCTACGGCGTCTCGGTGACCGACGCCTGCGTCGGCTGGGAGACGACGGAGCAGATGCTGATGGATGCGTTTACGGCGTAGGGATCGCGGCGGGGCGCGCGGGTAGGGGCGAAGCGCGCGGGTACGGGCGAAGCGCGCGGGTAGGGGCGAAGCGCGCGGGTACGGGCGAAGCGCGCGGGTAGGGGCGAAGCGCGCGGGTACGGGCGAAGCGCGCGGGTAC
>JAYUUK010000083.1:0-5742 GCA_043754595.1 Roseiflexaceae bacterium | reverse complement strand
GTCAGCGCCGCCGAGGTGCCGATCAGGGTGCTGCCGTTGCGCAGCTCGACGGTGCGGTTGGTGGTGACGATCAGCGTGCCGATGACCGTCGTCCCGCTGCGGAGTTGCAGCAGCGGCGCGTCAGCCGTCGGCGTCACATCGAGCCGGACATACACGCGGCCATAGAGTTGACTGGCGGCGGTCAGGTCCTGCTGGATGTACTGGCCGCTGCCGGTGCTGGTGGTCTTAGCGGCGTACTGGCCGTTGATGGCCGCGCTCGTATCGAGCGACATCCCCGCCCGGCTATCGCCGCCGGTGGAGCTGTCGAGCAGCAGCCCGGCCTCGAAGGTGAGCGGCCGCAGCGCCGTCGTGCTCGGTGTGGCGCTCCTCGGCGCGGTCTCGGCCACGCTCGTCCGCCGCCCACGCCGACACCGGCCGGTATGCTGAAGGCCATCAGTGTGCGACAACCCTGGGCGTGGGCGCTGCTGCACGGCAAAGACATCGAGAATCGCACGCGTCCGACGCGCTACCGCGGGCCGATCGCCATCCACGCCGCCAGTGGCATGACCCGCGCCGAGGAGGTGGCCGCACGCCGGTTCTGTGCGGCCCGTGGCCTTGCCCTGCCCCCGGCGACGGAGCTCGTGCGCGGCGCGGTCGTCGGTATCGCGCAGCTGACCGCGTGTGTCATCGAACATGCATCGCCCTGGTTTATGGGCGACTATGGCTATTGCATAGCCGATGCGCAGGCGTTCGCCGTCCCGTTCCCGGCACGTGGTCAACTCGGGCTCTGGCACTGGCCAGTACCTGAGTCACTCGCAGCGGATCGTGCGATCGCCGCCGCCGTCGTCGGTATCGCGCAGCGAGGCAGCGCAGCGCAAGAACGATGACAGCAACGCGCGGTGCCATCGCTACGCAAAGCTAGGGTGAGGGGCGGCAGGTTGGCCACATCGACGCCCGAGGCACCCGGCGCTATGCGCAGGTGAGCGCGGCTGAGCTACGCGCGGCGGCGGTGAGGGCTCATTGGAACTTCCCGTGACGTCTGCTACATTTAGGTCTCTTTGGAAACTGCCGTGAAGGTGCGCACCAGTTGGACCTCGTGTGCGATTCCAGTCATCGAGCCGCTATATATAGTGGCTTCCACAGGAACTTCCAGAGACCCACATTAGTGGCTCCTCCTGGCTGATCAGAAGGGTAAAAGTCGCTCTATAGAAGGCTGCTGACGGCAAATCTCAAAGACCCTAAAAAATTTGGTGATAAATACCATTTATTTCTAAGTACTCCTGCTCTTCTGACGTTAAAACCAGAAAACCTTGTGCCAAAACACATGCTTCAGCGTGCTCATGCAGACTTACAGGTGGAGAACCATAGGTAAAGATAACAGACAATGCCTCAGATATTCCAAATTCAATCACAAGGTAGTCACTTTCCGAGGTTGAGTAAACCTCTAGTGACGTTGTCGTTCCGTATTCTATGGATGACGCCGACGAATTAATTTCTAAGCATTTTTTTACCACAGATATAGAGTAAAAAACATCTTTAATAGGTACATCGAATTTATCCGAAATGTTAAATTTCCCTGACTTGATAATGCGATTAGCAATTGAAATGACCGTATCTCTCATAATATATCTGATCTTTCATTCATTTTACCTAAATAATCTTATATCGAAATAGATCTGTTTATATCTATCATTTTTTGACGCCAAATCATATTACACGCTGAGTGTATCCCCGACGATAGATATATACTCGCGCATCTCCTATGGTTGGCATAAAAATAACATCATTAATCGTTGTACGCGTAGCATTGTAATAAATTGTTGCTGTCGGTCCATATCCTGCCAATCCCGCATAGAGTGCCTGTCCGGTACGACGAACACTCGTCGGATCATACCACCACTCAAATATCTGATTAATCAATTCATGAACTTCAGCTTCATCTTTCGCGTGGCCCGCACGTCCATAAGCATGACTATTGACAGTGTACTGTAATGTCTGCATTTGTTCAACGGGCGGTGTAATGGGATTATTAGGCACCTCAGGAACTGTTATTAATCTCAACTCACGAGCTGCCACTGATCCAACCACAGATATCATTTTGCTGATAAAGCATAGATTATCAAAGCGTTTACTGAGGATGGTAAACGGATTTTGCACTTCGGGTAGTGAGAACGACAAGACCGGTTGCCGCCCGTGGAGCTGCGTGAAAGCAGTGCCTGAGGTCGTCACCGCAATCGTGCCGCCGATGGCCACGATAGCCGCAGACAGCAGTGCCGCGCACAGGACAAACTCAACCGGCTCAAAGATACACTGCCCCGTCGGATCGGTGTTGGACACCGGGTTGGCATAGCCGTACTGATAGCTATGCAGCGAGTACGGTGTTGTGGCGAAGCCGGCGAAGGGATCGCGTGCTGTAAAGGTGCCAGTGGCAGTATTGTACCACCGGGCGCGCAGGTAGACGTTGGCCCCGCTCTGGCGTTCGCCGGTGAAGCCGAACAGGCCAGGCGTGCCGCTCTGGATCGCACCAAACGGCTCGTAGAACACCGGCGTCGCACCGACGCCCGTGTCGCTGCTGGTGCGCATCACGCTGCCGAGCCCGTCGTGCAGTTCCCAGGTCCGCGTGCTGCCCGTCAGGCGGAACAGGCGGTCGGCACCGTAGACGTAACTCGTCGTCCCGTCGCTGAGGATCTGGCTCAGCGGCGCGGCGAGGTCCTGGGTGAAGCGCGTGACGGTTCCGCTGCCCACCTGCTCGCTGACGAGCGCGCCGTCGCCGTTGACGCCGTAGCTGGTCGTCACGCTACTCGCCGTCCGGCTTGTCAGCCGATTGAGCGCGTCGTAGGTGCTGGTGCTCGCGCCGTCGGCCGTCACGTTCCCAGTGAGGTCGTAGGTCAGATCCGACCGCTGGTTGGCGGCGTTGTAGGTCACGCCACTGACGATCCGATTGCCCGCCGCATCGTAGCTGAAGCTCTGGCTCAGCGCCGGGCTGCCCGTCGCCGTCGCGCTCGTCAGGCGGTCCACCCCGTCGTAGCCATAGCCGATCGTCCGGGTCGCCGCCACCCCGCTCGCCGGCGGCATGCTTGCCGTGTCGAGCGCCAGGTCATCGACCGTGACCCGCAGCACCGCGCCCGTGCCCGGCGACCCGAGCCGCACGCTGTCGGTCGCGCTCGCGATGGTCTGTGTCGTGCTGCTGGCAAACGCGGTGCCAAACGCCGTGTCGCCCGTCGCCAGCCACGCGCTGAGCACGCCGGTCCCACTCCCCTGGGTTTGGCGGATGCCGAGGCGGTAGACGGTGCCGACGGTCAGCGCCGCCGAGGTGCCGATCAGGGTGCTGCCGTTGCGCAGCTCGACGGTGCGGTTGGTGGTGACAATCAGCGTGCCGATGACCGTCGTCCCGCTGCGGAGCTGCACGAGCGGCGCGTCGGCCGTCGGCGTCACATCGAGCCGGACGTACACGCGGCCGTAGAGCTGACTGGCGGCGGTCAGGTCCTGCTGGAGATACTGGCCGCTGCCGGTGCTGGTGGTCTTGGCGGCGTACTGGCCGTTGATGGCCGCGCTCGTATCGAGCGACATCCCCGCCTGGCTATCGCCGCCGGTGGAGCTGTCGATCAGCAGCCCGGCCTCGAAGGAGATCGGCCGCAGCGCCGTCGTGCTTGGTGTGGCGCTACTCGGCGCGGTCTCGGCCACGCTCGTCCGCCGCCCACGCCGACACCGGCCGGTATGCTGAAGGCCATCAGCGTGCGACAACCCTGGGCCTGGGCGCTGCTGCACGGCAAAGACATCGAGAATCGCACGCGCCCAACGCGCTACCGCGGGTTGATCGCGATCCACGCCGCCAGTGGCATGACCCGCGCCGAGGAGGTGGCCGCACGCCGATTCTGTGCAGCCCGTGGTCTTGCCCTGCCCCCTGCGGCCGATCTCGTGCGCGGCGCGGTCGTCGGTATCGCGCAGCTGACCGATTGGGTCACCGCACACGAGTCACCCTGGTTCACGGGCGACTATGGCTACTGCATGGCGGATGCGCAGGCGTTCGCCGTCCCGTTCCCGGCCTGTGGTCAACGCGGGCTCTGGCACTGGCCAATACCTGATTCGCTCGCAGCGGATCGTGCGATCGCCGCCGTCTTGGACATGAGCGCGCAGCGAGGCAGCGCAGCGCAAGGACGATGACGGCAACGCACGGTGCCATCGCCTATATGCTGCGCAAAAATTGAGTGAGGGGGTAGCTCGGTCATAGTGAGCGCGCGGAGTACACGATGCTCTGCCCAAGCCAACGGAGCCACGCGGCACGAGCACGCTGGTTGGTGGTTAGCGCAGGAACGAAAGCGGATCACGGGAGAGGACCTGTTACGGCAGCCAGGAGAGCAATCCGGCAGTCTGTGTCCACCACGCGAAGAGCGGCATCCCGATGCCGCTGAGGATCAGCACGATGACGAGGTGGGATGGTGGCCGTATGGGTCTTCCGCCGATCGCCTCGTGCCGCATCACATTGGCCCAATTGCCTCCACGCACCAGCCACAACGCGACGCCCCACACGGTCCCCAGATAGCCGCTCCAGAACAGCGCGACGAGTGGCTCCCGCAGTGGGCGTGCAACGATAAAGAACGGCGATGTGTAACCGCCCGCCAGTTGCAGGACGCTCCAGAAGAGCAAGAACCCAGTGAGGATTTTCCTAAACAGCAGCGCGCCCGGCGGCAGGCGGTGTCGCGCAGTCACGAGGATCGCGAGATTGGCGGCACATCCAAGCACGATGATCCAACGCACCAGCCAGAAAATAATGCTATCCATCTTAGCGTGCCGTTGCCGTCAAGGTTTGCTCGATCCGCACCGCCTCGTAGTTGGCGCCTTGGTATGTGACCTGCGGTGCAGCGGCATTGAGGCGTTGCAACGCAGGCGGCAGTTCGTCGCGTGGGATGGTGATTTGTTGACGACGCTGCCCACAACGATACGCAACAATATAGTATCCAGGTTGCGTTGAAAATCGCGGCAGATCGGGCAGCATGGCACACCATTCGCTTTGCAGCGCATCGATCGCCTGTGCATCTGAGGCGCTGAGCAGTGTCATGGAGTTGTAGTTATTATCCGCCAGTTGCGTACGTGTCACACTTTTTGGCACATTTGGGGGAGGGGTACTTGTCTGTAAATCCTCGCTCGGTATATTCGAGTCCGGAATCCGCATCACAAGTGAAACCGAGCCGCGCAGATAAGCCACCGGTTCAGCAGCGCCCGTTCGGGTGCAACCCACGAGTGCTACGCTGAGTATCGTGGTTAGGACACAGATGTGTGCGATACGCAACTGTTGCATATACCTGATCATCTCCGCTGTTCTTCCCATCGATCACCATTGTAGGTCACAATATTCATCATAATCCCTCGTAATGAAGAAAGCGAGTTGCCTGCTAGCGGAATGCTCATCGACAAGAAGCGTTTAAAGTTTACGGCATCCGCGCGTGTTGGACGACGATTGGCACCACTATGAAACGTGACCCGAGTCTGGGGAATAATATCTGATGCTCCAACGCTTGCTGAACTGCTTGCTACTGTTTGCAACCAGCGTGATGCCGTGTCGGGAAGTTCCAATTGTTCCATCCCCTTTCCAAACCCAAACGTTCCCCCAATCGTACCACCTGACATCAATGCCTGCTGTCCAACCGAAAGACCGACGTCGACGCTGGCTGGGCCAACTGATATTCCTGTACTAGCGGCGGCTCCCGGGCCACCGTAGAAATCGATAAAACCACTCCCAATATCCGGTTGTCGTTGATTCTG
>JAYUUK010000082.1:0-5751 GCA_043754595.1 Roseiflexaceae bacterium | reverse complement strand
ATGGTTTGGGAGCGGCGTGGCCGCTGGTGCCGAACCAAAGGCAGAAGGTGAGGGGGAGCAACGTCGCACGCCCAACTTCTGCCTATTGTACTCCAGCGAGATTTATTTTTGATGCATCCGATTGTGACAACTTTGACATCTACGACGTCAGTGCGAATTGCATCTACCGGTGGATACTTTGGGGGGGAAGGGGAGATCGTGGGGGCTGCGCCCCCACACCAACTGGCGGTGCGCGCTGTGCCCCCATTACTCGCTGTGCCTCGCTACTCGCTGGCGCGCTCGACCATCTCGAAGCCAGAGACCTCGATCTGCGGCGCGCCGTCCTGGTCGACCCAAACGCCGCACTGGCTGCCGCCGGGGCTGGCTGGCAGGATCAGCTCGCTGCCGTCCATGCGCAGGGCTGGACGGTACCACGACGCGACGCGCTCGGTGTCGCCCTCGATGTAGTGGCCGATCAGCGAGCGGCGGAAGCGATCGGACGAAGTATTTGGCAGCGAGCCGTGGACGATCTGGCCGTTGAAGAACAGCACATCGCCGGGCTGCATGATCACCGGCTGGATCGGCGTGCCAGTCGGGATCGGCACCACCACATCGGTGAAGCTCTGGGTTGTGTCTGCCGGCACGGTACACAGCACTGGCCACTCGTGGCTGCCAGGAACCACCTGGAGGCAGCCGTTGACCTCGTCGCACGGGTCGAGCGCCATCCACGCGGCGATACAGGTGCCCGGCTGGACCCGCAGGTAGTAGTTATCCTGGTGAAGCGCCTGGCCCCGCGCGCCGGCCGGCTTGAAGTAGTGCATCGTCTGGACGGCGTATGGCTCGCGCCCGAGCAGCGCGCTGAGGCATTCGGCGATGCGCGGGGCGAGCAGCCAATCGAGCGAGACCTGATCGTGGCGGTGCATGTGCATCAGCCGCGGGTAGCGCAGCAGCGGGTCGCTGGTGCGCGGGTCGGCGATGTCCACATCGCCGTTTTGCTCCTGGCCCATCTGCATATAGTGGTCGCGGTACAAGGCTGCCTCGTCCTGGCTGAACAGCCCACTGACGATGACGTACCCCTGGGTTTCGAACTGCTGCCGCTGGTCGTGGGTGAGCATGGCCGATCTCCTCGCTACGGTTTCGATTGATGCGATCGTAGCACGCGGAGGCGGCCGGCGTCTAGCCTCGGCCCTGTCGTCTTTTTAACTGATTCTGCTAGAGGGTGTAGAGCGGAGGGGGAAAGGGATATGTGCGGGGGCTGCGCTCCCGCACCCCCGCTGTGCGCTGCGCGGGAAGAGGAATACTCGCGGGGGCTGCGCTCCAAACCCCCGCTGTGCGCTGCGCGTCTGATGTGCTAGCGCTGGCGAGCCGGGAGAGGCGCGCCGAGCGATGCGGGGACGCGAGCCTCCGCCGCCGAGCTGAGCGTCACTCCTTGGGCGAGCGTGATGCGACTGATATTGTTGTACGGCCCGCCATCGCGCTCGTGTCTCTCCAGGATCGCCCCGTCAGTATTGTTGGCGTTGGCCGAGTCCACCTGCGCGTAGACCGCCGCCCCGCTCGGCAGCGCACCGGCCGTCGCGCTCATATCGGCCCGGTAGTAGCCATCGCCGCTGCGCAGCGTGAGCGTCGCGCCGGGGGCCAGCGGCAGCGCCCCAGCGGTGATACCCCACACCGCGCCGCGCGTCCCCAGCAGGTTCCACACCTGGTTGGCGCTCGTCGGCGGCGTGCGCGGATCGAGATAGACATCGACCCAGAATGGCGCGGTGACTGGCGCGCTCCCCGCGTTGCGCACCACCACCTCGATGCCGCCGCCGGTCACCGCGAGGCGATCGACGACCAGATCGGGCAGGCGGGTATCGATGGTGCTCACCAGCGGCAAGTACAGTACGCTGCCGAGCGCGGTCAGCGTGGCATCGCCGGCCACTGATGTCGCCGGGTCATCGCTGCGGGTATCGGCCAGGCCGCTGCCGCGCACCGTGGCCTGCGCCGCCAGCTGGGTGACACCAGACGGCAGCGGCGCGCCGATCGTCACATCGAAGACGATACGGACGTGTTTGTCGGCCGGAAGCGTCCCGACCGCGATCGGCGCAACCGCTGCTGGCGCGTGGCTCACCCCGGGCGCGAGCGTCGCGGCCATCAGCACCTCGCCGCCAGCAGTAACGTCCTCACGGCCGAGGATGTGGCCGAGCTCGTGCATCACCACCGTGACTAGATCGATCTGACCGGCCCCGGACCAGCCCCAGCCGGCGGCGTCGTCATCGATCGCCACGCTCATCCCGATCGTCTCGCCGAGCCGCCCGGAAGCGAGCTGCGCGATCTCGAAGCTGACGTTGTGGAGTGCGGCGCGCTGGCCTTCGCTGATGCCGCTTGCGCTCCAGGCGGCGATCGCTCGCTGCGCCGCCGCATCGAGCGCCGCCTGAGTCAGCTTCGCCTGCGCGCCAGGGCCACCCCCTACCGCCAGCAGCGGGAGGGCGCAGGTTCCGGCCACGTAGCTCCCGGTCTCGGCGAAGGCGCTGCGCGATCCGGGCGCCACATCGGTGCCTATCACAAAGTTCTCCACCTGGGTCGGCGTCGCGCCGCTGGCTGGCGTGAGCCCCTGGAGCGCGAAGGTGGCGCTGCCAGGAAAGCGGTCGAGGTAGTAGTCGCCAATTGCGAAACTCGCTGCGGCAGCGCTGGCGTCGTTCTGGCTCAGGTTGACGCACAATCGGCTGGCATCGCTGCTAGAATTACCGCTACGGAGGAAGATCGCCGTCAGGCCGTTAGCGGCATCCGCCCCGCTGACCACGTTGTTGCGCAGCTGCGCATCGACGTTCGCCGCCGTGCCGCGCGACTCAATGTCGATGCCGCTATCGCCGTACGCGGTCACAGTATTGGCGTTGAAGTCGGCGGTGATCGCGCCCGAGCCGTCGGCTACCGCCCAGATCGCGATGCTGAACGGGTCGCTCGCGCTGACCGTGTTGCTCGCTATCGTGCCGCGGATCCTCGAGCCGCTATTGCTGGTCGTGTTTGCCAGATTGATCTGCGTTGCCACCCCGGCCAGCGTGTTGCCGCTGATGCTGACACCTTCGATATCGCCGGCGCTGCTCGTTGAGAGATTGACACCAAGATTGTTGCCAGTGATGGTGTTGCCGCTGATGGTCAGCGAGCCGACGGCGTTGGCGATCTGGGAATCCACCCAGATCGCTGCGCCACCGATCTGCGTGATCGACGAGTTCGTGATACTGATGACCGCCCCGCCGCCCCCGGCAGTGTAGCTAAGCTGGACGCCGTCACGGTCGTTGGCGGTGCCGCTGTCGCGGATGACGCTCTGGGCGATGGCCAGGCCGCGCACATCGACGCCGCTGATGGCACTGTCTCGGGTGTACACGATCCGGCTGCGGGTCAGGCTGATGCCGGTATTGGTGCTGCCGCCGATGGTGATCGCCGAGCCGGCACCGCCCTTGCCGATCTGCACGGTGCCTACTGGGATCGGTCGCACTCCACTCGGGCCGACCGTCGAGTCGCCGATGTCGAAATTGTCTAGCCTGAGCGACGTCATGTTCACGCTCGTCAGCGCAATGGCGCTGCCGTTGGTGCCGATGATCCGCCCGCCGCTCCCAAGCGTCGTGCCGGTACCGGTGATAGCGAAGCTGCCGATCGTATTCGCCAGCGCGATGGCGGTGTCTGGCCTGGTCGCCGTTGTGCCGCCATCGTTGGTGTTGACGCTCTGGAGTTGCACATCGAGCGTCTTGACACCCGCGCCGCCGATGCTGATAACGCCGGTCTGACTACTATTGGAGCGCAGCGTGTTATTGATCGCGCTCATGGTCAGCGCGAACGCGCTCGGCGTTACAACGTCGAGCGCACGCGCGCCGCTGGCGGTTGCAGTGACGGTGCCAGCGAAGATCACCGAGCCCTGATTGTTGGTGAGACTGATCGCTACGTTATTGCTAATCGCGCCGCCGGTCACGGGGCCGTTGAGGGTCACCGCGCCGCCGCTGCGATTGGCGATGACCACGATCGACCCGCCGCCGGTCTGCGTGACCGATGAGCTGGCATCGAGCGTGATCACCGTGCTGCCGCCGTCGATCGATAGTGCGCGCCCGATGCCATTCATGGCGATCGGCGCGGCCGTCAGGCTGAGCGTCCCGCTGGTCGTATCGAGGTTGAGGCCGCGCCCGCCGCTGCCGCTGGTGATGGTGACGTTGCTGATCGTGCTGGTGCCGAGCGCGCCGGTGGCATAGACCGCATCGTTCGCGCCGCTCATCGTCACGTTCAGGTCGCGCACATCGTTGTTGCTGGCAAGGGTCAGCACATCGCTGGCGTTTGTCAGAGTCGGTCTGGTGGCCGCTGTGGTGCCGGCGATGCTCTGCGATGCGGGAAGCGTGATACCATAGGCCGTCAGCACCGCGCTCAGGCTGCCGCCCTGGCCCACCAGCCGCTGCCCGCTCTCGAGCGCGAAGCTGCGGGTGTACGTGCCGGCGTAGACGAAGATGACATCGCCGCTCCCGTCCCGGTCGCCCGCGCTGACCGTGTTGATCGAGCCGATCCCGGCGGCGCTATCGTTGAGGGGCGAGCCGTAGCGCCCGTCGCCGTTGCTCGCCAGATCATCGACGAACCAGACCACATCGTTGATGGCGACAGTGACGGTGGCCTGGGTGCTGCCGGTGGCGTTGGTGACGGTGTATTTCCAGCTGTCGCTGCCCTTATAGCCCGCCGGCGGGTTATAGCTAAAGGTGCCAGTGCTGGTGTTGAGCGTCACCGTGCCGCCATTGGCGCTGCTCGCGTCGAAGGCGCTGATCGTGCCGGTGTAGTTGGTATCGTTGGTGAGCACGCTGAACGAGACGGCGCTCGAGTCGGCCAGGATGTTGCCGACGATCGGGCCGAAACTGTCGGCCACGGGCGCCGGGGCCGGCAGTCGCACGCGGAAGCTGAAGCTGTAGCTCGCCGCCATCGTATCAGGCGGGTCGTTGGCGTCGCTGTCGCTCACCTGGCTGGCGAGCACGGTGATGCTACACAGGGTGTCATATGGCAGGTTGCCCGTCGGGGCGAGTGTGGCGCTTGCCGTCCCGCTGCCGCTGACGCTGAAAGCCACCGGCGTGCCGCTCGGACATTCGATCGAGAACGAGCCAACCGCAACGTTCACGTTCTCGCTGAAGTTGACGACGATGTTGGCTCCCTCGTTCACGCCAGTGGCACCGTTCGCCGGGACGGTGCTGCTCACGGTCGGGCGCGCGTCGGTGGTGAAGCTGGAGGTCACGTCGGCGGTCACCGTATCAGGCGGGTCGTTGGCGTCGCTATCGCTGACGTTGGCGGCCACGATCGTGAGCGCGCAGGTGGTGCCCTCTGGCAGTGCGGCGCTCGGCGTCAGCGTGATGCTGCTCGTCCCGCTGCCGCTGACTGCGAACGTCTGCGGCGTGCCGACCGGACACGCAAGCGTGAAGGCGCTCGTCGTGACATCGACCGGCTCGCTGAACACTACGTCGATGGTACCGTTGGTGGTCACACCGGCCGCGCCGTTGGCCGGGCTCACGCTCACCACGCTCGGCGCCGCGTCGGTGGCGAAGCTGAAGCTGTAGCTCGCCGCCATGGTGTCCGGCGGGTCGCCGGCGTCCTGGTCGGTCACGGCGCTCGCGGCGATCGCCACGGTGCAGCTCGCTCCGGCGGGCAGCGCAGCGGTCGGGGTCAGCACCATGGTGGTGCCGCTGAACGGCAGGCCAGCGAAGCTAAGGCTGGTCGGGCACGAGATGGTGACGCCGCCGATGGCCACATTGACGAGCTCGGAGAACGTGACTG
>JAYUUK010000081.1:0-17334 GCA_043754595.1 Roseiflexaceae bacterium | reverse complement strand
GAGCGTGCCGTTCGACGCAGCGAACCAGTGGATCGGCTATAGCATGAGCCATCTGGATCTGCTCCACCGCCGCGATGTGTACGAGCGAGTGCGCGGGTGGCTGACTGACAATTGACGATTGGTGACGGGGCAGCGGTGGCGCAGCTGCCCGGCAGCCAGGAATCGGTGGCGATGTGCAGACATCGGTGGCGCAGCTGCCGGGCAGCGCGGGTATCTGCCCGGTATCTGTGGCTATCTGTGGACAACCTGCCCGGCAGTGCGGCAATCGCGCCTATTACTCGTAGAAGCGCCACGGCTGGACGCGCATCTCGACCAGCGTGATCCCCACCAGACCGATCGTCCCGACCAAGATGCAGTGGATCGCCATCCCGAGTGTATCGACCGGCCGGTGCGCCGCCCGAGCGAGATACCACGTGACGGCAGCGGTGATGCAGACGCTCAGCGTCCAGAGCGTCCAGAGGATAAGCTGAAGCCCGAGCGAGCTGCCGCCGCACGATCTGTAAAAGTTGACGCATCATATGCTGCTCCTCACGCACTCCTGAGTGGAAATTGCGGTGAGTATAGCACGCAGCCTATGCGACACCCCGTTACGATCTGGCGGTTTCGCCTAAGGATGTTATAAAGATTGCCAGAGGCCGCGCCGTCAATCCAGATGATATGGCACACTGATCACCACCGTCTGGCGGCGCAGGAACAGCGCTGCCTTGAGCGCCAGCGCCGTCTGATTGTGCAGCAGATGCTCCCACCAGTGCGCCGGCACGAACTCGGGCAGGATAACGCTCAGCATATCGTCGCTGTACTCGTCGTCGATCGTGTCGATGTAGGTGAGGATCGGGCGGATCAGGCTGCGGTAGGGCGATGGCAGGATCGCCAGCGGGATGTCGTTGCCCCAGCGCGCCCACTTCTCCTGGATCTTCTGCGTCTGCGCCGGGTCGAGGTCGACGTAGAGCGCGGTGACGTTATCCGGCGCAAGCGAGCGGGCGAATGCTAGCGCTGGGATGACCCCGCGGTGGACGCCAGAGATCGGGACGATGGCGGTGTGCCGCCTGACCGCCTCCACCTCCGGCACTTTATCGAGCGAGAGCTGTGCCGCCACCGACAGGTAGTGGTGATTGATGGCGCGGAACAGCAGCACGATCACCGGCGTGACCAGCAGCACGATCCACGCGCCCTGCGTGAACTTCGTCAGGACGATGACGCCGAGCACCACGGCGGTGAGCACCGCGCCGAGCCCATTGATCGCAGCGTTGCGCTGCCACCCAGTACCCTTCAGCCGCCGCCAGTGGATCACCATCCCGGCCTGCGAGAGCGTGAACGAGATAAAGACGCCGATCGCGTAGAGCGGCAGCATCGCCTGCTCTTTGGCTCTGAAGACGACGACGAGCATGGCGGCGAACAGCGCGAGGATCAAGATCCCGTTTGAGAAGACCAGCCGGTCGCCGCGGCTGGAGAACTGGCGCGGCAGAAATCGATCGTTCGCGAGCAGCGATGCCAGCCTGGGAAAATCGGCAAACGCGGTGTTGGCGGCCAGCACCAGGATCAGCGCCGTGGCCACCTGGATGAGAAAGAATGCCGGGCCGGTGCCGACGATCTGGGTCGCGATCTGCGAGACGACGCTCACGTCCTCGCGCGGCAGAATACGGTACGACGATGCGAGCACGCTGGTGCCGAGGAACATAAAGCCCAGGATGCCGATCATGATCAGCAGCGTCCGCGAGGCGTTCTGCGACTCGGAGGGCTTAAATGCTGGCACGCCGTTTGAGATCGCCTCGACGCCGGTCAGCGCGGTACAGCCGGCGGCGAACGCCTTGAGGATGAGAAAGAGGCTCAGCGCCTCGGCCTGGGCCGGCAGCGCCTCGGCAGGGTGCGACAATCCGGCCGTGCCGCCGCCGAACACCTGCGCCGCCCCGGCGACCACCAGCCCAAAGATACTAATGATGAAGACGTAGGTGGGGACGGCGAAGATGATGCCGCTCTCCTTCACACCGCGCAGGTTGATAATCGAGATGATGGCGATGCAGACCAGCGCGATCGGGACGCTGTAGTCGCTCAGCCAGGTGTAGCCCCAGGTGTTGGCAAGCGACGTGATGGCGAAGACGCCGGCGGAGACCGAGACGGCGACGGTCAGCACGTAGTCGATCATCAGCGAGGCGGCCGCGATCAGCCCGGCGGTCTGGCCGAGATTCTCGTGGGCCACGATGTACGCGCCGCCGCCATTGGGGTAGGCGTGGATCGTCTGCCGGTACGAGAAGCCGACGATCGCGAGCAGCAGCACGATGCCGGCCGAGATCTCGACCACCAGCGGCAGCCCCGCCGCGCCGGCCGTGATCAGCACCACCAGGATGGCCTCGGTGGCGTAGGCCACTGAGGAAAGCGCATCGGACGAGAAGACGGCGAGCGCGATACGTTTGCTGAGCCGCTGATTATGCTGGAGCGAAGAGTCGAGCGGACGGCCGACCAGGAGCCGTTTGAGGGTATCGAACATGTGGCCTCGTGTATCAGTGAAAATCTGGGACATCTGTGGAGCTATAGACAAAGCGACAGGGCGGCTATGCCTTGCCACCGCTGTCGCTCTTCGTTGCGCCGCTGCGTTCTACAATACCACTCGCTATGATTTTACGCAACATCCTGCTGCCGGTTCCAAAGAATATCTGTTCCACCGCGCTACCATACGTTTTTTGCCTGCGGCAGCGGGGTAATTCCGCTCTAGCAATCCTACTGGAGGAGGGAGGGGAGGATCTTGGGGACACCCAGAGGGTACCCGGCCCCCAAACCCCCGCTTTGCGCTTCGCGTAGTTCCCTCTCACCACGCTGTGCGCCGTCCGCAGCAGGCGATCTGGTAAAATGACGCGTGCGGAACCATCCGGCATCAGTGGCGCAGCTGCCCGGCAGCGGGGCAGCGGTGGCGGGGCGGCGGGGCAGTAGTGGCGGGGTGGCGGGGTGGTGGCGCAGCTGCCGGGCAGTGCGGCAATCGTCAATTGTCAACCTGTGCGGTATCTGCGCGGTATCTGTGTCTATCTGTGGATGATCGGCCCGGACACGAGACGAGGAGGATGCTCGATGCAATCGCCGATTCTGCTCCCCCACCCGCGCACCCTGACGCCCCGCGTCGGCGCGTGTACTCTGGCAGCCGGCTGCCGGATCGTCATCCAGGGCACGCCGCCCGCAGCGCTGCTCGGCGCCGCCCGCCGCCTGCAGGCCGCCGTCGCCGCGCACGCCGGGCTAGCCTGGGAGATCGCCGCCACCCCCGATGGCCCGATCGACGCGATCGGCGCGGTGCTGCGGGTGGTCGCTGCCTCGCTGATCGAGCCGCAGGGCTACCGGCTGACGCTCGGCGACGATGGGATCATGCTCACGGCCAGCGACCCGGCCGGGATCTTCTACGGTGTGTGCACCCTGGCGCAGCTGATCGCGCAGTACGGCGCGGCGCTGCCGGCGCTGCTGATCGATGACCACCCGGACTTCGCCGCGCGCGGGGTGATGCTTGACATAAGCCGCGACAAAGTGCCGACGATGGCCACGCTCTACGCGCTCATCGACCGGCTGGCGGGCTGGAAGTATAACCAGCTCCAGCTCTACACCGAGCATACCTTCGCCTACTACAATCACCCGGAGGTCTGGGCCGCGGCCTCGCCGATGACCGGCGAGGAGCTGCTGCTGCTGGACGCCTACTGCCGCGAGCGCTTCGTCGAGCTGGTGCCGAACCAGAACTCCTTCGGCCACATGACGCGCTGGCTGACCCACGAGCGCTACGCACCGCTGGCCGAAACCCACGAGGAGTTCGACACGCCGTGGGGATTTCGCATGCGCGGGCCGTACTCGCTCGCGCCCGAGGACCCAGGCAGCCTGGCGCTGGTGACGAGCATGTACGATGCGCTGCTGCCGCACTTTTCCAGTCCGCTGTTTAACGTCGGCTGCGATGAGACCATCGACCTTGGGCAGGGCCGCTCGCGCGAGGCGTGTGAGGCGCGTGGCACCGGGCGGGTCTACCTGGAGTTCCTGCTCAAGATTTACGCCGAGGTCAGGCGGCGCGGCAAGACCATGCAGTTCTGGGGCGATATCATCAACCACTACCCCGAGCTGATCGCCGAGCTGCCGCGCGATGTCATCGCGCTAGAGTGGGGCTACGAGGCCGACCACCCGTTCGCCGAGAACTGCCCGCGCTACGCCGCCGCCGGGGTGCCGTTCTACGTCTGCCCCGGCACCTCGGCCTGGAACAGCATCGCCGGGCGCACTGACAACGTGCTTGGCAATCTGCGCGGCGCGGCGCAGCACGGCCTGGCCAGCGGCGCGATCGGCTACCTGGTGACGGACTGGGGCGATAACGGCCACTGGCAGCAGCTGCCGGTCTCGTACCTCGGGTTCGCCGCCGGCGCGGCCTACGCCTGGGCTTTTGCGGTCAACCGCGACCGGGAGATCGCCCCAGCGCTCGGCCGCTATGGCTTCGACGACCCGACCGGATCGATGGGCGAGGTGGCCTACGAGCTCGGCAACGTCTACCGTCACGTTGGGCTTGAGCCTGGCAACTCGTCCGCATTGTTCTGGGCGCTGCAAAACCCGCCAGGCGAGCGCGAGGAGCTGGCTACGCTGGATTTTGGCGCAGCGCTTGAGGCGGTGGATGAGGCGCTGGCGCCGCTGGGGGCCTCCGCCATGGCCGGGCCAGATGCCGCGCTGGTGATGGCCGAGATCGAGCTGACGGCGCGGATGCTGCGCCACGCATGCCGCCGCGGCGAGCTGATGCAGCAGGGCGAGGCCCCGGCCGCGCGCAGACAGCTGCTGGCCGAAGATCTTGCATCGATCGTCGCCGAGTTCGAGCGGAGCTGGCTGGCGCGCAACCGCCCGGGCGGGCTGCCAGATAGCCTGGCGCGCTTCGCCGCCGCCAGCGACCTGTACGTCACTCCGGGGTGACAACGTCGATCGTGGGCCGGCGCTCCGCCCTGCACCCGGCCTATGCGCCGGAGGCGATCGTGGGTCGGCGCTCCGCCCTGCACCCGGCGGTTCTTGCGCACAGGCGATCCTGGGCAGGCGCTCCGCCCTGCACCCGGCCGAGGGGCGGCCGCGCCCCTCAGGCTCCCCGGAGATGGACTTCGCTCCTTCGAACCCCAAACGGGCGTCGCCGCGTGCGGGCCCGTCTGCCACGCCCTGAAAGCCTGCGTCATGCGTCAGGCTGCGGCGGCTGACGCCGGGCATTGTCTACGTGGCCCTGGCACCGCGCAGCGACACCGAAGCGGCAGCACGCCAGCCCGGTCGCTCGTGATTGGCCTGCGCTGGGATGGTGCGCCGGGTCGCTCGTGAGGGCATCACGTTTAGGGGTTCGAAGGGGACGAAGTCCCCTCGCGGGGGTTCCAAGGGGGCTGGCCCCCTTTGGGCCACGCGCAGCGGCCCACGCGTGCGGGACACGCGAAGACGCAAGGGCACCGCGCAGCACCGCGCAGCGCCCCAGCCTCGAACCTGTCACAGATGCGCCGCGCTACTCTGCGGCGCGGCCTCCTCTCCGCCGGGCGCCGGCGGGCGGCGCACGGCGAAGCTCGCCACCTTGCCGGCCGGGGTGAACCAGCCGACGACCAGCGTCAGCGCCGCGGCGATCAGCGCCACCGTGAATACGCCCTGGAGCGCCAGCGCCAGCGCGGCCTGCGCCCCACCGGCGATCTGCGCACCAGCGCCCTCCGGCCGCAGCAGCTCGTCTACCACCTGTGGGTCCAGCCCGGCGGCCGCGATCTGCGCGTTAAGCCCGATGGAGAGCACAGCGCCCATGATGCTGACGCCGATCGTGCCGCCGATGCTGCGACTGAACTGCACCGTGGCCGTGGCGGTGCCGAGATCGCCGCGTGCCACGCTGGTCTGCACCGCGATCAACAGGATCGGGATCGACAGCCCCATCCCGACGCCCATCAGCCCGAGCGCCGCGCCGAGCGCTAGCGGGCTCGTCAGCCGTCCGGCCTGCGTCAGCAGCACCGCGCCGAACATCAGCGCGACCACCCCGATCAGCACCAGCGTCCTGGCGTTGACCCTGGCGATCAGCCGCCCGCTCACGATCGAGGCGGCGACCCAGCCGAGCAGCATCGGCGTGAGCGCCGACCCGGCCCCGATCGCGTCGGTGCCGAGCACGCCCTGGGCGTAGAGCGGAATGTAGGACGAGACGCCGAACAGCGTGCAGCCGGCCAGCAGCCCGTGCAGACAGGCCACCGCGAACACCCTGTCGCCGAACAGCCGTAGCGGCAGCACCGGATCCACTGCGCGCCGCTCGACGCGCCACAGCGCCGCGCCGCACAGCACCGCAGCGCCGAGCGCCGCCCAGCCCAGCGGCGTCTGGATATCCAGCAGGCCGATCAGCAGCAGCACCACGCCCACGGTCAGCAGCCCGGCTCCAGCCCAGTCGATCGCCGGGCGGGCGGCATCGCTGCGCTGGCCCGCCTGCCAGGCCCGGCCCACCACCACGCAGGCCAGCAGGCCGGGGGCGATGCTGATCAGAAACACCCAGCGCCACGAGACTGAGTCCACCAGGAAGCCGCCGAGCAGCGGCCCGACCACCGCCGAGACGCCCCAGACCGCCGAGAACAGCCCCTGGATCTTGGCGCGCTGTTCGAGCGAGAATAGGTCGCCGATCATCGTGAAGATCAGCGGCAGCAGCCCGCCGGCCCCGATCCCCTGCACCGCGCGAAAGGCGATCAGCTGCGGCATCGTCTGCGCCATGCCGCACAGCAGCGAACCGCCGAGAAACAGCAGCATCGCCGCCAGAAACAGCGGTCTTCGGCCGTAGATGTCGGACAGCTTGCCGAACAGCGGCACGGTCGTCGTCGAGGTCAGCATATAGGCGGCGAACACCCAGCTGTAGCCGCTGAGGCCGCCAAGCTGGCTGACGATCGTCGGCATGGCGGTAGCCACGACGGTGGACTCCATCGAGGACAAAAAGAGGCTGAGCATCAGCCCGGCCGTGATGACCATCGCGCGTCGCGACACAGCGGTTCCTTCCTGGTATGTGGTAGGGGTGATACGTAGCCGATGGGACAGCCGGATTGCAGCGAGCGGGCCAGTGCCGCGAGCACAATCCGCTCAGACGAGTCGCAGATACGTGCAGACTGCCGCCGCGCCGGCACCGCGCGCCTGAGCAGCGGCGCCACACGGGCAGCTAAGCGGCGGACCGCCTCCCAATAGGCGAATCCGTCTTCCTGGTTCACCCCCACTGAAACTGACATGTCTCGCTGTGCCCCCTGTCCACAAAAGTGGCTCTTCCGCAGGTTGCGTGAAAAGGAGACGCTTCAACAACGTGCAGCGCATTGGACAGCGGCAATGTCAACCATGATCACCAAAGATGCGGGAGAGCCACAAAAGTGGGGCAATATCACATTGACCTGCGCTGGGTGGCACGCTCGGCGGCGCACGCGGCAGGCGGCACAAGCGTGTGAGACACGCGATGGCGCACGCTGCGCCACGCTGTGGCAGAAGAGCGCCATCGCGCCGACGCAATTGCCGATTGTCACGCTTCGCAGTACAATGCGTGAAATCGTACAGCGAAGGGCCCAGCGTGATCACCTACGAAGATATTGCCACGAGTCTTGAAGAGGCATGGACCACCGCCGGCCTCCACGACCATCTGGTGGCCGAGACCATCCAGCCGGACTCGATGGAGCGCGTCTATCGCGCTGAGCTCTTCCCAGATCACCCCGAGCCCATGACGGACGCCAACTCACCGCCGTGGGTCGAGCTGACGCTGACCTGGACGCCGGCCCATCAGCTGCGCGCCGATGGCCACGATATCTCACCCGGCCCGCTCGATCTGGTCTGGACCTACACCGCCGATGTGCGCAGCCAGCCCGATCGCTCGGACACCGATCTGTTTCGCGTCTTCAACGCCGCCGTCCGCAACGCACTGCGCCGCGTCGCCCCCGAGATGCCGGATACCGCAGCCTACCTTGGCTTCGAGATGCGCCGCGGCTATCGCCCCGGTACCGACCGCCCGGCGCTGGTCTATACCCAGGTGGTTGGCACCAATATGACCGACCTGAGCGACCTGTGGGGTATGCGTCAGCCGGGGATGGTCGCCGAGGCGCTGCGCGATGAGCTAATCGTCGTCGCCTCGCTGCTCCACGCGATCGGCGAGACGTTTGGGCCAGCCGGTAGCGGCGGCTATCGTTCGGCAAGCACCGCATAACCGAAGAGGCACTATGGCTGACACATCACGCTCGCCGCTCGGCGAGCTGCGCCGTTACTGGCTGATGCCGGCGGCGATCGCGGCGGCGATTATCACAGTTGACCAGCTGACAAAATCATGGGTCTGGCAGAACCTCGGCCCGAACGAGGGGACGACGCTGCCGCTGCTGCCGCCGTGGCTCAACCTGACGCTGGTGCATAACACCGGTGTCGCGTTTGGTATGTTCCAGGGCGTCCCGCACTTCTTCACCATCACGTCGATCCTGATTAGCATCGGCGCGCTCTACTTCTACCGCTTCCATATGCCGCACAATCGGCCGCTGGTGCAGTGGTGCCTCGGCATGATCATCGGCGGCGCGATCGGCAATGTGATCGACCGCATCCGCATGGGGTTTGTGATCGACTTCGTCCACGTGCGCTACTTCCCGGGGATCTTCAACGTGGCCGATAGCACGATCACCGTCGGGGTGCTGCTGCTCGCCGGCTATCTCATCCTGTTCGGCGATGAGACACAGCAGCCGGTCAGGCGCGCACCGCCCGCCGACGATGCGCTGCTCGGCGATCTGCTCAAGGGTGACCCGCCGCAGTAGCCGCGCCCATCGCGAAGCTGTGGACGAAGCGCGCCACCGCCAGCGGCCGCTCGCGCTGCGCCAGATGGCCGCACATCCGCAGGTAGAGCCGCCAGTTGCCGGGCATCGCGCCGTCGAAGAAGGCCAGCGAGCCAGGCGGCAAGAAGTGGTCTTTCAGCCCCCAGATTAATCCTAGCGGCACCCGCGAATCGGCCAGCTCGCGCTGTGTCAGAAAGCTGGTCTCGTCGGCCACGGCGTAGGCGTCCAGGATCACCCGCCGTCGCAGCAGCTGCTGGAGCCCGCGCAGCCCAGGGATGAGCAGCGTCGTCGGCACCACCCCGATCGTCGCCCCCGCGATCTGGTAGGCGGTCAGCAGCCGCGAGTCGCCGAGCTTGGCGAAGAATGGGTCCCACGTCGCCTTGCCGTCCAGCAGCGCGCCACCTGGGTTGATCAACACCGCGCCCGCCACCCACTGCGGCGCGGTGGACGCCAGCCGCACCGCCAGCAGCCCGCCGAGCGAGTTCCCCACCAGCAGCGCCGGCCGCCCGATCACCTCGGCGATGAACTGCGTCAGCGCCGCCACATTCTCCTGGACGGTGGCATACGAGCGCCCGCTCGGCAGCCCCGAGAAGCCGTGGCCTGGGAGGTCGACGGCGTAGACATCGTGCAGCGTGGCCACCGACTCCTCAACCAGCGCCCACGTCGCGGCGCTGTCGCCGATGCCGTGGATCAGCAGGATGGGCATCGCGGCTGTTACGCGCCGCCAGCGTCGCTGCCGGTAGTAGTAGTTGAGCGGGATACCGGATAGCCTGACGCCGCGCTGCTCCATGCCGCGGCGCAGCATCATCCGCCGCGAGAGCCCATCGATCAGCGGGACGAACGCGGCCGAGATTGGGTCGTAGAGCTGGTCGAAGACCGCGCGCAGCAGCGGCGGTCTCACGTCACCCTCACAGATCGAGGCCGAGTTGCCCCGGCGGCGCGACCGCATCGTTGGGCGTCTCGCCTGCCGGTACACCCGCTCCATCGGGCTCTCGCTCGCCGACAAGCGCCAGTAGGCCGGCTTCGTCCAGCGTCGGGATGCCGAGCTCCTGCGCCTTGGCAAACTTCGTGCCGCCTGGGTCGGCCCCCGCCAGCAGGTAGCTGGTCTTCTTGGAGACGCTGCCGCTGACTTTGCCGCCGTAGGCCAGGATCAGCGCCTCGGCGCGCTCGCGGCTGAGCGTCGGCAGCGTCCCGGTGACGACGAACGCCTTGCCGGCCAGCGCATCGCCGCGCCGCTCGCGGGTCTCGCCGACCACCGCCGTCTGCACGCCGAGCTCGCGCAGCCTGGCGATCAGCGCCAGGTTGGCCTCGCGGCCGAAGAAGTCGGCCGCGCTCTGGGCGATCGAAGGGCCGATACCTTCGATGGCGTCGATCTCGTCGGCGCTGGCGGCGGCGAGCGTCTCGAGCGACCCGTAGCGCTCCGCCAGCAGCTGCGCCACGCTCCCGCCGACGAAGCGGATGCCCAGCGCGGCGATCAGCCTGGCCAGCGGCCGCGTTTTGGAGGCCGCTATCGCCGCCAGCAGGTTGCTCACGCGCCTTTCGCCGTAGCCTTCGAGGTCGGCGAACTGATCGGCCCGCAGCGTGTAGAGGTCAGCGACGCTGCGCACCAGCCCCTGCTCGACGAACGCCTCGGCCTGTTTTTCGCCGATGCTGACGATATCCATCGCCCCGCGCGAGACGAAGTGCTCCAGACGCCGCACCAGCTGCGCTGGGCAGACGCCAAAGTTTGGGCAGCGCCACGCCACCTCGCCCTCCGGCCGCTCGAGCGCGGTGCCGCAGGCCGGGCAGGTCGCGGGCATGGCCCACACCCGCTCGCTGCCGTCGCGCCGGTCCACGATCGGGCCGATGATCTGCGGGATGACATCGCCGGCGCGCTTGACCGTCACGTAGTCGCCGATCCGAATATCGCGCTCGGCGATGTAGTCGGCGTTGTGTAGCGTCGCGTTGCGCACCGTCACTCCGCCGAGCACTACCGGCTCGATCACGGCGTTTGGCGTGATCACGCCGGTGCGCCCGACGTTGACCACAATATCGAGTATGCGGCTGGTGGTCTCGCGCGCCGGGAACTTATAGGCGATCGCCCAGCGCGGGTCGCGCCCCGAGACGCCGAGCTCGTCCTGCTGGTCCAGCCGATCGACTTTGATGACGATCCCATCGACCTCGAAGGCCAGCATCTCGCGGCGGGCCATCCACTCGCGGCAGTAGGCCAGCGCGTCGTCGAAGTCCTCGAAGCGCCGCGCGTCGGCGTTGACCGGCAGCCCGAAGGCGCGAAACTGTTCGAGCATCTGCCACTGCGTCGCCGGGCGGGCGCCATCGATCGGGCCGATGGCGTAGGCGTAGAAGCGCAGCGGGCGGCTGGCCGTGACCGCCGGGTCTTTCTGGCGCAGGCTGCCGGCGGCGGCGTTGCGCGGGTTGGCGGCCACTTTCTCGCGGGCGGCGGCCAGCCGGGTGTTGAGCGCATTGAAATCGGCTGTTCGCATATAGACTTCGCCGCGCACCTCGATCGACTGCGGGATGGCTGCGACGGGACCGCCGCCGCCGAGCGCGAGCGGGATGGCTTTGATGGTGCGCAGGTTGGCGGTCACATCTTCGCCGACCTCGCCATCGCCGCGGGTGGCACCGCGAACCAGCGCTCCACCATCGTAGGTCAGTGCGATCGCCAGCCCATCGATCTTCGGCTCGCAGACCCAGGCCACCTGCGCGCCAGTTTCGAGCAGCCTGAGCACCCGCTCGCGCCACGCCCGCAGCCCGTCTTCGTCAAAGGCGTTGCCGAGCGAGAGCATGGGGACCGGGTGACGCACCTTGGCGAATCGCTCCGAGGCCGCCGCCCCCGTCCGGCGGGTCGGCGAGTCCGGGCGCGCGAGCGCGGAGTGCTCGGCCTCGATCGCCCACAGCCGGTTCAGCAGCGCATCGTACTCGGCATCGCTCACCAACGGGTCGTCGAGAACGTAGTAGCGGTAGTTGTGGCTGCGGAGCTGCGCGATGAGCGTCTCGATCTCGGCTGTGAGCTCTTCGTGGTGCATACAAACTCCGTGCGCTCAGACGTGCGGCTGCCGCTGCATTATACCGCCAAACAGCGCGGCGCGAGCGACGATGCCCGTCGCTCGCGCCGTACTGCTCACCTCGATTGCATCTTCAACGGCTTCCAGCGGGGTGGGGCGAAGCCCCCAGAGAGCCACTGTTTGGAGGGGAACCCTCCAAACCTCCGCGCTGCGCACACAGCAGCGGGTGATGCAATTGCCCTGTTATTGACCGCTTCCCTGCTGCAATCAGACGTAGGGACGCAGCTTGCTGTGTCCGGCGTCCGCCGCATGAGGGCTCCATGTGCCACGCATGTGTGTTCATCGCGATCGTGGCAGCACGGCACGGCGTTTGGCAATCGGCAATCGCTCACTCGTCAATGCGCTAGAACGGCGCGGCCGCGCTCTGCACCATCGTCGGCCGCTGCCGTGGCGCGTAGCGCGCCATCAGCCGCCCGTCGTTCCAGACGGCCAGCCCGGCGGTACACAGCCAGGCGGTCACGGTCTGGGTGCGGCGTCGCGCGGTGGACGCCGAGATCGGGGCCAGGCTCTGCAGCAGCGCAGCGATCGAGTCGCGGTCCATGCCGCCGCGCGATGCCACCCGCTGCAGCACCTCGCGCGCCGGCGCGACGTGCAGCACCGCCCGGCGCAGCAGGTCGCGCCGCTCGTCGCGGTTGGCCGCCAGGAACACCTTGCCGCTGCGGGTCAGCGTCAGCTCATCGGCCCAGCCGCCATCTTGCACGAGGCCAAGCAGCCGCGCCGCCTGCATATAGTAGTTGCCCTGCCGCTCGCCCTTCGCACCCAAATATGCGCCGATGGCCGATGGCGTGGTGGCACCACCGGCCACCGCCTCGGCAACCCGAGCCACGTCCCAGAGCAGATCGGCCTGTGGTATCGCTGTTGTGTCGAGCATCGCGTCCCCCTCGTCAGTCGTTGCGTAGAGATGTTACCTCGCTCCCACTGAGAGTAATGTGCGTCAGAACGGATGTTTTCACGCAGTTTGCGGTCAAATAGATTGCAGTGCTCCTTCCCTTCGACCCCACCCGCACGCCATGTATGGCCGCCAAATCTGGCGTGTGCGCAAGGTGCGGCGGCTTGACACCTGCGCGATATTCGATATACTACGTATTACCAATTCGTATTACTAAAAGAAAACATCGATGGGCAGCGAGCGAAGACGGCGTCCGACACAAACAGACGTTGCGCGTCAGGCGAACGTCTCACAGTCCACGGTATCGCAGGTACTCAACAATAACCTGCTGATCGCCGTGCCTGAGGAGACGCGACAGCGGGTGATGGATGCAGCAACGCAGCTCGGATATGTGCCAGATTACGCCGCCCGCAGTCTGCGCACACGCAAGACATCGACGATCGCCAGCATCATCCCCGATATCACCAATCCGTTTTATCCCACGCTCGTGCGCGGAATCCAGGATATCGCCGAGCAGCACGGCTACGATCTCGTCACCTATAACACCGACGGCCTAGCTGAGAAAGAGCGGCGCGCAATCCGTGCGCTCCAGCACGGCCGCGCCGATGGCACCGTCGTGGTGCTGTTTCACGCCACCGCCCGCGATCTGCTGCCGTTGATCGACCTTGGCATCTCCGTCGTCAGAATCGAGGCGACGCCAAAAGCGCCTGGGCCGCGTCCACTCGACAGCCTGTACGTCGATAACGCCGCCGCCGCTGCCTCCGCCGCCGAGTATCTGGTTCAGCGTGGGCATCGGCGGATCGGCGCGATCACCAGCGATGTCGGCCCTGGCCGTATTCGCCTCGAAGGCTATCGCGCCGCACTCGCCCCGCACGGTATACAGCTCGATGCGCCGCTCGTGTGCTACGGCGATTTCAGCTTTGAGAGCGGTGCCGACTGTGTGCGGCAGCTCCTCGGCGTCGAGCCGCGTCCGAGCGCAGTCCTCATCGCTAACGACATGATGGCGCTCGGAGCGCTGGCCGCCGTCCAGGCTGCCGGCCTCCGCGTCCCAGAGGATCTTGCGATTGTGGGCTTCGACGATATTCTACCAGCGTCGCTGGTGACACCCGCGCTGACGACGGTGAGCCTGTCGCAAGCCCAGATCGGGCGCCGAGCTGCGGCGATGCTCTTTGAACGAATGGAGGATAACCTTGACGAGGGTGGGCGCTGTGAAGCGATCGCTGCCCACCTCGAAATTCGTCGATCGGCGTAACCGTCGTGCTTGGGTTCCTAGCGAATTCTATAGTTCAATGGAGAAAGGACATGATCAATGAAGTGCCGTAGTCTGCTTATCTTCGCCCTAGTGCTGCTCAGCGCCTGTGGTACTCCCGCCGCGACTGCGCCGACCCAAGCTCCGGCCGCACCGGCGACGCAGGAGACCGTTGCCGCAACAACCGCGCCAGAGACGAAACCGACCGCCGCGCCGGCGGCTCAGTCAGCCGCGAGCAAATCGAAGGTAACCTTCTGGTTTCAGCCACCCGATGGCGGTAGCAATACCAGCTGCTTCGTCGAGACCGCGATCACCCCGTTCAATGCCCAAAACGACTCGGTGTTTGTCGATGCCGTCTCACAGCCAAACGCCTGGGACGCGACGCGCACGGCGCTGGCTGGCGGCTCGGGGCCAGATATCGTCGTGACACCCGGACCATCGTTCGCCTTCGAGCTCGTCAAGGCCGATCAGCTGCTCGAGCTCGATGACTTCGGCAAAGAGTACAACTGGAACGCCAGCTTCGTCCCCTGGGCGCTCGACCTCGGGCGTGTGAACGGCAAGCTGTACAGTGTGCCAAATGAGCTTGAGACGCTGGTGCTGTACTATAACAAGACGCTGTTCGCAAAGAATGGCTGGCAGCCACCGAAGACCATGGACGATCTCGTGACCCTCACCGCCACAATCAAGAAGGCCGGCGTCATCCCGTTTGCCCACTCCAATGCCGAGTGGCGCCCGACGAATGAATGGTTCGTCGGCACATTTCTGAACCGAGTAGCCGGGCCGGGGAAGGTCTACGAGGCGCTCACCGGGAAGGCCAAATGGACCGACCCAGCGTTCGTCCGCGCCATCGATACGCTCAACGCGCTGCAGAAGAACGGCGATTTCATGGGTGGTCTCGACCGCTATTACACCGCGACGGGTGCCGAACGCCTCACCGCCTTTGGCAATGGCGAAGCGGCGATGAACATCGAAGGCACGTGGGCGATGGCGAACGAAGAGGGGAGCATGTCTAGCTTCTTCGGAGCTGCGGCCAACAATACCAACGAATGGGACTGGGTGCCGATCCCTGGGGCCAGCGCCGGCGATTCGATCTTCGATATCGGCATCGGCTCGACGTACTCGATCGCCAAGACCGCAAAGGACCCCAAGGCCGCCGCTGCGTTCCTCAACTATCTCTTCTCGGCCCAGGTTCAGGCCAAGCTGCTGGCGGCCTGCGGCTCGGCGCCCGCACCGGTACGGCTCCAGGCCGATGCGCTCCAGGGGATCGACCCGCGCAAAGCGCGGATCCTTGAGGCAATGGGCAAATCCTCCGACGCAGGCACCTACGGCTACACCACCTGGACGTTCTGGCCGCCCAAGAGCGATGTCTATATCTATGAAGAGATTGAGCGGGTCTGGGCCGGAGATATCACATCACAGCAATACCTCGAAGGTCTCCAGAAACAGTTCGATGACGAGGTCAAGGCTGGCGACATCCCGCCGATTCCCAAGCGTTGATGGGCTGTGCGTCGCGAGCGCCCCTAGGTATCGCAGCCGTACCGTGCCACACCTACAGTCAGATCGCAGCACAGCGTGAGGCGGCGTCCTGCTCCACCAAGCAATGAGGCGACAATGACCCAGATCGATACTCACAGCACCGCCACCCGCACACGCACCACGCGGCGGCGTGTGCGGGTCTCGCGGCGCACAATCACCGCCTGGCTGTTTGTGCTGCCGATCCTGTTCCTATTCCTGGCGGTGGTCATCGGCCCATCGATAGCAGCGATCTACTACTCGTTGACCGACTGGTCCGGGATCGGCAGCGCGCGATTCATCGGACTGGAAAACTACCAGCGGCTGTTTTTCGAGGATAGTTCGTTTCGGCGCGCCTTCTTCAATAATATCAGCTGGATGGCGATCTTCTTAACCGTGCCCGTGATTCTGGCACTGTTCGCCGCCAGCGTGCTCGCGCCAGTCAAACGTGGCGGGATGCTGTTCCGCACCGCGCTCTTCATCCCCTATGTGCTGCCGACGGTGGTCGTCGCCCAGACGTGGCGCATCCTGCTCAGTCCGACGCAGGGCGTCGGCGCGCTGCTCGCCGATATGGGGATCGGCGGCTTCGATCGAGCCTATCTCGGGCAGACCGCGACGGCGCTGTACGCCATCGCCTTCGTTAATAATTGGCAGTGGTGGGGATTCCTCATGGTGTTGTTCCTCGCAGCGATGCAGAACATACCTGCCGAGCTGTTCGACGCGGCGCGGATCGACGGCGCGAACCGCTGGCAAGAGTTCCGCTACGTGACGGTCCCCGGAATCATGCCGACGTTGGTGTTTATGCTGCTGATGACGGCGATCTGGTCGTTTCTGATCTTCGATTACGTCTTCATCCTGACGCAGGGCGGGCCTGCCGGCTCATCCGAGGTGCTCGGCACACTGCTCTACAAACAGGCGTTCAACCGCTTTGAGGCTGGGTACGCATCGGCGCTCGGCCTCACCATGAGCCTCTTTGCTGGCATCATTATCTGCATATTTATCGCGCTGCGCCGCCGCGGATGGGAGATCTAGCATGGCCGCAAAACCGCTCGGTCGAAGGGGGCTCGCCCCCGCTCTGACGCTCAACTACATCGTGCTGGTCGCGCTCACCCTTTTTGCGCTGCTGCCGCTCGGCATCCTGGTCTTCAACTCGCTGAAAAGCAACACAGAGATCGGCGCCAACCCGCTCGGTCCGCCGCGCGCGATCCAGTGGGACAACTTCCCGCAGGCCTGGGAGCAGGGTGGCTTCGCGACCACGACGCGCAACAGCGCCGTCCTGGTGCTCGGCACAATCATCGGCGTGCTGGTGTTTGGCGGGATGGCGGCCTACAGCCTGGCGCGACTTCAGCTCCCCGGTGGCGATGCGATCATGCTGCTGCTGCTGGTGATCTCGACCATCCCGGTGCAGCTGTTTCTCGTGCCACTGTTCTTTCTGTGGAAGCAGATCGGCCTGATCAATACGCACGCCGGTCTGATTGTGCTCTACACCGCGATTAACGCGCCGTTCGCGATCTTCCTGCTCCGCTCGTACATGATCCGCCTGCCGACAGACTTTGAGGACGCCGCCCGCGTCGATGGAGCCAACGAGATCCAGGTCTTCGGGCGGATCGTCCTGCCGCTCTCCTGGCCAGGGTTCCTGACGGTCGGGTTGGTGGTTGGGCTGAACGTCTGGAATGAGTTCTTTCTGGCAACGGTGTTCATCAGCGACCCCGATCTGTTCCCGATGGCCACCAGCTACTATAAATTCGCCTCACGTTTCAGCCGCAACTGGTCGCTCACCAGCTCGGCGGCGATCCTGATGATCGCCCCGGTGCTGGTGCTGTTTCTACTGCTCCAGCGCCGCTTTATCGATGGACTTACGCA
>JAYUUK010000080.1:0-1962 GCA_043754595.1 Roseiflexaceae bacterium | reverse complement strand
CCGCCGCCCGAGGGATCCTAATGCGAGCAGTCGATATCATCGTCGCCAAGCGCGACGGACAGAGTTTGACCACCGAGCAGATCGATTTTCTGGTGGATGGCTTCACGCGCGGCACCGTCGGCGATGAGCAGATGGCGGCCTGGGCGATGGCGGTGGTGCTGCGCGGCATGGACCACCGTGAGACCGCCGACCTGACGCTGGCGATGGCGCGCTCCGGCGAGACGCTGGACCTGCACGACATCGCGCCGGTCACCGTCGATAAGCACTCGACGGGCGGTATCGGCGATAAGACCAGCCTGGTGCTCGGGCCGATGCTGGCGGCGGCCGGCATGGTGGTGGCCAAGATGTCTGGCCGCGGGCTGGGCTTCTCCGGCGGCACGATCGACAAGCTGGAGAGCATCCCCGGCTTCCGCGCCGAGCTCAGCGGCGACGAGTTCCGCGACGCGGTGCGCCAGAACCGGCTGGTGATCGCCGCCCAGAGCGCCGATCTGGCCCCGGCCGACAAGCGGCTCTACGCGCTGCGCGATATCACCGGGACGGTGGAGAGCCTGCCGCTGATCGCCGCGAGCATTATGTCCAAGAAGCTGGCGGCTGGGGCGGACTGCATCGTACTAGATGTGAAGTGTGGCGCAGGGGCGTTTATGCAGACCATCGATGAGGCGCGGCGGCTGGCCGAGACGATGGTGGCGATTGGGACGCACGCCGGGCGCAAGGTGGTGGCGGCGATCACGACGATGGAGCAGCCGCTGGGGATGGCGATCGGTAATGCGCTCGAGGTGCGCGAAGCGTGCGACGTGCTGCGCGGCGGCGGCCCGGCCGATGTTGCGGCGCTGTGCTGCGCGCTCGGCGGCGAATTAGCCGCGCTGGCGGGCGTCGTGCCGGACGTGGCTGCCGGCAAGGAGTTGATGGGCGCGGTACTGCGCGACGGGCTGGCGTGGCGCTCCTTTCTCCAGTTTGTGCGAAACCAGGGCGGCGATGCGTCGGCGCTTGAGGGCGATGGGCTGGCGCACGCGCCGACGGTGGTGACGCTGGTGGCGCAGCGCGGCGGGGTGGTTGCGGCGCTGGACGGGGCCGTGCTCGGGCTGGCGGTCAACGCGCTGGGCGGCGGGCGCGAGCGCAAGGGCGACACGATCGACCCAGCGGTGGGGCTGGTGCTGGCGAGGAAGGTCGGCGATGCGGTTGCGGCCGGCGAGCCGCTGCTGTTCGTCCACGCCAGCAGCCCTGAGCGCGCTGCGGAGGTGCTGCCGCAGTTGGCGGCGGCGTTCACGATCGGCGATGCTGGCACGGCGCCGCCGCTGATCTACGAGATGGTGAGGTGAGCGATGCCGATCTATGAGTACGTATGCCCGGCGTGCAGCGGGCGGTTTCAGAAGCTGGTGTATGGCTTCTCGGACCCGCAAGGGCTGGCGTGCCCGCGCTGTGCGAACACCGAGGTGCATCGGGCAGTCTCGCGAGTCTCGGTGCTAAAATCCGAGGAGCGCCGCGCCGAGAGCCTGGCCGACCCGAGCATGTTCGCCGGGCTGGACGAGGACGACCCGCGCTCGATCGCGCGCTGGGCCAAGAAGCTGGGCAAGGAGCTCGGCGAGGAGGCGGGCGACGACTGGGACGAGATGGTGGACGAGATGCTTGAGGAGGAGCTCGACGGCGGCGATGACGATGCGGCGGGCGGCGCGGCGGGCAAGCCAAAAAAGAACGACGACCTCGGCTGGGCGTAGCGCGATGGTGCGCGGGCGATGGCGCGCGGGCGAAGCGCGCGCGATCGATAGCGTGATGGCGATCCATGGCTGCGCTTGCTTCGCCCGTACGGGGCGATGGCGCGCGGGCGAAGCGCGCGCGATCGATGGCGTGATGGCGATCCATGGGTGCGCTTGCTTCGCCCGTACGGGGCGATGGCGCGCGGGCGATGGCGCTATGGAGCGGCGATCAGCCCGTTGTTGTCCGCCGTTGCCTGATCGGCGAGTG
>JAYUUK010000079.1:0-17356 GCA_043754595.1 Roseiflexaceae bacterium | reverse complement strand
AAGCGCACGATGCTCGGCCCGACATCGGCGAGCGCCGGATCGATTGGCATGATTTGCACGCCGCGCTGCCGCAAGGCCCGCTCAAGATCGCGCGCCTTATCTGTGACCCACCGCCGCTCAGACTCGTCGAGATCGATCGCTGTCGGAGACGGCTCGATTCTAGTCTCTAGCGGCACACCTGCGCCAATACTCGTCGTCATTTGCTGACCGACAACCGCAATAGATGTGATTGGTATTGGTTCCAGCGTCGGCGAAGCCGCTTGTACTGGCGATGCCACGATTGGCGCGATAGTGACCGGCACCGGTAGCGGTGCAGGGGGGGTCTTTGTAGGCAGCCACTGCTCGGGCGGTGCCTGCTCACCGTCTTCCTCGCTTAGCTCGCGCAACGCCTGACAGAGCGCATTCCGGCCGTAACGATGAGCCAACAGCGGCACCTCGGGAGCGCCAGGCGCGGGCGTGGACACGATGTCCTCATCAGGCCCCGTGGTATTGCCCACTTGCCCATCGTAGCAGAATGCCCAGATGTGCCCCTCGAAGATAGCGCGAAACTTGCCTTCGCAAAAGCGCTCTCGGAAGAGTTGCCACAGCGGCTCCTGCTCGATCGTGACCTCGAGATTGCCGATCGCCGCCCGATAGAGCTGATCATACCAATATTGCGCGTCCAGATGCTTTGCACCTGGCGCAAACGCCTGCGCCAGACGGCTGACGCCCCGGCGCACTTGCTCCTCGGCGTCTCGCGCCTCTACATCGAATGACGATTGTGTGACGCACTTAGCCTCCGCCACTTGGAACTGGATGAGCAACTCGCCGTCTGCGTTACGACTGATGGCGACGAACAGCAGATCGGGAAACTTGCCACCGTCGAACCAGTGCTCGAAGTCATCGAGCAGTATCCAGGTGGTCAGCGCCGCTGGATACTGAGCGCGATATCGCCGCTCGGTGAGGAACTTGGACACTACGAGCCCAATTAGCTCATTGAGAAACGCGCCTGGCCCAGCGGCGCGCAACACGATATCGCCTGAGACTTGCTTGGCATGCTCGATCAACTGCCCGGTCACCTGCATCAGGAACCGTGGGTCGAGCTGTGAGAGCATTGAGGCGAGCCGGGCCGTCAGACGCCGCTCGACGATCGTCTGCGCCTTCTGAGTCGACGAGACGGTCAGATTGTGTTGCCCCTTCGCTCCAAGACCGAGCGAGTAGCGGATGACCTGCGCTTTTTCTGGCAGAGTCGACCTAAGCAAAAAGCGGTCGATAGTCGTATCGTAGCAGATCACCCAATTGAAATGCTCGTGAAGCTTTCCGAGGTCGTGCTCCCACTGGTGTAATGTTATATCTCGGTAGACATTGACCGATGCGGCAACATCCATCGGCCTGTGCTTGAGCACCGCGTGCTGCATCAGCCCAAAAAGCCGGACGAGCGTTGGCTGACGTATTTGGCTTAGCTTCAGACGGCGAAAGTTGTCGCCCTGCTGAAAGGGTTCCTGCTGCGCTCTGAACATCGGTAGATAATCTTTGATAGGGACATCTGGCGGTGCGGGCGGTCGGATTTCCATATCGACATGTTGGCTGCGGTCGCTGAGAACATCGGCCAAGATGACAATATCGTTATCTCCGCGAGTTGCAAGCAGCTCGTCGACGGAGCACTGGATCACCTTTAGCTCGATAGGCGGGAAAAATCCGCCGTGGTTGCGATCGTTAGCGGCGTGTTGAGCCTCCACCCATGCGCTCGCACGCTGAAACAACGGAGCGCCGCGATCACTGGTATGCACCGTAACCGAGAGCCGCACCTGCCAGCCTCGATGAGCGCTGATTTTGGCAAGTTGATCGATCAGTAAGCCAGGCAACGCGCCATTGCGGCATTCGAAGATCACGATCTCTAGACCATTCCGGACAAATGGGTAGGTCTCGATATAATCTTTGATGACAGCAGCGATGCCTTCGACATCCCGTCCCACAATCTCAGCCTCATCATCGGCGAGCATAGTACTATCGAGACCATATGGCTCGTTGTGCTCGGTCTCGCGGATGTACAGCTCATAGCCATCGATCTCTTTGACCGGCAGAAACCGTGTTGCTGGACGCCCTTCGCCCGGCGGTAGCGCTAGCAGCGGTGGGGATCCAGATGAGCCGTAGGTTGCGGTCAACTCGCGGCGGTAGCGCATCTCGTCGACGATCGTCACTGGGCGCGTGGCATCAAGCAACTGTGCAACTATGTCGTCAAATAGCCGCGCGCGCGCGCGCCACCACAACAGCTTGAGCGGGTGGAACAGTGGCACCAATGCCCAGCGCTCGAAATCCGGCGGGCCGACGATCCACGCTTGATTGAGCACGCGAAAGCCTGCTGCTGCCTCTTGCGGGGTCCGCAGTTGCACGGCGGCAGTACTCAGCAGGTTGGTATACGCTTCGAGCAGTGTATCAATTTCGGCATTGAGCAAGCCGACCGTCATTGTACTATCGACCAACCTGGCCCAGGCAGTTTCGAGCGTGGTTAGCGCCGTATCGAACGCCTGGAGCACAGGCGTGCGCGCTCGCCACCGCAGCGCAGTGTTGAGCGACGTGCGGAGATCGTCTGGGCGCTCGAACCATGCGCCGAGCGACTGAATCGGCCTACTAATATCGAGATCGCCGATATGATCGCCCGGCAGGCAGTGTTGAAACAGCGGGATGCCAAGTCGCCGCTCGTTTGCAGTGCCGCTGGCTTCAATACGCTCATGCTCAGCCGCGAGCGTGAGCGCGGTCGCCGCAGCCGGGCTATCGGAGCGATACTGCCAGATCAGCTCAGCTCTAACGATCTCCGCCTCGTCCTGCCCGACCACGCGAACCTCGAACGGGATCTCCAGACGGCTGACGCGCTCGCGATCGTTCCCCGGATCGTCCTCATCCTCGTCTTCATCTTCATCGGACTCCAACGCCCGAAGTCGCTCCCACAACGCATCGAGCTGCCACACAATCGTCGGCAATGCACGCTCGATACCGCCAAATAGCGTGCGAAACACGAACAGCGCGTCGTACAGAACCTTCTTGTTGGCACGTTGGTCGAGCTTCGAGATAACATGAAGCCGAAGGTCGGGCTGCGGCGGAGATTGTAGCGGCTGGAGTAGCTCCACAGCGAGAGCTGTCAGCCCGACGAGCAGATCGGCATGTTTGCGCGTACGGATTTTGACGAGCCGCCGCAGGTCGTTACGGATTGTAGGAGCGAGGCTGTCGCCGTGCTCCCGAAGCATGCGATCGATCTGCTCACCCTCCGGCTCGACACCCTCGCGGAGATCGTTCATCACTGTGCGCAGCTCGCTATCTCGCGCCGCAACCCCGTCGAGTGCTGTCTCAAGCGCCTCGGTGAGACGAATGAAGCGTTCCTGGCGCGTGGTTTTTTTGCGCGGCGTCATCACTAGCTGAATCTCGCGCCAGTCGATCTGAAGCACCTGCAACATCTGCTCGGGCGATTCTTGGAGCTCGCCTTCCAGAAAACGACGTATGATCTCGCGCTTCTGCTCGGCGGTCGCACCGCCATTGTCGAGCTCGTTGGCTAGCTCCGCATGCTCAAGCCGCCCGAGGTAATCGGCGCGTGTCCGCTCATCGAGAATCTTACGACCGATGCTCGATGCGCTCGCGAGCTGGCTGAGCAGCTTATCCCCAGGTGCGGTATTAAGCACATCTGCGAGGTCGAGACAGCGAAACAGATCAAGGTTCGGCAGCGATTGCGCGATCGCGCGCTCAATCGGCGTTCCGGAATAACGATCGAGCGCGGTATCGACCGCCATCAGAAACTCGGCAAGATCCCGCAGCTGCGGCTCGAAGCGTACCTGCGCCAGCCGGTGAACGAAGGTAACCAGCACATCGCGATCACGAGTATTGAGCTGGTAGCGCACGACCGCGGCCTCGATGAGCTGCGGCAGACCATCGCGCACAAGCGAGACTTCGGTGACTGGAAAGATGTCCTGAAGGCTTTGCGCATCAGCGGAGAGCCGGTTTTGGATCAGCACCAACGCCTGCCCTGGGCTGAGATGGTTTCGATACCATGTAGCGGTGCGATTAGGAGCCATCACCCGATCGTGATGTTCAGCGATCGGCTCAATGCTGCGAACTTCGAGCGCGCGGCCCTCGATCTTCCATGCCTGCTTGGCAAATCTATCGAGCAGGGCGGCGTATGTATTCGTGCTAAAACCGGACACCCGAAAGAATGCGCGGGCAGCGGCGCGGGGGCGAAGCTGCGCGGCCAAGTATTTCTCTAAAGCGCACGCCAGCGTCGCATCGGTGGCTATCGTCATAAACGTCTCCCTAGCTCAGCGACGCCGCACAATCGCTGTGGCATCAGAGTACTGTGTCAGTAGACCGGCGCGCTGCATGCGCTGGAGCAGCGCAACGCGATTGCGCGCATAGTATTCTTCGTTGATCCGAAGCCGAGACATAAGTTCGGCCGCGCGCGCCTCACCAGGGCCGATGATGATACCGTAGCGCGTATACAGCTGCTCCAGAAAGGTGCCAAACGGAGCCTGACTATTGCGGCCAAGGATGGCCATCGTCAGCGTCTTGAGCAGAGTATCGCCGAGGACGAAGCGGATCTCTGGCCCCTTGCGCGGTGCGATCAAGCCGATCGATCGCCCGATCTTGCGATGGACGCCGAGAAAGTTTTTACGAAACTCTGTATCGAGCGTTTTGAAGATGAGCGCGCTGTAGTAGTCGATCAGGCGTTCCGAGTCAGTCTCGGTTACGTAGCGCGTCCGAATCTCGCGCAGACCGGCGTCGTAGATTCCCCGCGTTCTGGTCTGCCCAATCTGAAAAAATTGTTGGATCTCGCCGCTGAGAAATTCGTGTTTGTCGGCGTATGCTGGGCATCGTCCGTACCACTCGTGAACCTTCTCGGCGATGAATGCACGCGCTTGGCTAAGCTGACAATCATCTTGCTGACGCAATAAGCCAGCTGACTGCTCGCGTAACACGCCGCCGTCCTGCTCGCCGAGTAGATCGATAAGCAGCTGCGGCCGACACGCCTCCTGACAGCTCCCCGACGCGTGTCCTTCGGCGTGGCTCGCCGGATGGGCACGATGGTAAATGTAGCAGATGATATGAAAGCCGATGAGATGCGCCAGCAGCTCGAGACACTCGATCGAGTCGAGGTCGTTATCAAGAAAGTTAGCGAGGTCATCCGCGATCTGGCGATACAGCGCGCACTCAGGGTCGAGAATCCAGCCGAGCGTACCGTTGTGTGAATGTTCATCAGCGCCAATCGGGGCTGTCCAAGCGTGATCGATCGTCTGTGCGATCCGTCCGAGGCCCTGGTTTTGCTCAGTGAGTAGCGCGCGCAGACGCTGCGCGATGGTGGCACGCAGCTCAGGTCGCCCCTCGGTTCCAGCCGAGATGATCAAATAATAGAGCTCGCCGCCACGGGCGAAGAAATTACGAGTGGTAAACTCCATTTTGCGGTCGAGCGTCAGCTGATCGATATCTATAAGCTCGGCCTTCGACCGACGATCTTCGCGGAGGGTCGCACCTTTGCGTTGCCCTTCCCAGAGTAAGAATGTCTCGTGGATCGGGAACAGCGATTTGGCGTACCAGGAGCGCGCCTCTTCGATAGCCGCGAATGAGCGCAGCAGCGAGCGGACCTGATCGACCACCGCATCGTCAGCCTTGCCGTTGGTATCTGGCATGACGCTCGCGAGGCGTCGGCGCAGCTCGTCAAGCGCCTGGCTATCGAGGCTGTTGCGTGTACGCTCGCGCTCATCGTAGAAGACGAAACGACGAAGACCGAGCCGATGGGGCACGCGATAGGTCGTACGATAGTTTGCCTCAGCTTCTCGGCCTGAGAGTCCCTGGCCGAGATGATAATCGAACCCGGCGAGCACACTGAGAAACTCCAGCATGTACTCCATCCAGTGCTGGCCGGTGCGGAGGCGATGTCCCCAGATTCGGGCCGCAAGCGGGTGCTTCTCTTCTTTGTATTGGCCATAGAGCACTGTCATGTCGCTACCCTCCGCGTCGAACAATCCCTCGCTCATCGATCCGTAGCTTCTTAATAGTGTATCGCCGCCGCTCAGCGACAAAAAATTCCACAACATCGTTTGCGGCGGGCGCGCGGGCATAAGCGCTCAGCAGACGGTCTTTGAGGTTGCGTAAGCTCAGCTCGCACTCCTCGGCCAGCACATTGTAGGTGCCACCATAAGCCAGCCGCATCACATACTCGAACAGCAGCAAGTTGATCCGCCAAATCTGAGGCCGTTCTGCCGCGCTCGGATCGTGACGTAAGAGTGCCGGTGGCGCGCCTATCCGAAGTGTGAGACTCGGCCACGCTCGATCCACAAGATGCCCATGCACTGGCTCAAGCTCCAGACTCAAACCGCTGATCGGGATGGCGAGCCTGATAAGCGGGCGCGACTGTTCTGCGCTGTGCAATACCTGACTGGTCACGTAGAGCATTGTCGAGTCGTTGAGATACAGCCGCGAGAAGCCTCGATTGAGACCAAGGACAACCTGGGCCAGCACATGATCGCGGCTCTCCTGGTCATCGTTGAGCAGACGAAGATATGCTTCAAGGTGACGAAACGCTACTAGTTGATTGACGCGTCGCTCCTCGTGCCCCTCAAAGAACAGCTTGCTTCGGCAGTGCGGCAGCCACTTCAGCATCGTGCTCGCCTCTTTGTCTGCGTTCCCCTCAGCGCCACCTTCGATGTACGCCTTGCGATCTTGCTCAAAGCGCCGAAAGTCGAGATCGACCGTAGGTGCAAAAAGCCGCGCATGCGCTTCCTGCTGCGCCGAATCAGCGCCGCCCACGATAAACTCATCGATATCGAACAGCGAATGCTCGCCGATCCGCAGCAGCTTAAGATGGCGCACAACGCTTGCCTTGCGCGCAAATGCGCTGCCTTCACCCCCGCCCCACACGTTGCGATAGTAAGCGAGCACGCTTCGATCGCCCTGCCGCGCATCAAGCTGCTGAAGCGCTAGACAGCTCTTGTCACCCGTGAGTGTGTATGCCAGGTGGATGAGCATATCGCGCACCGTCACATGGATATCCAGGTGTTCGAGCAGTTGATAGAGAAATTGCACGCGCCCGGCGATATGTGGGTCGCGCAGGCGGGCAGCATTATGACGAACCGGGCAGCGGTCGCGGATCGGACAGGTGGCACACGCTGCCCAGTGTTCATCGGCTGTCATCCATTGCAGCACCTCCGGGACAAAGGATGATGTTGTCGTTTCGATGAGATTGATGACCACCAGCCGCGACTGCACACCGCCAGTTGGTGTTTGAAGCTGCTCACCAATGTGCCGCTCAAGCCTGATGAGATTGGCTTGGCCCAACAGATCGCGAAGACGCCCTTCGTTGGCGGCAATGAGGTAGCGATCTTTTCCTGTCCCTTCCCAAGCTGAGGCCAGCTCGCGCAATACGGCAACGCCGCGCTCTGTGCCAAGCTCGGAGAGATCCTTGATCACATGAAGTCGCGTGTCGCCGCGTTGGATCGGCTGTTCGGCGAACTGCTCCCAGTCCTGAATCGGGTTGCCAGCAAATGCGCGGACGATCTGACGGCAGAGGTATGTCTTGCCATCGCCAGCATTGCCGGTGAGGATGATCGATGGCGGGTCAGGCTGCGCGAAGCACTCATCCAGATAGGTGGCGACGCGAGTGTTGAGACGAAGCGGCCCGCCGGCTGGTGGAGAAGCCTGAGCGATAAACTCATCGAAGGCCGCTTCATGGTCTGGCGAGGCTGTGGTATAACGGTTAAGATATTCGACGAACGGGTTACTCACGTTAGCCATTGCTCGCTCCTCACAGATGGCAGATATCGCAGCCCTGATCGTCGTCTTCGGCGTCGAGCGCGGCGCCGAGTAAATCCAGCAGCGGGCGGTCAGGGCGGCGGCTGCGCTCGACTTCGAGCCTGATGGTGTGCTGGGCCTTGATCTGCGCCACCCGCTCCGGCTGCTCAAGCTCGGCGAGCGTCTCGCGCTGCCGCCAGTTGAAGTGCTCGCCGCCGCGCTCGGTCTCGTAGTCCTTGGCCAGCTCGAACAGCTCGGGGTGGCGCTCTTTCAGCCCGACCCACTCGCCGCTGCGCTGGTAAAAGCAAAAATAGCAGCCGCTGCGCTGACGCCAGGCGTAGTAGCTCGGCATGCCAAGCCCGCTGCTCTCCAGCAGCCGCTCGATATCGCCGATGCCCAGGCCGAACTCCTTGAACGGGAACACCGGGTGGATATTGGCCTTGGTGGAGACGTACCCGCTGCGCGCCTCGTCGCCCCTAATGCCGACGTAGCTCCACACCACGTCGTCGGCGACGTACTCCTCAAACGGTTCGATCTTGAGCTTGCGCGTACACCAGCGCACCCGCGACGACGGCAGCATGCCGCCGTACATATCCAGCCAGTGGTCGAAGCCGCGCTCGGCGTTGAGCTTGATGATCGGCCGCTGCAGATAGTTTGCCAGCCGATCGAGGTATTCGTAGGTCTCCGGCAACTCCTTGTGGGTGTCGCAGAACAGGTACTCCAGCTGCGGGATCTTATCGCGCAGGAAGATCGCCAGCGCGGTGCTGTCTTTGCCGCCGCTCAGGTTGACGATGTGGCGGCCGGGGCGCTCGGCCCAGGCGCTGATGGTCTTGGAGGATGTCATTCGGTGCTTCGCTTTCTCATTCGCTGCGCGGGCTATCGTCGCTGCGCGGGCTATCGTCGCTGCGCGGGCTTGTCTGTTGCTCTAGCTCCAGCGTGGGCCGCCTGCGGCGTGGCCCATGGGGGCCAGCCCCCTTGGAACCCCGCGAGGGGACTTCGTCCCCTTCGAACCCCTAAATGTCACCCTCTCGCCTGCCGCCCGGCGTGCCGCCCCGTCCAGGCCAATCACAGGCGGTCGGCCTCGCGCGCTTCCGCTGCACTGCGGCTCCGCCACTGCCCCAGTCATTCCGTCACAGCGTCGCATCCGTATGGGCGAAGCAAGCGCTCACATCCATGGAGGTCAGAGACTCGATCGCGCGCGCTTCTGCTTCACTGCTCCCTCCGGTCACCCCACGCCACCTCTCGTCACTCCGTCTCGCCGAGCACGCCCCGCAGCAGCCCCGCCAGCGCCGCCGCCCGCTGCTCGGCGCTGAGCGCCCCGTGGCGGCCAAGCGCGGCGGTGAGCTCGTCGCTGAGCTGCCGCACCGCCGCATCGCCATCGTTTAGATGCAGCACCGCGCTCAACTCGCCCCGCCCGTCGGCCAAACCCACCCGCAGCAGCGGCGCGTCGGCAGGGACCGACAGCGCCACCAGCGCCAGCTCCTCGGCCGCGCGGAACCGCCGCCCGAGGTCGGCGATGGCGCGCTCGAACCCCGCCAGGTCGTCGTCGCTCCACTGCTCGGGCGGCCGCCGCGCCGCAAGCGCCGCCACGCTCTCGACCCACGCGTCGCCGTCTTCGTCCGCTGTCTCAAGCCGCACGCCGAGCGCCCTGAGCTGCGTATCTGCGCCATCCCCGCCGACCACGGCGTAGCGCCGCAAGATCTCGGCCCGCGCCGCCGCCCCGCTGCCGCGCAGCCCAAACGCCGCTACAACCCGCGCCGCCACGTGCGCCATCAGCTGCGGGTAGGCGTCCTGGAGCTCGCCGAGCCCGCCGCGCAGCGCGAGCGCGAACCGCTCGACATCATCGCCGCGCTCGCCGTCGTCGGCCCGAAATGGCATCACTCCGCAGGCCAGCGGCAGCCGCTCGAACAGCAGCTCGTCAGGCGATCGCGACTCGCGCAGCGCCAGCCGGATCGCCCGCGCCCGCTCGCTGACTCTCACGGTCTGCCGCGCGAACGGCGTCAGCGCGTGGGCCACGCGCAGCAGCGGCCTGGCCACCGCCAGCAGCGCCGGCTGCACCGGCTGCTCCAGCGCGCGCGGGGCCAGGCTGCGCGCCAGACGCTGATACACCGCGCCACGCGCGCCGTCGGCCCGGCTCAGCCGCACACCAAACGGCTCGGGGCGCGCCAGCAGCCGCTCGAACATCGCGCTGTCCGGCGCCGGCACGTAGCTGCCGCGCTCGTAGAAGCTGATCTCGCCGGCGCGCGCGGCGTACAGCGCCATGAAGAGCAGCGGCGTCAGCCCCGGCTTGACCCCCAGCGGCGGCCGCTCCAGCGCAGCGAGCAGCTCGGTCAGCGGCAGCGGCTCCGGCGTCTCGGCCGCCAGTAGCCGCTCAAGCGCATCCCACGCCGGCCGCAGACGCAGCGGGTCGTCTAGCGGCGGCGCGCCGATCTGCCACGCGCCGTCAGCGCCCTGGCGGTGCAGGCCGCCGGCCCGCAGCACGCTCTCGTAGATCGCGCGCTCCGGCGGGTAGCCATCGATGCCGAGCCGCTCGCGCGCGGCATTGTGCAGCATCGCGTCCACCAGCTGACGCCTGGCCTTGGCGGCGGCGGACGAGAGCTGGCGGCGGACGATCAGCTCGTTCCAGATCTGCGGCGCGTCAGGGTAGGTGGCGTCCGCCGCGCTGGAGAGCAGCTCGTCGATCTGCCTGGCCCCCAGCACGCTGCGCCGCTCGTGGCGGTAGAACCAGTGGCTGCGCTCGCTGCCATAGGTTTCGGCGATCTCGTCGGCCAGCGCCTGCTGCGCCTCGATCAGTCGCCCGGCCACCTCGCGCCGCGCCGCCGCATCGCTCTCTAGCTCGGCTCTGCTCTCCAGCAGCCCGCGCAGCGCAGCGACATCGAGCAGCAGCTCGCGCAGCTGTCGCACCCGCCCGGGCACCACCACGATCCGCGCCGGCTCTTCCGCCCGCGCCGGCTCGCTCGCCCAGCGCGACGCCATCGCCAGCGCCTCCTCGTCGGATGGGACGATGTGCAGCAGCTCGCCGTCGAACCCGGCCTGCTGCGCCGGCCCCGCCGCCAGATCGTCGGCGGCGATATAGCGGACGGCGAAGGTTCTGGTCGCGCCGGTGCGGTAGCTGTGCCGCCTTGCGATGCGCGGCGTGGTGTCGGCGTGGCCCTGCAGCAGCCGATGCAGCGCCACGCGCTCGCCCAGATCGCGGCGGCTCTCCTGCGCCAGCGCATCCAAATCCAGGTCGCTCCCCTCCCAGATAATGTAGCTGTCGCGATGCCGCCGGTAGGCAATCAGCCGCCTGCCCGTCAGCGCCAGCAGCGCGTCGGCGATGGCGGCGTCGTCCGGCGCGTCGGCGATCGCCAGCGACAGCTGCGCCCGGCTGGCGCGCAGCCCTGACGAGCGCTCGAGCGCGCCGATCGTCCCGAGCACCGTGAGCACATCGAGCTGGAGTTCGTCGCCAGCGCCAAGCGCCGTCCGCGCCTCGATCAGCTCGGCCCAGCGCTGCCCGCGCGCCCGCCCGAACAGGCCTGACCCAAGCGACGACTGGACGTAGGCGAAGAGCTGCGGCAGCCGGTAGATCGGCAGCGCGCCGCCCGGTGCCGCGTCGCGCAAGCTGTCGCGCAGACCCCACGGCTCGTCCGAATGCAGGAAGGCGAACAGCGAGCGCTCGTTCTGCGCCAGCTGCCGAAACAGAGTCGGCAGCGCCACCAGCACCGTCGGGTGAATCGGGTAGGCGTCGGCCACGATCTGCTGCCACTCGCTGGCCGCCAGCGCCGCCGGCCGCAGCCCGAGCGCATCGCTGAGCGGCGACAGCCGCGCCGCCCACGCCTCGCGCGCCGCCCACAGCGGGTCGCGCCCATCGGGCCGCAGCGCCGCCGCCACCATCCGGATCATCTGCGACGCCGGCTCCTGAAACGTCAGGTCCGCAAAACGCCCCTGGACCTTGTTCCACTCCATGCGCCGCGCGGGGCCGGCGTTGAGCACATAGCGCTCGAATGCCTGGTGCAGGATGGTCAGCAGCAGCACCGGCGTCTCGCCGCTGCGGGCCGCCATCTCGGCCAGGCTCTGGAGCACGAATAGGTCGCGCTCGTCGCCTTGGCGCGCGGCGTAGTCTAGGAACTGCCCAAGCTCGTCGATCACCAGCGCGATGCCCTGAAACTGGCCGTGCTGACGCAGCGCTGCGGCGGCATCGGCGATCAGCTCAGCCACCAGCGCCGGGTCGAGCGCCGGGTCTGGCAGCAGCGCATCGATCCGGCGGCGGATCGGCGCGAAGGCCGACAGCGGCAGCCGCGCCGCGTCCAGCGCATCGCCGAGCTGCTGCACGATGGTGCGGCGCAGCGAGCTGTTGTTGCCGGCCACCAGCACCGCCAGCAGCGATGGCGCGTCTGGCGGTAGCAGCACATCCGCCTCAACCCCGAGCGAGCCGAGCAGCTGCCGCCGCGAGGAAGGCGTGCGCTGGAGAAAGTGGGCGACGAACAGCCCGAACGCCGATTTGCCAGAGCCAAACGGCCCGACGAGCGAGAAGGCGCGCTCGACGTTCCCCGACTCCAGCCCGGCCACGATCCGCCCTGCCGTCTGGCGCACCAGCGGCGTGACCTGATAGCCGTCGAGCCGGTAGCGCAGATCGCGGAAGTCGCGGCGGATGTGAATGGCGCGGGTGAAACGTGGCGCGATAGCGAGCGGGCCGCGCTCAGACATGTCGTGGCTCCTCGGCAAATGCCGCGCGCAGCAGGTCGCTCGCCAGCTCCGTGTCGCCCATGTCGCGCCAGGCCACCTGTCTGATCCCGCCGCTCTCGGCGTACGTCGCGCGGCCACCGGTCAGGGTCTCGATGTGGAGCAGCCGCAGCAGCAGCGCATCTTCGTCCAGCCGGAACAGCCGCCCTGGCGAGCGCTCGCCGTAGGCCAGCTCGTTGAACGCCAGCGTCGGGCGGCCGAGCGAGCGCGCCTGCTCAAGCGCCGCGTAGGCTACCAGCTGGTCGGGCAGATCGTGCCGCTGGCCGTTTGCCAGCCGATAGATCGGCTGACCCGGCAGCAGCTGGATCAGGTCGAGCTCGTGGAGCGGGCAGTGGAGCGCATCCTCGATGGCCGCGCCGAGATGGGCGGCGTCTGGCCGAAGATAGCAGCGCAGCAGACAGTCGACATCGCGCCCGATGGTGGCGGCGGACGGCGGCCTGACGCCGCGCTGGGCCACATACTGGACGATCTGGCCGGCGAGCTGCGCGGCGCTGAACTCGCCGCTGCGCAGCAGGTTGAAGCTGAAGTACCAGCTGAACGCCGCCTGCGGCCGCGCCGCGATCTGCCAGTGCAGCAGCCAGCGGCTCGCCGGCGTCACTAGGAACGGATCCCAGCCGTCATCGGCGAGCAGCGCGGCGCCGAGCGGGGTAGCAGCGTGGGCGCTGGCTTCGCCGACGCGGGCGAATACACCGCAGACCCGCCCCCAGTGGCGGATCGAGCTGGCCATGTTCTTGCCGACGCCGAGCCGCACGAACGCGTCCTCGCGGAAAAACAGATCTGGCATCTCGCCGAGGAGATCGTAGGCCTTTTTCAGCCAGTTGCTGCGCAGGATAAAGGTCTCGTGGCCGCTGAACGTCAGGGCGGCCGTGGGTGCTGAGAGTGCCATCGCTTCTCGTCGGCTATGTGAACGATTGCGAGTATTGTACTTCAATATCCCATCTATGGGATTGACAAATCAGTGTCAATTCCCAATAGAGGGATACAAAATCGTCATAATCCCATAGATGGGACTACAGGACATCGTTCTGTGGCATCCTCTGGCTTGGAGCACCTATGCCCAAGCGAATGCAGGATCTGCCAGAAGAGTATCTCAGCCAGCAGCGCACGCGCACGCGCGCGATCGGAGCGCGCGTGCGCGTGCGCCGCAGCCAGCTGGAGCTAACGCAGGAGCAGCTGCGGGCGCGGATGGAGGTCGAGCAGGTGTTCGTCAGCCGGACGCAGTTCAGCCGGATCGAGAACGGCGAAGCGCAGGTGAGTGCGATGGAGCTGATCGCGCTACAAAAAACGCTCGGGGTGACGTTCGATTGGCTGCTGCTCGGCAAGCACGTCGCGGCGGCCTAGCCCCATGACCAGTATCGATCTGCGCCGCCGCCTCAAGGATCGGCTGCTGTCGCTCCCGCCCCGCGCGTTCGAGCTCTTCGCCGGCGAGCTCCTGACCTTTATGGGGCTGCGCGATGTGACGGTGACCCGCTATATCGGCGATGGCGGGATCGACGCTCACGGCAGCCTGGAGACCAGTGCCTCGCTGGTGAGCATCCGCGCCGGGGTGCAGGTCAAGCGCCAGCGCGCCAACATCCAGCGCGCCGAGATCGACCGCTTCATCGGCGCGCTGCTCGGGCAGTACGCCCAGGGCATCTACATCACCACCGCCAGCTACTCGCCCCAGGCCGAGCGCAAGGCCGGCACCTCCTTCCCGCCGATCGCCACGATCGGCGGCGACCAGGTGGCAGCGCTGATGCTGCGCCACCGGCTCGGCGTGCTGCACGACGAGGCGAGCCAGCTCGACGACGCCTACTTCGTCCAGTTTGAGCAGCTGGCCAGCACGCCGCGCCGCGTCCGCGAGACCCCAGCCACCTATGGCGCGGCCATACCACAGCCCGATGCGGCGCTGGCCGAGGACGACCTGATCTCGCTACGGGCGCTCAGCTATCTGCTGCGGGTCGATACTACTACCGTCAATCGCTGGGTCGAGCGCGGCAAGCTCCAGCCGGACCGCGCCGTCGCCGATGCTGGCCGCGGCCTGTTCTTCCGCCGCGACCGAGTGGCCGACATCGGCCGCGACCTGGTGCGCGCCGCAGCGCCGGAGAGCGCCGAGGCCTGGCGTCAGGCGCTGCTCGACTTCGCTAGCGGCCACAACCTGACCCGATCCTACAAGCCGGTGCTGCTCAAGGCGCTACTGGCCACGGTAGATCCGGCCGGAGAGGCGGCGATCGAGCGCGTGGCGGCGGTGTTCCGCGCCTTCTACCTCGCACGAAGAACAGCCGCGCTGGCCGCCGAGTTTGGCCCGCCCGACCCATCGGACGCGGCGATGAGCGACGCCGCCATGCGCCGGCTGATCGTGCGCTACCCGCTCGACCGCATGATTATCAAGGGCTTCGTCAGCTACGCGCCCGAGACCGGCACGATCCGCTTCGCGCCGCACCTGTGGGCCGAGCTGCGGGCTGGCGAGCTGATCGAGATCGCGCGTCAGGCTGACGCGCAGCTCGTTTACTATTACGGCCGTGGCGCGCCGTAATCGCAGCGGCGCGTCAAACGATGCGCCAATGAGCAAAATGTCAGTGCAATCGCTCCAGATCGCCTCACATTATGAGCGCGGCATCCTCGCCCTAACACTTCCGTCATTATGACAAATCTGTTGTGCCCAGCCGTTGACGCGTGGGCACGCAGCCGCTAGATTAGACTCCGTCGCCCACATACATGTCGTTGTGCCATGCGGTCACCCCGTCTGTGGCCGCCATTCCAGTGGGCAAATCTAGCAGGAGTAGCTATGCGACGCCCTTTTGCCCGAGTGAGCGCATCCGTAACCGCCGCGCTCGTGACGATCGCCATGGTCTGCGGCTTCGCCGCATCCGCCCACCCGACCAACGCCGCCGGATCGTTGTCTGTCAAGGTCTACACCGATAGCTATGGCCAGCCGCAGGTATATATCTCGCTCCCAGGCGGCAGCGCCAACCTCGCCGACGTCCGCGCCAAACTCATCACACTCGGCCGGGGCGAGCTGCTGACGGTGTCCACCGTCGGCGCGCAGCAGGTCTGGACGCTCACCGCCGATCTGCTGGTCAAGGCCGACACCACGCTAAACATCCTCGGCGGTGCCAACGGCGCGGCCAGCGGCGCGCAGGTGGACTGGCTGCGGCTGCGCAGCGACCCAGGCGCTGACCCGCACGTCATCGACCTATCCAAGATCGTCTGGCTCAAGACTCAGGACGGACGCGTCCTGATCGAGGATAGCCGCGTCACCTCGTGGGATACCGTCAACGGCAGCTACGACACCAACTATAAGGATGCGCGCGCCTTTGTGATCGCCCAGGGCAACGCCGACCTCGACATCCACCGCAGCGATCTGAGCTACATGGGCTACCCCTACAGCACCGGCGGCGATGCCGGCTCATACGGCGTCTCCTGGCGCGATATCGGCACCGACGCCAGCGCTAATCTGCTGACGCGGGTCACCGGCGAGGCGATCGATAGCAGTTTCACCTACAACTACTACGGCATCTACACCTTCCAGGCCCGCGATATGACCTTCCGCGGCAATAGATTCGCGTACAATATTCAGTACGGCTTCGACCCGCACGATTTCACCCATCACGTGCTGGTGGAGAACAACGAGTCGGCCTATAACGGCAATCACGGCTTCATCATCTCGCGCGGCTGTTCGTACTTTACCATCCGCAACAATAGCTCGCACGATAACCGCGTGACCGCCAATTCCACCAACGATACGATCTACGGCATCATGCTCGACCCGGGCGGCAACAGCAACTCAGCCCCATCGACGAATAATATTGTCGAAAATAATGTCGTCTATAACAACGATGGCCACGGTATTCGCATCCTCGGCTCAAACAACAACATTATTCGCAACAACGAGACCTACGGCAACTGGCAGGGGATCTCGCTGGAACGGACCAGCACCGGCAACGTCATCAGCGGTAACCTGGTGCGCGATAACGTCGGCACCAGTCGCAGCGGCGTCGCGACGATTGGCCATGGCATCGCGTTTGGCAACGTCAGCAATGGCAACACGATCAGCGGCAACACCATTCGCGGCAACAGCGGCCAGGGCGTGTTCCTGACCGGCGGCAGCAGCGACAATGGCATCGCGGGCAACACGATCAGCGGCAACACGCTCGGCGGGGTGCAGGTCAACGCCTCAACCACGCTGCGCAACAGCATCAGCCAGAATAGCATCAGCGGCAACGTCGGCGCGGCCATCTCGCTCGTCAGCGGCGGCAACGCCAGCCAGAGCGCGCCGAGCCTGACCCGCACCAGCGCCACAGCGCTGACCGGCCGCGCCACACCCGGCGCCACCGTCGAGATCTTCACCGACAGCGCCAGCCAGGCGCAGACCTACCGCGATCAGGTGACCGCCGACGGCGGCGGCAATTTCAGCTATACGTTCGCGACGGCCCCGACCGGGCTGTTCGTCACCGCGACGGCCACCAGCGCCGGCAACACCTCGCCGCTCAGCCCGCCGCTCGATCTCAACGCCAGCGCCAGTACCACCCGCTCCTACGCGCTCGACGGCAGCGTCGGCGGCTTCATCGAGGCCGAGCTGCCCTCCCGCAACGTCGGCCAGCTCACCACCTACCTCGACGCGACCCGCTCGAACGGCATGACGATCGGGACGGTCAACGGCTCGGGCGCATCATCGACGACCCACTTCCTGACGTTTGACATCGACGTGACCAACGGCGGCAGCTTCTACGTCTTCCTGCTCGGCTCGGGGCCAGACACCGGCAGCGACAGCTTTTTGGTGAACGTCGACGCTGGGGCCGACCAATCGATCACCGTCGGGCTCAACAGCTGGATCTGGAAGAAGGCGAGCACGGCGATCGCCATGCCCAGCGGGCGGCACACGCTCATCGTCAAAGTTCGCGAG
>JAYUUK010000078.1:0-17362 GCA_043754595.1 Roseiflexaceae bacterium | reverse complement strand
CGTAGCCCTGCCCGGTCTCGGGGATGGTGCAGACGAAGGAACCACACATGACCAGCGAATCAAGGTTTGAGGTCGAGGAGCGCACCCAGCGCCTCGCGGTGCTGATCGACGCCGACAACGCCCAGGCGGCGGTGATCGAGGGGCTGCTGGCCGAGGTGGCGCGCTTCGGCGAGGCGACGGTGCGCCGGATCTACGGCGACTTCACCTCCTCCGCCAGCGGGCAGTGGAAGAAGGTGCTCAACAAGCTCGCCATCAAGCCGGTGCAGCAGTTCGCCTACACCACCGGCAAGAACGCCACCGATAGCATGCTGATCATCGATGCGATGGATCTGCTCTACACCAGGCGCTTCGACGGCTTCTGCCTGGTGTCAAGCGATAGCGACTTCACCGGGCTGGCGCTGCGCATCCGCGAGGAGGGGCTGATGGTCTACGGCTTCGGCGAGCAGCGCACCCCCGAGGCGTTCCGCAATGCCTGCCACAAGTTTCTCTTCACCGAGGTGCTGCGCCCAGTGCCTGCCCCGGCAGTTCCTGCCCCGGCCAGCGAGACCCCAACGCGCCCCGCATCGCAGCGCAGAAAGCGCCAGGATGGCCCGTCGGCGCTCGCGCTGCCAGACCCACCCCAGCCCACATCGTCCAGCGTCGCATCGTCCGGCGCCGCATCGTCTGGCGCAGCGCCGGCGATCGCCGCGCCAGCGTCGTCCGCGAGCCAGGCGGTGGCCGGCGGCGAGATCCCGCGCGCGTTCTTCCTCCAGGCGCTGGAGCAGGCCAGCGACGAGAGCGGCTGGGCGTTGCTCAGCGCGCTCGGTAGCTACCTCACCAAGCTCAGGCCAGACTTCGACTCGCGCAACTTTGGCTACAAAAAGCTCAGCGACCTGGTGCGCGCCCACGCCGAGCTGTTCGTGACCGAGGAGCGCAGCGCGCCGGGTGCCAAAGGCCGCGTGCTCTACGTCCGCGCCAGGTGACACAGCCTCGCGCAGTTCCCTTTGGGAAAAGGAGCGTCGTCGCGTGCGGTAGCTGTGCCGCCCCAGCGCCTACGCTACTCGTAGCGCAACGCCTCGATAGGCAGCAGCAGCGCCGCCCGACGCGCCGGGTAGTAGCCGAAGCCGATGCCGATGGCGCAGGCGAACACCAGCGCCAGGCCCACCGCGGCCCACGAGACGATCATCCCCAGACCGGCCGCGAACCCCACCAGCAGCACCAGCGCGATCGCGCCGCCCACGCCGATCAGGCTTCCCGCCAGCGAGATCGCCATCGCCTCAAGCACGAACTGGGTCAGCACATCGCCGTCGGTCGCGCCGAGCGCCTTGCGCACGCCGATCTCGCGGGTGCGCTCGGTCACCGCCACCAGCATGATGTTCATGATCCCGATGCCGCCCACCACCAGGCTGATCCCGGCCACCAGCGCGATGAAGCCGGTGATCGCGCCGTTGATGCCGTTGAGCACGCCCAGCGCACTCGTCGGCAGGTTGAGCTGGAAGTCGTCGATCGCACCGGCGTCCACGCCCCGCTCAGTCCGCAGCCTCTGCCGTACTAGCATTTCGCCGCGATCCACCAGCTGCTCGCTGGTCAGCGCCATCAGCACGCTGGACATCCTGAGCCCGCGGCCGGGCAGATCCTGGTTGCCGTCGATCCGCAGCCGCGCCGTGCTCACCGGCACCAGGATGCGGCTGTCTGACGAGAATGGCCCGCCGGCCGCGTTGAGCACGCCAACCACCAGGAACGGCTTGCCGTTGATGTCGATCTGCTGCCCGACCGCCGAGCGCTTGCTGGCGGCTCCCTTGCCGAACAGATCCTCGGCCACCAGCGCGCCGAGCACCGCCACTCGCTCGCTCTGGGTCTCATCGTCGGCGGTCAGGAACCGGCCGTACTCGGCGCGCACCGCCTGTACAGCGTTGTAATCTTTGGTGGTTCCCACTACGGTGGACTGCACAGCGGCGCTGGCGCGGCGGGCCTGGACGCTGAGCGAGACCTCTGGCACGATGGTGCGGAAGACATCGGGGTTGGTGGCCACCAGCTGCGCCAGCGCGTCATAGTCGCGCTGCGCGATCACGCCGTAGCCTGGCACATCGCGTGCGCCGGCCGCCTTTGGGTCGCCTGGCAGCACCGCGATCCGCCGCGTCCCGAGGTCGATGAACTGCTCAAAAACGCTGCTCTGGAGCGCGTTGCCCAGCGAGAGCACCGCCACCAGCGTCGCCGAGCCGATGATGATCCCGAGCATCGTCAGCAGCGAGCGAAATGTGTTCGCCCGCAGGCTGTCGAGCGCCATGCCGACAAGTTCGCCAAACATGTAGATATCCTTTGTTTTTGTTATGGTAGTACGGAGCAGGGAGAGCGATCCTACGAGCGCCGAAAAGGATGATCTTGGGGGCTGCGCCCTCAAACCCCGCACTACATGCTACGTGCTACTCGTCACTGCCTCCTGTCGCCTGGCTTCTGTCTCGCCCGCCCCGCCGTAGTATTCGTGCAGGATGTTCTCGGTCAGCCGGCCGTCGCGCAGCCCGATCACCCGGTCCATCTGCCGCCCGATCTCCGGGTCGTGGGTCACCACCACCACTGTCAGACCCAGCTCGCGGTTGAGATCGCGGAACAGGCGCATAATCTCGCCGCCGGTCCGGGTGTCCAGCGCGCCGGTCGGCTCGTCGGCCAGGATCATCGCCGGGACGGTCACGATCGCGCGGGCGACGGCGACCCGCTGCTTCTGGCCGCCCGAGAGCTCGTTCGGGCGGCTGTAGAGCTTGCCGCTCAGCCCGACAGACTCGAGCGCGTCGACGGCGCGGCGCTCGCGCTCCTCTGGCGGCACGCGGGCGTAGACCAGCGGCAGCTCGACGTTCTTGAGCGCACTGAGCCGTGGCAGCAGGTTGAAGTTCTGGAAGACGAAGCCAATCTTGCTGTTGCGGATCTGCGCCTGCCGGTCTCTATCGAGCTGGCTCACATCCTCGCCATCCAGCCAGTAGCCACCGGCGGTTGGCACATCCAGCAGCCCGATGATCGTCATCAGCGTGCTTTTGCCGCTGCCGCTCGGCCCCATAATCGCCACCATCTCGCCGCGCCGGATCTCGGTCGAGACATCGTCGAGCGCGCGGAACGAGGTCTCGCCGGTCGCGAAGTCTTTGGTCACATGCGCGATCGTGACCACGTTCTGGGTTGTATCGTCGGTCGTCATCGTCTATCGCTTTCTGGCGCATCGCGGCGCTCGTCAATCGTCAACCGGCAATCGTCGCCTACTTCGGCAGCAGCACCTGCTCGCCGGCCTTCAGCCCCGCCGTGACCGCCACCCGGTCGCCGTAGGTCGCGCCGGTGGTCACCTGACGGGTCGCCACACTCAGGCTGCCGTCGCTCCCCTTCGTCACCACCGAGACCACCGAGCCGCTCTTCTCGCTGCGGATGGCCTGGAGCGGCACGCTGACGACGTTCTTATCCTCGCCCACTACCACCGTGGCGCTGGCGGTCATCCCCGCACGCACCGCGCGCCCGGCCGGGTCGACTTCGACCTCGACCGCGTACGATGTGACGCTGCGGCCGGTCAGCGCCTGTGGCGAGATCCGCCTGACGGTTCCGGCCAGCGCCGGCGCGCCGATGGCGTCGATCAGTACATCCACCCGCTGCCCGACGGCGATCTTGGCGACATCGACCTCATCGACGACGACATTAACTTTGTAGCGGCTGATGTCGATCAGGCTGATGGGTGCCGCGCCGCCGATGATCTCGCCGGCGGTCACATTGACGGCGGCGACGGTCCCGGCGAACGGCGCGGTCAGCGTTGCGCCATCGAGCCGGATCTTGGCCAAATCGCGCTGCGCCGCTGCCTGGGCCACCAGCGCCTGGGCGCGGGCTAGATCGGAGGCGCGCGGGTCGGCGGTCACCCGCTCAAGGTTAGCTTTGGCGGCGTCCAGGCCGGCCTGCTGTGCGGCGAGTGCGCCGCTGCGCTGCGTCCCGAGCAGCTTGGCACCTGCGGCCTCGGCGCTTGCGAGCTGGGCGCGGGCGGCGGCCACGGCGTCGGCGTTGGGGCGTAGCAGCGCTTCGACGTTGGCCTGGGCGGTGCTGACCCGCGCCTCGGCCTCGGCGATGCCGGCGATCTCCTGCTGCTTAGCCGATTCGTAGCTCACCCGCGTCTGCGCGAGCGCAGCGTCGGCGTCCTGCATCGCGAGCTGGGAGCGGGCATAGGCGTCGGCGTAGCTGCGCTCGCCGGCGTCGGTCAGCGCCGCGCCGGTCAGCGGGTCCTTGCCATCGGCCTGGACGCGGGTCAGGTTATCGCGCGCGGCGGCGTAGGCGGTCTGGGCGTCGCGCAGCGCGTTCGCCGCAACACTCACGGCGCGCTCGGCTTCGAGCTTGGCGGCCGAGAGGCTGGCGCGCTGCCGTGTCAGCGTCGCCTGGGTCTCGTTGAGCGCGGCGCGGGCACCGATCAGCGTATCGGCGTTGGGGCTGCCCTGGAGCGTGGCAAGCCTGGCGCGCGCCTCGTCGATGGCGGCCCGCGTCGCGCGCAGATCGGCGTCGGTCACGCTGCCGAGGGTCTGAGTCAGCGCGCCATCGGCCTGCGCCACCTGCGCTTTGGCCTGCGCGATCTCGGCCGGGGTGGCACCCTCGCGCACCCGCGACAGATCGGCGCTCGCCACCTGGAGCGCGGCATCGGCGGCGGCGAGCTGCACCACCAGGTCGCGGTCATCGAGCCGAACCAGCGGCTGCCCCGCCTTGACCGTATCGCCGGCCTCGACGAGCACTTCGGCCACGAGGCCGCTCTGGCTGGGGAACGCGAGATCGGTCTGGCGCAGCGGCTCGATCTGGCCGATGGCTGAGATCCCGGCCGTGAGCGTCCCGCCGGTCACATCCACCGCCTGCCCGCCGCCAAGTGGGTCCGTGCGGCCAATCAGCCGCTGTGCGGCGAACGTGCCGGCGACGGCCAGGATAAGCGCTGCGGCGATGATCCACGGGGCCCGCTGGCGCCACGGCGATTTCTTGTTGGTCTGTTTGGCAATAGTTGTCATCTGCGTCTTTCGTTGCTGCTATGAGGCGGCAGGCGCGTGTCCGGCGCCGTGCATAAAGATCCCGATGATGGTTTCCGTTGTGAACACATCGGTGGTGTATGGTGCGTCGTGCGGGCGGGAGTTGCCGGTGTGGCGGAAGAACCCCTCCATGAAGGCCAGGTACAGCCTGGCGAGTTGGTCTGCGCTGAACCCCGAGAGCTCGCTGCGATCCAGGCCGCGCTGCATCTCGGCGACGAGCGGGGCAAACATGTGGGCGTAGAATGCCTCGCCGATCTGCTGCTGGAGCTCCGGTCGCAGATACTCGCGGATCTCGTGCTGCATCATGCGCGTGTCGCCGTCGCTGCTGTTGAGCATCACATCGGCCATCGCCGTCAGCCGCGCCGCAGTGGTCGCTCTGTCGCCCATCGCCGCGGCGACCCGCTCGTGCAGCTCGCGCAACATTTGCAGCGCCATCTGCGCGTACAGATCCTCTTTGTCGGCGAAGTGGTAGTAGAGCGTCGGCTTGGTCACCTCGGCCGCCTGGACGATGTCATTGATCGAGACGCCCCGGTAGCCGCGCTGCATAAACAGTTGCCTGGCGATGCCGATGATCCGCCCCGCCGTGCTGGTTGGGAGATAGTCCGTCGTGCTGCTCGTCATCTGCCACCTCGCGCGCTATCCGCTTACGTTCTTACCAACTGGTAGGTAGTATACCACACGGTAAATATTTGTCAAGACTTTGCACAGAATTGTGTGATGTGGCGATGGGGCGCCGACGACGCGGTAGGGGCGACGCGGTAGGGGCGAAGGGGTAGGGGCGAAGCGCGCCGGATCGAATCCGGGAGAAAGAGCATGCCAAGCGCGTGCTTCGCCCGTACAAATCCATGGCATCGCGTAGATCGCGGGGATGGTTAGCAGCCGACGCGGCAATCGGCAATCGGCAATCGGCAATTACACTAGTCCGAGCGTGGCACCACACCGTGGCCGGCCTCGATTCCACCCAGGTCGAGCCGGCCGCCAGCATAGGTCATCCCGCCGCGAAACGGGTTCTCCGCCAGAAACAGCGGCGTGTCCAGATCCACAATGCCGAAGCCGCCCTGCCCGGCCGCGAAGCACGCCGACATGCTCATCGCCAGGATGCTCTCGACCATGCCGCCGATCATCAGACCCACCCCGGCCGCCCGCGCCACCGCGGCGATATCTAGCGCCTCGGCCACGCCACACTTCATCAGCTTGATGTTGACGATATCCACCGCGCCCATCGCGCATAGCGCCAGCGCCGCCGCCACCCCGTCTGCGCTCTCGTCGGCCGCCACCGGGGCCACGCCCAGCCGCCGCAGCGCAAGCAGCCCGGCGTGGTCATCCTTGACCACCAGCTGCTCAAGCACGTGCGGCGCGATCCCGCGCTCGGTCAGCTCCGCCACAAAGCGCAGCGCGTCGCCCCGGCTGAACCCGGCGTTGCCGTCCAGGATCAGCGGCGCGCCAGGGGCCACCGCGCGGATCGCCGCCACCCGCGCCACGTCCAGCGCCACATCCCCGCCGCCGACTTTGACCTTGATCGCGCCGATGCCGCGCGCTAGGATCGCGCGCGCCGCCGCCTCGGCCTGCGCCACGCCGCCGGTGGTGATGGTCATATCGGTCTCCAGCACCGTCGTCGCGCCGCCGAAGAATGCCCACAGCGGCATCCCGTGATGCTTGGTCAGCGCATCCAGCACCGCCGTCTCGATCGCGCAGCGCGCCGATCCGACCATGCCGCTGCTGGTTTTAACCGCCGCCGCCAGCGCCCGCCACGCCCGCGCGTCCGCCCCCTCGACGCTCGGTCGCGCCGCCGCCACCGCGTCCAGCGCCGCCAACTGCGTCTCGCCGTTAAACGCCGGGAACGGTGCCGCCTCGCCGTAGCCGCGCGTCCCATCGGCCAGCTCGACGGTCACCAGCACGTTGTTGGCAATATCCTGTGCGCCGCCAGCGATGCCAAATGGCTCGTTCAGCGCGATGGTCAGCGGCGCGGCCTCGATCCGGCGGATGGTGGTGGGTGTCATATAATCCTTGTTTAGCTCCTGTCGCGCAGTATCGGCCCGCCACGACGCAGCGCAGCCGGCCAGTTCGCCGGGGTCAGCAGGTCGCCGGCCAGTTCCTGCGGAAAGTGAGCGCCGTGCCGCCCGCCAAGCTGCAGCGCCCGCTCGCTCAGTTCGTGCCGCGTCAGCCTCGCCCGACTGCCGAACAGCACCGCCCCGCCGCCGTGCTCTGCCAGCCAGACGTGCGGCCATGCGGCGCGGAACGTGGCGACCTTGGCGGCGTAGCGCGGGTCGCCGTCCAGCATATTGGCGCACATTGCCCCGCCCTGCGCCAGCCGCGCGTCGCATGCGGCATAGAACTCGGCGGTCGCCAGGTGGTCGAGCTCGTCGGAGTGGTCGCTGAAGGCATCCATTATGATAATATCGTAGCGCCGCGCTGCGCCGCGCTCCAGAAACGCCCGGCCGTCGGCCACCGTCGCCCGCAGCCGCTCGTCGAAGGGTACGCCAAACAGCACGCTGGCGATCGGCAGCATCGACGCATCGATCTCGATGCAGTCCAGCAGCGCGTCAGGCAACATATGGTGCAGCACCCGCGCCAGCCGCCCGCCAGCCAGCCCAAGCATGCAAATCGCCTGCGGCTGCGGCACCCACAGCAGCGTCAGCAGCGCGAGCTGGGTGTAGCGCGCCTGGAGCTGCAGCGGCTGCCGCAGATCGATCCGCGACTGCGGCCCCTCCAGCTCGCCTGACGCACGGTCGACCAAGTACAGCAGCAGCATCGACCCGGCCTTGAGCACCCGGATATGATGCATGCCGCTGTCATCATCGTAGACGACGCCATCTGGCAGATCGAGCGCGGCAGTTGACATGATCCCCCACCATCGATACAATCAGCGCCGGTGCGCCATTCACGAGAAGGAGCCTGTATTGGACATGTTACGCGGTCTGCTCGATTTTTTTCTGCATCTCGATAAACATCTCGGCGATTTTATCACGACCTACGGCGGCCTGACCTATGGCCTGCTGTTTCTGATCATCTTCTGCGAGACTGGCTTGGTGGTCACGCCGTTTCTGCCAGGAGATTCGCTGCTGTTCGCCGCAGGCGCGCTGTCTGCACAGTACGCCGATGCGCTCAACATCTGGCTGCTGCTGGTGCTGCTCAGCGTGGCCGCCATATTGGGCGATACCGTCAACTACTTCATCGGCCGCTCGATCGGCGAGCGGGTTTTTGACTGGAAGCTCCCATTTCTCAAGCGCGAGCATCTGGCAAAAACCCAGGAGTTTTATGCTAAGTACGGCGGCAAGACGATTATCCTGGCGCGCTTCGTCCCGATCGTCCGCACCTTCGCGCCGTTTGTGGCCGGCATCGGCCAGATGGACTATCGGACATTCCTAACCTACAACGTCGGCGGCGGCGTGCTGTGGGTCGCGCTATTCCTCGGCGTCGGCCATGTGTTCGGCAATCTCCCGTTCGTCAAGCAGAACTTTGAGATCGCCGCCGTCGCCATCGTGCTGATCTCGCTGCTGCCGATGATCTACGAGTACGTCAAAGCCCGCAGCGCGGCATCGGCTAAGGTTGGCCAGGGGGCTGGCCGCTAGGATTGACTATTGAGTAATTGACGATTGCCGGCCGCCGCGTCATGTTGCCGCCACACCTCCGCGCGACTCAAACAATAGAGCAATCCTATCAGCGTAGGGAAGGGGAGATCTCAAAAGCTTCGCCCCCAAACCCCCGCGCTGCGCTTCGCGCGTGGACAACGCACGGAGGATTACTATAGCGAAACTGCGCCGGTGCAGTTGCAAGCTGCATTATTTGATTCGCACGGCCATTGCTTCGCATCAGAACGACGCGTTCGTAATCGTCAATCGTCAATCACAAATATGCTAGGGCAGGGAGATGTGTGCGGCGGTGCCCGTCACCACCAGGTCGGCAACCACCATACAGTGGTCGGAGCCGCCAGATTGGCAGACCACCCGCGCCGCCGCCGGCGCGACGCCATCCCGGCTCCAGACATAGTCGATGCGGACCAACGGCGGCGGGCGCACTGGCGTCCCGGCGATCCCGAGGCTGATGTGGTTGGGGAAGGTGTATCCTGGCCCCCAGCTGGTGGCGCGGTAGGCGTCGGTCAGGCGCGCGGCGAGCTGACGGTAGAGCGGCTCGCGATCGCTGGTGATGTGGTCGCCGAGCACGATCAGCGGGCCGCTGGTGGCGTCGAGCAGCGCCAGCAGCCGCGGCCCCTGCATGTCGCGGAAGTAGGTCGCGTAGGCGCTCGGGACGTTCAGCCAGTAGCCCAGGCGCAGCGGGCTGGTCTCGATCCGCGGCGCGCTCAGGTGCAGGTTGACCACCGTCACATCGCCGGCCGGCGTGGTGGCCACCGCCACAATCGCTGGGAGGACGGGGTCTGCTGGCAGGGCGCGCAGTGGGTAGCGGCTGAGCATCCCCAGCTCATAGGATGCGCCATCATCGCTGTAGAGCTGGTAGGGGTACTCGCGGATGAGATCGCGCGAGAGAGCCTCGCGGCTGGCGTACGGCAGCTCCTGCATCGCGACGATATCCGGCCGCTGCGCCACGATCGCCGCCAGGATCTGCGGCATGTCGGTGTTGGAGTAGAGCTGGTTGTAGGTCATGGCCCGCAGCGCCACGCCCTGCGGCCGCCCCGATTGGCCGAGTGGGGTGGGGTGCGGCAGCAGCCCTGGGCCGAACTGCCAGGCGAACAGCGCCAGGCCGAGCGCGGCGGCGGCGATGCGCGGCGGGTTGGGCCTGGCGGCGGCGAGCAGCGCGACCAGCGGCAGCGGCGCGTAGAGCCAGATGCCAAAAATAGCGCTCAGCCGCACCCACCACGTCAACTCCGGCGCGGCGAGCCACACCAGCGCCAGCAGCAGCAGCGCCAGCGCGTAGCCCACCGCTGTCGCCGTCATCAAGCGCGATCCCACCCGCAGCATAGCGCCTCCAGACATAGAAAGACGGCTGAAGCAGCGCTTCAGCCGTCTGAGCTGAGCTCACGGACCACAGCTACGCCCCGCGGCGCTCGATCAGCAGACGGATCGCGGTGCGCTCCTCGTCCTCGATCGCCACATCGATGAACGACGGCGTGCAGACGATATCGACGCCCTCTTCGGAGAGATAGCTACGCGCAATTGCCACGGCCTTGATCGCCTGGTTGGTGGCACCGGCACCGATCGACTGCACCTCGGCCATGCCGGTGTCGCGGATGACGCCGGCGATCGCCCCAGCCACCGCGCTCGGGCGCGATCGTGTTGATACTTTGAGAACCTCAGTGACATGGTGCACGCGCTCGACGGCGGGGAGACTTTCGCCGACGGCGCGAGCGAGCGGGGCGGACTGGGTCACGTGGCTAGTGGTCATGGGAACTCCTCCGTTGTACTGCCAAAACGTTGTGGGTCGCCGCGGCGCGCCATATCGTAGCGCGCCGCAGCCAGTATTGGTCTATCGGGCGTAGTCAACCGCGCGGGTCTCGCGGATGACGGTGACTTTGATCTGGCCGGGATACTGCAAGCTCTCCTCGATCTTTTTTGCAACATCGCGGGCCAGATGGATGCTCCCTAGGTCATCGATGCTGTCTGGCTGCACCAGGACTCGTACCTCGCGCCCGGCCTGAATGGCGAACGCGCGCTGCACCCCTGGAAACGATGTCGCCACCGTTTCGAGCGCCTCAAGCCGCTTGATGTACAGGTCGAGCGTTTCGCGCCGCGCCCCCGGCCGACCGCCAGAGATCGCGTCGACTGCTTGCACCAAAAACGCCTCGGCCGTCTGCGGCTCCTCGTCGTTGTGATGCGCCGCGATGGCGTGGACGATCGCCGGCGACCGCCCGAGGCGCTTGGCAATATCGGCGCCGATCACGGCGTGCGGCCCTTGCACCTCGTGGTCCACCCCTTTGCCAATATCGTGCAGCAGCGCCGCAGTCTTGGCGACGTTGATATTCGCGCCGATCTCGGCCGCCATGTGTGCCGCGAGCAGCGCGCACTCCAGCGAGTGCTGCAACACGTTCTGGCCGTAGCTCGTGCGGTACTTGAGCCGCCCGAGCGCCTTGATCAGATCGGGGTGCAGCCCCTGCACGTTGGCCTCGTAGGCCACGCGCTCGCCCTCGTCGCGCATGATCTGGTCGATCTCTTGCTGCGTCTTGCCAACCACCTCCTCGATCCGAGTCGGGTGGATGCGCCCATCCTTCAGCAGTTTGATCAACGAAAGCCTGGCCACCTCGCGGCGGACAGGGTCATGGCAGGAGAGCGTGACCGCCTCGGGCGTATCATCGACGATAATATCGACGCCGGTGATCTGCTCGAACGCGCGAATATTGCGCCCCTCGCGCCCGATGATCCGCCCCTTCAGCTCCTCGCTTGGGAGCGGCACCGTCGAGACGGTGATCTCGGCCACGTACTCCGAGGCGCTGCGCTGGATGGCGAGGCTGATCACCTTGCGGGCGATCTTGTCGGCATCTTCGTGCATGGCGCGCTCGATCTCGCGGATGCGCCGCGCGCTCTCGTCGCGCGCCTCGGTCTCAACTCGCTGCAAAATGATCGCCCTGGCGTCATCCTGGCTGAGCGCCGAGACCCGCTCAAGCTCGGAGCGCTGCTGCCCGCGCAGCTGGTCTGCCTCCTGCTGGAGCTGCTCGATCTGCCGCTCGCGGGTCTGGATCTGTCGCTCGCGCCGCTCGATGCCATCGAGCTTGCGATCGAGGTTCTCCTCCTTGCGCTGCAGCCGCTCCTCCTGCTTGACGATCGAGGTGCGCGAGTCGCGGATCTGCACCTCGGCCTCGGTGCGCAGCTTGAGCGCATCGTCCGTGGCCCGCAGCACCAGGTCTTTCTGCTCGGATCGGATGGTCTCGACTTCGGCGCGGGCCTCGGCATCGACCTGCCGCATCCGGGTGGTGAGCGTGTTACGAAATAAATAACCACCGACCCCGGCACCGGCGGCGAGACCCGCCACCAGCATCAGAATCGGAATGACAAACTCTGGCACAACATCCCTCCTAGCTATGCAGTTGTTAAGGTGCAACAGAAAGGCGATGGTGCGTTGGAAAACCGCACCACGAGCAAAAAACGTTCCGGTTGCACTCGCTCCAGGATATCATCTATATTATCGCTTTTAACCATTATCTGTCAAGATGAATTTTCTGTAATAGTGAGCGCAAGTACCTCTTGTCGCTCGCCGGTCAGCCTGAAGCCAAACCACTCATAGAGCCGCCGCGCGCTGGCGTTTGCCGCCTGGGTATTGAGCGTGACCACGTTGGCGCGCACTGCGGCGGCGTAGTCCATCACCTCGGCCAGCAGCCTGACGCCGACGCCGCGGCCGCGCTCGTCTGGCAGCACCGCGATGCGCACCAGATGCACCAGCCGCCCGCCAAAATGGGCCGTCACAAATGCGTAGCCGATCGGCCTGCCGGCGCGCTCAGCGATCACAAACAGCGGTGCCTCGCCCAGCGCCGGCTCCAGCGCCCGCCCGCGCTTGTACCAGTCTGGCGCGAACGCCGCGTGGTCGATGGCGATCGCGGTGGCAAGATCGGCCGCTGTGGCGCGGCGCACATCGATCGTCGCGTCGCCGCGCGCTGGCGGCACCAACCGCTCGGTCTCGTACACTAGCACATCGTCTGCTGCGGCGAACCCGCGCGCCTGCAGCGCCTGACGCAGCCACAGATCGCTGAACGCCCCGTTGGCGATCAGCAGCCGGCGTACGCCGCGCGCCCGCAGCAGCGCGTTCAGCGCATCTATCAGCGCCAGCATCGTCTGCTGCACGGCGCGCTCGCGGCCGGCGCTGGCCACCCGCAGCCAGGCCACCTCGTCATCGACGAGCTCGGCGATCAGCGCGGCGCATACCTGCCCGTCGCTCTCGGCGACGACGCCTGCGCCCTCGGCGAGCAGCTCGGGGATCTCCGCGCTCGCGACTGCCAGGTAGCTGAACTGCGGGAAGCTGAGCAGCCGCGCGATCGGGCCTTGGTCGCCCGGGTTCGCCGCGCGCGCGATCACGGCAGCCCCTGCCGCAGCACGCGCTGGATCGCGCCAAAGCCGATGGTCTGGACGCCGCTCTGCCGCACCATATCGCGCATCGCCGCGCCGGAGAATGCGTGATAATCGGCGATCCGCGCTTCGGCATCATCGCAGATCGCCCGCAGCTCGGGGGTATCTGCGGCGGGGTGGAGGATGACATAGCTCAGACCGGCCGGCAGATCGCCGAGGATCTCCTTGGCGATCGCCACCCGGTCGCCGACGGTGTCGAGCGGCATGCCGACGATATGGTCGATCAGCGGCAGCCCAGCGCGTTCCAGCTCGGCGGTGACGGTCAGCGACCACGCTGCGGTGTTGTCCGTGGGGGCCATGCGCTTTGCAGACTCGCTGGCTCGCGGGACCATCGCCGGCGCGCCGATGTTGGCCCCGGCCGCCAGGTAGTACGGCAGCAGCTCCGGGTGGAAGACGGTGCCCATATGGCTGTCGACGTGGGTCGGCGCGACGCCGGCCGCCAGCGCGCGCGCAACCTGCCGCTCAAGCTCGACGCCGACGGCCTCCGGCGCGGCATGCGCCTGGGCCTCGGCGGTGGATCGAAAGAAAAAACCATCGGCATCGAGCAGCCCGCTCGCCGGGTCGATCGTGCTCAACGGCCCCCAGCGGTAGCGATCCCACTCGCTGGTGAGCGTCAGGTGGACGCCGACATCGGCGGAGGAGTTTGTTGCCGCCCAGACCGCCGCCTCGGCGAACCACGGGCACGGCACCATCAGCGCGCACGATGTGACGCTTCCGGCGAATAGATCGTCGAGGATCGGGATGGTGGCGTGACACATCCCAATATCGTCGGCGTGGATAATGGCGACCCGGTCGTCCTGGCCGAAGCCGAGCGCGCGTAGGTAGGGGTTCACAGACTGCCCTCGCTCAAACTAGCTCCCCGGCCCGATTATACCATTTTGACACACCCCGGTGAGTATGATAGAATCCAATAGTTCGGCGACGTAGCCAAGTGGTAAGGCAGGGGCCTGCAAAGCCTCCATGCGCCGGTTCAAATCCGGCCGTCGCCTCCAGATATTATTATGCCCCCGCAGCTCTATGCTGCGGGGGTTTTTGGCGTATCACACAATTGTGAAATGTTCGTCATCGTTTGGAACGGACAGGTGCCAGAGTTTGTGCTATGATTCACGCTGTGGGAGCGACCGATCGCCCGATGCTGTCGTTCTGAGATCGAAAGGGTGCTCCGATGGACGATGTTCCGACGATTCTGGATGTTGCGGCGCTCGACGTGCCGCAGCTTGAACGGATCCGAGATGCCGTCAACCGCCGTCTGCTGGAGCTGCGCGAGACGCGCAATTTGCAACTTTCCGAGCTGCTGAGCCTGCTGGAGGCCACCAAAAGAGTGCTCGAAGAGCAGGGCAAGGAGTGGCACTCGCTGGAGCGCTGGCAGTGGATGGACGGTGGGATCCGCTTTTGGCTCAATCCGATCGATCAAGATCGCTACGCGAGCGGCTGGTACACTATCGATGACCTCATCCGCTGGTCGCATAACCGCGGCCCGGTGATCGTCGATCAGGAGCTGGAAGATGAGCTGGCCGGTGATGTGAGCCCGTTTGACCTTCCCGCCGGAGATATGGCGATCCGCCGGATCTCTGAGCGCGCGAATTAGCAGATATCCAAGGTGCGATGAGGGCGGTGCCGCGAGGTGCCGCCCTCGTCTTGTGTATGAGGGGCATGCGCTATGACAGACGACGCCGAACGCGCGTGGCTTGCGACGGCCGTTGGGGAGCAGGTGACGAGCTACGCGCGCGCCCGCTGGGGCTTCACCAACCAGACGTTTCTGGTCGCGCTCGCCGACGGCACCCGCCGTGCCGTGCAGCGCCCGACGCGGACGCCATCGGAATCTGCCATGCTGCTGCAGCGCGCGCTCGCCGAGCGCCTGACGGACGCTGGCATCGCCACGCCGCCGCTGCTGGCGTGGGACCTCGGCGCAGACCCGCCGTGGATCGTGCGCGGCTACCTGCCAGGCACCACGGCCAATACGCTGCTTGAAGATGAGGATGCAGCGCTGGCGATGGCGGCGTTGTGTGGCGCGCTGCTGCCACAGATCGCTGCCACCCCGACGCACGGCCTCGCGCTCGATGTACGCTGGGCCGCCGGCGAGACGCTCGCCGCCGCCGCCGCCGGCTGGCTGGCCACGATCGCCGCGCCGCTCGGGAGTCGTGCGGCGCTGACGCTGGCAGATGTGTGCGCTGAGCTGCCGCAGCTGTTCGCAGGGCGGCCACCTCGCCTCGCCCACGGCGATTTCTGCCCGGTCAATCTGCTCATCGATGGCGGGCGCATCAGCGGCGTGCTGGACCTCGAGGGCGCGCGCCTGGCCGATGCGCTGTTCGATGTGGCGTGGTGGGGCTGGGTGGTGCGCTTCCACCACCCCGAGCGCTGGCGCGCGATCTGGCCGACGTTTATGGCGGCCGCGACGCAGGGTGATGTGTCAGACGAAGCTGGAGCGACGCTGGAGCGACGGATTTTGGCGCTCCAGCTGCTGCAGCTGCTGGAGCGGGCGGCGCTCGAGCCGGCGCAGCGCGAGCTGTGGGTCGAGCGGCTGCTAGCAACGCTTTCGCGGCCGGATTGAGCGCCGCCTAGGGCGTCACTACACGAGTTGTTAATAAATACGTCTGTTCGAACCCCTAGATATAGACCCCTGATCCGGCCATGGAACCCTAGATATAGTCATTTCCTCCACATTTGTCCACATTCCTGTGGAAAACTTCCGTCAATACTACCGACAGTGTCGGATCGGGCGGACGGCGCGGCGACAGAATATGCTACACTGAGTCCATGGCTAGTATCGCTGTGATCATCGTCTCGTACAATACCTGCCTGCTGCTGCGCGCCTGTCTGGACTCGCTGGCGAACTGCACGCTGCCGCTGCGGACCGTGATGGTGGATAACGGCTCGCGCGACGGCAGCCAGGCGATGGTGCGCGCGACGTTCCCGGAGGTGGAGCTGATGGAGACTGGGGCGAACCTGGGCTTCGCGGCCGGCAACAACTTCGGCATGCGGGCGCTCGGCATCGGCGTCACCCTCGCCTCCCAAGCGCCAGGCGATCCGCCCGAATTCATTCTGCTGCTCAACCCTGACACCATCGTCCACGTCGGCGCGATCGAGGCGCTGGCGGCGTTTCTGCGCGCCCATCCGCGGGTCGGGGTGGTGGGGCCGCGGCTGCTGAATGTGGATGGCAGCGTGCAGCCGGCGGCGTTCCGCTTCCCGACGATGAGCATGGCCGCGCTCGACCTGTTCCCTCCCGGTGAGGTGCTGCCTGGGCGGCTGTACGGTTCGTGGTGGCACGGGCGCTATGCCGAGGAGCGCGCTGGGGCTGCCCCGTTCGCCATCGACCACCCGCTTGGGGCGTGCATGCTGGTCAGGCGCGCGGTCGTTGAGCAGATCGGTGGGATGGACGAAGCATTTTTCATGTACTCCGAAGAGATCGACTGGTGCTACCGGGCGCGAAAGGCGGGCTGGGCGATCTGGCAGGAGCCGGCGGCGCGAGTGACCCACTTCGGCGGCGCGGCGACATCGCAATTTCGCGGCGCGATGCAGATCGAGCTGTGGCGCAGCCGGGCGCAGTTCGCGCACAAGCACTACGGTGCTGGCGCGGCGCGGCTGCTGCGCCTGCTGCTCGCGCTTGGGATGCTGCGGCAGATCCTACGCGACTGGCTGGCGTTCGCCTGCCGCCGCCTGCCGCTCGATGCGCTGCGCGAGCGGCTGTGGGTCTACGGGCAGACGCTGCGGGTCTGAGGGGCTGGCAAGCAGCTGGTGGAGGCGTATGAAACTCTCGGTGGCGATCGTCGCGCGCGACGAGGCGCGGCATATCGGCGACGCGCTGGCGAGCGTGGCGGGCATCGCCGATGAGGTGCTGCTGGTGCTCGACGCGCGCTCGACCGACGCGACGGCGGCGATCGCCGCGAGCCACGGCGCGCGGGTGGTGGCCGAGGCGTGGCGCGGCTTTCCGGCGCAGCGCAACCGCGCGCTGGAGCTGTGCGGCGGCGAGTGGGTGCTGTTCCTCGACGGCGACGAGCGAGTGAGCGCCGAGCTGGCGGCCGAGATTGCGGCGCTGCTGGCGGGCGGCGCGGCCGATTGGACCGCCGGCTACCGCATGCCGCGGCAGAACATCTTCTTCGGCAGGGCGCTGCGCGGCGGCGGCTGGTACCCAGACGAGCAGCTGCGCCTGCTGCGGCGCGGCGCGGCGCGCTACGACGAGACGGTGACCGTCCACGAGGTGGCGCAGCTGGATGGGCCGAGCGGCGCGCTGCGCGGGCATCTCATCCACCTCAATATCGAGACCTTCGGCGAGCTGCTGGCCAAGCAGCGGGCGTACGCAATTCAGGAGGCGCAGACGCTGGCGCGGCGCGGGGTGCGGATGCGCTGGCGCAA
>JAYUUK010000077.1:0-5770 GCA_043754595.1 Roseiflexaceae bacterium | reverse complement strand
GACGATGATCTGGGTGCTGCGACGGCTCTAATTTCGCTCACAAGATATTATTGCAACGTTAATGTGGCGCGTGCCTGCGGGGCGTTCTGCGGCGATGGGCTGTGTTACAATAGTCCTATGCCGCGTACATCAAGGAGCCTGGGCTATGCCACGCACATGGGATCGTTCCGCTGAAACCCCCGGGCGCTGGGGCGAGCTGATAGCCGGCCACGATGCCGAGTCGATCGAGCGCAAGACGCTGATCTATACGCCTGGGTCGGCCGCAGACGCGCTGTTTGTGCTGGTCTCCGGCCAGGTCGATCTCTACCTTCGATCTGATGAGGGTCGGATGCTGACGCTCCAGTCCGTTTTGCCAGGGCATGTGTTTGGGACGGTGGCGCTCGCCAACGATGGCGGCTACGACACCTACGCCCAGGCCACCGGGCAGTCGCGGCTATACCGCATCCTGTCGGCGCAGGCCGCAGCTATCGCCGAGGCCAACCCCGCGCTCGGGATGTCGCTGATGCAGGAGCTGACGCAGTATCGCGCGGTCGTCAGCCACCGGATCGACGAGGTGGCATTCAAGTCGGTGCCGGCGCGGCTCGCCTCGCTGCTGCTTGAGCTCGCCAGCGGCCAGGGCAGCGCCATGAGCGTGCCGCGCCATAGTCACCGGCAACTGGCCGAGATGATCAACGCCTACCGCGAGACAGTCACAAAGGTCTTCAACCAGTTCCGCGACGCACGGCTGCTGGAGGTTGACCGCTCGACGATAACGTTGGTCAACCTCCGCCGCCTGCAGGAGCTAGCGCAGGGCTAGCCGCCCTTTATCATCGTCTCGCTCAGCCCCCAGAGCCGCCGCGCCGCATCGGCGTCGCGCGCCTGGGGGCTCGGCGTTTTCTGGCGCGACTTCTCAAAATAGCCGCCGGTCACCGCCGTCACATCTGGTGAGCTCGCCAGATAGACTGACGTCTGCGCCCCAGCCTCTGGCGAGAGTGCAAGGCGCTGCACCAGCTTGAGCACCCAGGCCATCATCCCACTGTTGTTGTGGCCAAAGCCGGTGGCGACGAAGCCGGGGTGGAGTGCATTGGACGTCGCGCTGCCGGCGAGCCTACGCGCCAGCTCATTGCTGAAAAGAATGTTTGCCAGCTTGGACTGCTGATAAGCGTTCCAGCCGCTGTAGCGCTTGCGCCCCTGCACATCATCCCAGACGATCTGCGGCCCGTTGTGTGCGCCGGACGAGACCGTGACGACGCGAGCTGGTGCGCTGGCTTTGAGCAGCGGCTCAAGCTCGCGGGTGAGCAGAAATGGCGCAAGGTGGTTGAGCGCCCAGGTGCGCTCGATGCCGTCTGGCGTCTCGGCGAAGGTATCGAAGTAGGCGCCAGCGTTGTTGAGCAGCACATCGAGGCGTTCGGTGCGCTGCCTGACCAGCTCGGCGAGCCGCACGACCTCGGCCTGGACGAACAGATCGGCGAGCAGCAACTCGACTTTGGCACCAGGTACTGCGGCCACGATCCGATCGAGCGTCTGCTGGCCGCGCTCGGCGCTGCGGCCGTGGATGAGCACGTGGAAGCCCTGCCGCACCAGCTCGCGCGCCGCGATCTCGCCGATGCCCGATGTGGCGCCGGTGATCAGAACCGTTTTGTCATTCACTCAATGGCCTTTCCAGAAAATGTCACGAGCGCCAGCTGCTGCGCGATTTGGAGCAGCTGGTCTGCGGCAGTAGCGTGTGGGAGCAGATAGAGCGACTCCGCCCCTGCGCCAGGGCCGAAGGCGGGGTGATAGAGCGCGAATGGATCGCGCTCGGCGGCGCGGGCGAAGATCTCAAACGTGATCGTGCGACCATAGCCGGCGAGTTGCGCGCTCGAATAGAGCGCGAATCCCTCGGCCGTCAGCCAGCTGCGCCAGTCGACGGCGATCAGTGCGGCGCGCGGCTCGGGGCGGCGATCGTAGCGGAGGATGCGGATCGAGCTCGACATAGCCAGCATGGTACCATGAAATGCCGATCGACGACGAGAGACCAGATCGGGCGCCAGCGCTGTCTGTAGCTGCTGTGGCGTCTGTCGCGGCCACTGCCGAACTAGCGCCCGCGCCGCGCGTCGATGCCGCGGCGGATCTCCTCGCCGATCGTCCACTCATCGCGGGATGCATCATCTTCGAGCGCGAGCGGCGGGACGGCGCACTTGACACCATCGCGCCTGACGGTGACCATGCTGAAGTAGCCGGTGGTACACAGGCGCTGCTCGCCGCCGAGGGCTGGCTCGGCGAAGACGTGGATGCGGACGATCATCGAGGTGTGGCCGACGTAGATCACGCGCGCGACGATCTCGATGATCTCCGAGGCGTGGATCGGGGTGCGGAAGTCGATCCGCTCGGTGGATGCCGTCACGATCGGGGTGCGGCAGTAGCGCAGCGCAGCCACGGCGGCGGCGCGGTCCATCATCACCATCACCTCGCCGCCGAAGACATTACCAAAATTATTGGTCTGGTTGGGCAGGATGATATCGGCGATGCGGACATCCTGAGCCGCTCGCGGCTGATCGTCCATGGGCGGGTCTCCTGTGGGTGGCGCTCGGATGCCGATTGTACACCATGATAGAATAGCGCGGGCGATGGCGCGGGGTGGGGCGCGGGGCGGGGCGCAGCGCGCAGGATCGATCCCAGGGCGGCAATCCACGCGTACGCTTGCTTCGCCCATACGCGGGTGGCGCGGGCGATGGCGCGGGGTGGGGCGCGGGGCGGGGCGCAGCGCGCAGGATCGATCCCAGGGCGGCAATCCACGCGTGCGCTTGCTTCGCTCATACGCGGGTGGCGCGGGGCGGCGCGGGCGGGGCAAGGTGATGACGAGGAAAGGTGACGTTATGAGCGATCGGACCACGGGCGATCTCACTATCAGCGGGCGGCCGGCGGCGAAGGCGGCGAGCCGCAGCCGTGGTGGCCGGGGCGTCGCGCTGATTCTGGTGCAGCGCGACGACCGGCCGGACGATCGGGCGCTGGCGGCGCTGAGCGCGGCCGGCGCGCGGCACGTGCCGCACTTTCACATCGGCGACGCTGGCGCGGTAACGCAGCTGATCGACCCGGCGCGAGCTGCGTCCGCCACATCGGGCTACGCGATGATCGGCGGTGGGCGGCGCGCCGTGGATCTCGTGGCGATCGCGGTGAGCGTGGCTGGGGCCGATGGCACGGCCTTCACCCCGGCGCAGCAGCGATCTCTCGTCGCGCTGATGGAGCATCTTGCACGAGCACACCCGCTCGACCCCGACGCGGTCTACAGCTGGACGCCGCCGAAGCGCGGCGGCAAGACCGGGGCGCTCGCGCCGATCTATCACCGTGCGCCGCCGCTCGCGCCCGCCGCACCGCCGCAATCCGCCGTGCTGGGCGAGCTCGCCCCGCCGCCGATGGCCACGCTGAGCGTCGGCACAGATACTGCGAGCCAGCAGCGTCTGTGGGGGGCGCTGGCGGCCGATACGTTCAAGTTGCGCGGCGGCATCGAATTCCAGATCAGCTGGGCTTTCCACCTCCAGACCGCCAAAGATAATCTCGGCGCGCCGCTCGCCCCTTCGTCGCCGGCGGGCAGGCAGGTCACGATCGGCGGCAAGATCTACCCGTACCAGGCGTTCGGGCGGGACACGCTGTTCAACGAGGGGACGCAGTGGAGCGCGGTGCAGAAGCTCAGCGCGCTCACGGCGGGCGGGATGCCGGCCGATGGGTCGCTCGGCGGGATGCTGCTGGCCGCCTCCTATGCCGACGCGCAGGCCGCCAGCCCGCAGCCGCTGGCGGGCACCACCGGTTTCAAATCCAACCAGGCGATGCCACAGTTCGCGCTCAAAAACGGCCTCGGCCCGGCGCTCAGCGGCAACTACAGCATCAACGTGGCCGGCGCGAGCTGCGCCATGCAGGTCTTCGCCGGCGACACACTCTACACGCCGGTGGCCCCCGCCGGGCAGACCACCAACTGGGGTGTGGTCAAGCGCCTGGCGGATGAGCCGGCGGGCGCGCTGCGCGAGGCGCTGTGGAGCGAGACCTATAAGATCGCCAAGGCCGGCTACAACGCCGCGTCGCCGCTACACATCGCCGCTGTGGCCGCCAGGCTGGGCGTGCCGCTTAACGGTGCTTACCAGATCAGCTTCGAGGGGACGACGCTCCAGGCGCAAGTGTTCGCACTCGATACGGTCTACGCCGAGAGCGGCGGCGAGGTGCGGCGCATGAGCGCGCTGGCCAAGCCGCAGCCGGTGGCGGACTGGAAGGCGGCGATGCCGGGGGCCGCCCCGGTGCTGCACGCCCCCGCCGCTGGCGGCGCGATCGATATCGCGCGGCTCAGCTACACCCAGCCGCCTGGCAATCAGCAGAGCCCGGCCTGGCCGCCCGCCCCCGGCTTACGCTTCCTCCAGCCAAACGAGCGCGAGCAGCTGTTTGGCAAGTACAGCTACACCGTCAAGCCGAACCGCGATATCACCATCACCGATGGCTGGGCGGCGGCCAATATCATCACCGTTGCGACGCCGCAGCTGGCCAGGTTCAGCGCGCCGTCGGTCACATTTCATAAAAAAGCCGCGCCGCAGTTTCTGGCGCTGCTGGCTGCCTGGGAGCGGGCCGGGCTGCTGGATCGGATCACAACCTGGGGCGGCAGCTTCTTTCCGCGCATGATGCGCAAGCTCGATCTGCTCAGCGCCCACGCCTTCGGCTCGGCGTTCGATATCAACTGGCAGCTCAATGGCCAGGGCGTACTGCCGCCGCTCGTCGGGCAGAACGGCAGCACCCGCGAGCTTGTCTCGCTGGCCAATCAGCTCGGCTTCTACTGGGGCGGCCACTTCAGCGGCGCCTACGTGGACGGGATGCACTTCGAGATCGCCACACTGCTGTAAGCGTATTGACGATAGACGATTGACGATAGCAATCCTACGTGCGTTGTCCACGCGCGCAGCGCAGAGCGGGGGGTGGGGGCGCAGCCCCGAGATCTCCCCCTTCCCTGATCTGCCGAAACACGTTCGCGCGGTTCAACCCACGTAGCCTGAAACGGCACGAGCAGCCAGTGGCAAGGAGTGAGGAGTCAGCACGAAGGTCGCGGTGATGTACGCCGCCGCGACGTCAGGCTACCGCGAACTCGGTCAGCGGCCTGCGCTGAGGCGAGTAGAACGCCAGCACGATCTCATCTTTGGCAACGCCTGTGTCGTGCAGCTGCTGCACGAGTGCGACATCCGTGTTATCGGCCTCGACCCAGATCTTACCACTGTGGATGTGAATGTGGGCGATAATGTGATGAAGACGCTGAATACCTTGCCATCCAGCGTCGATCAGCGCGTAATTATCGTGCGGCGTATCGAATAATGATAATATTTCGACGTCATCATGGGAGCTCATTTCGGCAAGATCGTTTAATACATGAATTATGGTTTCCCGATAGAAGGATACTCTTTCCATTCTATAATTCTTTCTGTCAACACATCGATAATGATCAGGCGCAATTGAAGATCATCGGCGACTATTTGATCAAACGCGGCATCGAAAGATGACAGAGCAGTCTCAGTATCAACTGCCAAAAAAAGGATACGCTCTGGCTCAGTTCGGTTCATCTAGGATCGATAGAGTATGTATTGGCCAAGAGCATGTTGAAAATCGAAGAGGATCGACGCACCTGTGAATGTTTTGATTTCAACTGCGATGCGATGCGTCCCTAATCCCATTCATATAGCATTCCTATCTAGGTTATAAAGTGTGGTATACTGATGCACATGTTCGTGGGTGTTCGACGGCATAGACACATGAGGTGGATGATGGCGCCTGTTCCTGACGA
>JAYUUK010000076.1:0-1965 GCA_043754595.1 Roseiflexaceae bacterium | reverse complement strand
CCGGCGATATCCGCGACCGGTCGAGCGTCGACCGGGCGATGCAGGGCGTCGATATCGTGGTTCACACCGCCGCAGCGCTGCCGCTCTACAAGCCGGAGGATATCTACTCGACCGACCTAGACGGCACGCGGACGATGATCGAGAGCGCGTTCGCCCACAGCGTGCAGCGCTTCATCCACATCTCGTCCACCGCGGTCTACGGCATCCCAGATCACCACCCACTCTACGAGGATGATAGGCTCCACGGCGTCGGGCCGTACGGCGAGTCCAAGGTCAAGGCCGAGGAGATCTGTAAAGCGTATCGGCTCAAAGGCATGTGCATCCCGATCATCCGCCCCAAGTCGTTCATCGGGCCAGAGCGTCTCGGTGTGTTCGCGCTGCTCTACGACTGGGCCAAGGACGGCAGGGGCTTCCCGATGATCGGCAGCGGCAAAAACCGCTATCAGCTGCTCGACGTCGAAGATCTGTGCCAGGCGATCTACCTATGCGCCACGCTGGACCCGACGATCGCCAGCGACACCTTCAACATCGGCGCGAAACAGTTTACAACCATGAAGGAAGACTACCAGGCGGTGCTGGACGATGCGGGCTTCGGCAAAAAGATCAGCGGCTTCCCGGCGGCCCCAGTGATCTGGACGCTGCGCTTCCTGGAGGCGCTCAAGCTCTCGCCGCTGTACAAGTGGGTCTACGAGACCGCCGCCACCGACTCATTCGTCTCGATCGAGAAAGCGGAGAAGGTGCTGGGCTACGCGCCAAAGTATTCGAACAAAGACGCGCTGGTGCGCAACTACCGCTGGTACATCGCCAACATGGCCAAGTTCGAGCACACCTCGGGTGTCTCGCACCGGGTGCCGTGGAAGCAGGGCGTGCTGCGCTACGCGAAGATCTTCTTCTGACACTGGCGCTCGCCAACCCGCCCGCCCCCGCCCCGCGCCGCCCCCGCCCGTACGGGCGAAGCAAGCGCACGGGGATGCCTGCAGGCAATCGATCCGGCGCGCTTCACCCCTCCTGCATCGCCCGCTTCGCTGCCCTAGCGGCGCACAGGCAGCGTCCGGAGTCGTCGGCGCGCGCAATGCCCGGCGTCAGCCGCCACAGCCTGCCGCGCGGCGCGTGCAGTTCAGGGCGTAGCAGATGGGTCTGCACGGGTCAACGCCCGTTTGGGGTTCGCAGGGGCGCAGACCATCGCCAGGGAGCCTGCGGGGCGCGGCCGCCCCTCGGCCGGGTGCCGGGCGGAGCGCCGGCGCTGGGTCGCCGGTCAGGCATGCAACGCCGGGTGCCGGGCGGAGCGCCGGCCCATCCCGTCTGGCGACGGCGTAACTCGTGGTATGATCCGCCCCATGACTAACCGCCCGCGCCGAATCGACCTCACGCTGCTCGCGATCCTGCTACTGGCGCTGGCGCTCCGGCTGCTGCTCTGGTCGCAGCCGCTCCATAAGCCGGCTAACGATGAGATCGAATATATCGCTGTGGCCCGCGATCTGCTGGCCGGGCGCGGCTGGGTGTTCTACGACAGCTGGCGCTGGCTGCGCGCCCCGCTCTACCCGCTGTTCCTGGCCGCCTCGCTCTGGCTCTCGGGCGGCGACCTCCAGCGCGCCGCACTGCCGAACATCGCCGTCAGCGCGCTCAATGTGTATCTCTCCTATGCGCTGGCGCTGCGGCTATTCGGGCGGCGGGCGGCGCTGCTCGCCGCGCTGCTCACCGCGCTGCTGTGGACCAACGCCACCTTCGCCAGCCTCTCCATGGCCGAGACGCTGTTCGCCACGCTGTGGCAGGCCGGGGTGCTGCTGCTGCTGTGTCTGTGCTCGCAGCTCCGGGAGCCTGGCGGCGGGGCGCTGCGGGCTGCGGTGGCGACGGCGATCGGCGCTGGGGTGGTCTTCGGGCTGGCGGCGCTGACCCGCTCGCTCGTGCTGCCGTTTGTGGCCGTGGCCGCGCTCTGGATTATTTTTTTGACGCAAAGCCGCAAAG
>JAYUUK010000075.1:0-17383 GCA_043754595.1 Roseiflexaceae bacterium | reverse complement strand
CTGGCACGTTCACTTCAAAGATCAGGATCCGGACGTCGCGCAGGAGTCGCGACGGCAAGGGTGGGGCGGCGTCGAGTCGGTGGCGCGCGGCGTCTTCTGCGAGCTCGGGCGCGGCGATGTGGACTTCCCGGCGGTGCGCGATACGCTCAGCGCGATCGGCTACGACGGCTGGGTGGTCGTCGAGCAGGATGTGTTGCCCGGCATGGGCACGCCAAAAGAGAGCGCGCAGCGCAACCGAGCCTACCTGCGCACGATCGGGCTGTGAAGTGAGGAGCGTATGACACCTCTTGCGATCGGTGTGATCGGTGCCGGGGCAATGGGCGCGCGTCACGCAACCAATCTGGCCACCCTCATCCCTGGGGCGCGGGTGGCTGGCATCTACGATCTTGACGGCGCGCGCGCCCGAGCCGTCGCCGCATCCTGCGATGCCACCGCGTTCGATGACCCGACGGCGCTGATCTACGATGCGCGGGTGTCGGCCATCATCGTCGTCTCTCCCGACCCGACCCACGCCGCGTTTGTCCAAGAGTGCCTGCGCGCCGACAAGCCGGTGCTGTGCGAGAAGCCGCTGGCCACCACCGCCGCCGAGGCGCTGGCGATCGTCGAATCCGAGCGCGCGCTGGGGCGAAGGATGGTCTCGGTCGGCTTCATGCGCCGCTTCGACCCGCACCACCTCGCGGTGCGCGACGCCGTGGCCTCCGGCGCGATCGGCCGCGCCGTGCTGTTCAAAGGCGTCCACCGCAACGTCGGCATCGCGCCAGATCTGCCCGCCGCCACCGTGATCACCAACTCGTCGATTCACGATCTGGACTCGGCTCGCTGGCTGCTCGGGCAGGAGGTGCGCGAAGTCTACGTCAGCGGCGTGCGGACCCGCGCGACGTTCAGCGAGGGCACCCGCGATATGCTGCTGTTCCAGCTGACGCTTGGCGGCGGCTGCCTGGCGACGATCGAGACCTCGGTGGCTGTCGAGTACGGCTACGAAGTCTCGGCCGAGATCGTCGGCGAGCGCGGCACGGCGATGACCGCCCAGCCGGACGGCGCGCTGCTGCGGGCCAGCGCCCACCGCGGCGTCTTCGTCCCGCCAAGCCACCTGGATCGTTTCCAGCAGGCGTTCGTGCCAGAGCTGATCGACTGGGTCGAGTCGATCCAGCGCGGTCGACCGTTCGCCGGCGCCAGCGCCTGGGACGGCTACATGGCGACGCTGGTGGCCGAGGCGTGCATCGAGTCGCTCCAGCGCGGCGCGCCCGTCAGCGTACCGCAGCCAGAGCGCCCGGCGCTCTATGCCAGCGATCGACGCTAGCGTGCGCCTGTGGCACGCATTGTGGCCTGCGGCAGCGCGGTAGCCTCAGTTTTGCTGCTGCTGGGCAGTAAGAGAAAAGGTGCTTGCACGTCGATGCGCGCTAGCGTGTATCCGCTGGACGTCTTTTGGCCTGCGGCAGCGCGGTAGCCTCAGTTTTGCTGCTGGGCAGCTCCGCTGCGCAGCAGCAAGAAAAAGACGTTTCCATGGCGCGTAGCGTCCCGCGCGCAGCGCGTCAGAAACATAACGATCGCTCCATAGAAGTACGATATAAGGGGAAGCTATGCGTCCGTACACCGCCCAAAACCTGCTGGTTCGCCCAGGCAGATCGACCGACGCCGATGTGGTGGTTGAGGTCATGCCCGAGCTGGCCGGCTGGGACTTCATTCACTTCCAGGTGCGGCGGCTGACCGCAGGTCACACATGGCGCTTCGAGACCGGCGAGCACGAGCTGGCGATCGTCCCGCTCGGCGGCGCGCTCGCCGTCGAGTCGAGCCGTGGCTCGTGGCCGGTCATCGGCGGGCGGGCCAACGTCTTCGCCGGGCCGCCGCACGCGCTCTACCTGCCGCGCCGCACCGGCCTCGAAGTCAGCAGCGCCGATGGCTGCGAGTTCGCCGTGGCCTGGGTTGCCAGCGACGAAGACCGTGCGCCGCAGCTCGTGACTCCGGCCGACGTGCCGGTCGAGATCCGCGGCGGCGACCACGCCACGCGCCAGATCAACGGCATCCTGCCGCCCGGATTTCCCTGTCAGCGGCTCGTCGTCGTCGAGGTCTACACTCCAGGAGGCAACTGGTCGAGCTACCCGCCGCACAAGCATGACAGGCATATGGAGACGGCCGATGGCGCGGTGGTCGAGGCCGACCTGGAGGAGATCTATTACTACAAGCTCGACCCGCCCGAGGGGTTCGCCATTCAGCGGGTATACACCGATGCGACGTCGCCGCTGGCCGTCGCCGGCACGCCGTTCGACGCGACCGTGCTGGCCCACAGCGACGATGTGGTGCTGGTGCCGGAGGGCTACCACCCGGTGAGCAGCCCGCCAGGCTACACCACCTACTACCTCAACGTGCTGGCCGGTAGCGCGCAGTCGCTCGCCAACACCGAGGACCCGGCCCACGCTTGGGTGCGCGGCACCTACCAGACCACAGATCCGCGCGTGCCGCTATATTGATCAATGCTCTCGGGGCACACCTCCAGACATGAGCGACTTGTACGCATACCGGTGCTAGAGCAATCCTACGTGCGTTGTACCCACGCGAAGCGTACAGCGGGGGTTAAGGCGCAGCCCCTGAGATCATTCCTTTTCTCCCAAAAATTGCTCTAGAGAAGAAGGAGGGTGCCGTGGAATCGCGAACCTACGATGTGCTGGCGATGGGCCGCTCATCGATCGACCTGTACTCCAACAATATCGGCGCGCCGTTCGAGCAGATCGGCAGCTTCGCCGCCTACGTCGGCGGCTGCCCGACGAACATTAGCGTCGGGGCGCAACGCCTCGGCAGCCGTGCCGCGCTGCTGACGGCGGTTGGCGAGGATAAGGTCGGCGATTTTATCCTCGCTTTCCTGCGCGCTGAGGGTGTTGAGACCGCGTTCATTCCGCGCAAGCCGGGCAGGCGCTCGAGCGCGGTCGTGCTCGGCATCGAGCCGCCAGACCGCTTCCCGCTGACCTACTACCGCGACAACTGCGCCGATATCGAGCTGACCATCGACGATGTGCTGGCGGCGCCGCTGGCGGCGAGCAAGGTGCTGCTGATCAGCGGCACCGGGCTGTGCAAGGAGCCGAGCCGCAGCGCCACGCTGTTCGCCGCCGAGCTGGCTAGGCAGCTCGGCGTCACCGTCGCGCTCGATATCGACTTCCGGCCGGACCAGTGGCACGATCCGCGGGCGTTCGGGGTGGCGATCCGCTCGGCGCTGCGCTGCGTCGATCTAGTCATCGCCACCGATGATGAGATCAATGCGGCGATGCTGACCGACCCGTCGCAGCTGACGCTGACCCACAGCCAGATCTCCGACGTGCGGGTGGGCGGCGATACCGAGGCGGCCATCGCGACGATCCTGGACATGGGGCCGGCGGTGCTGGCGCAGAAGCGCGGCGCGGCCGGCGCGCGGGTTCACCTGGCCTCGGGCGAGCGGATCGACGCCGCCGGCTTCCCGGTGGAGGTGCTCAACATCCTCGGCGCCGGCGACGCCTTCGCCGCCGGGCTGCTCCACGGCTATGTCAGCGGCTGGGAGTGGGGCAGGGCGGCGCGGCTGGCCAACGCATGCGGCGCGATCGTCGTCACCCGCCACGCCTGCGCCAGCAGTATGGCCACCGAGGAAGAGGCGCTGGCGCTCATCGCGGCCAACGGCGGGTGGTAGCGGGCGCGCCGTCTAGAGACCGTCACTTCTTCCCGAGCGCCCGTAGCGCCGCGGCCAGCTGGGTGTCCTGCCCGCTCAGCAGGTCGGCGAGCGGCAGCGCCGCGGCCTCCTTGTTGCTCAGCCCGGAGACCCCCGGATTCAGTGCCACTCGCTGGGTCGGCGTGATGCCCTTGCCGCGCACCTCGGCCCCGCTTGGCGTGAGCCACTGCGATGTGCCGAGCCGAACCTGCGCCCCGCCGTCTAGATCGAAAAGTGATAGAACCGTGGCGGTGCCGAACGTGTTGACCCCGATTACCTCGGCGCGCTTATCGTCCTTGAGCGCGCCGGCCAGGATCTCGGCGGCGCTTGCGGTGTTCTCGTTCACCAGCACCACCAGCGGCAGCGTGGTCGGCACGCTCGATGCGCCGGTGGTTCGCGGCGTCCGCGTGCCGGCGCGATCGGCCTCGATCAGCACCGTCGAGTTGGGCGGAAGCAGTTGGTCGGCGGTCTGGATCAGCTCATCGACGAAGCCGCCAGGGTTGTTGCGCAGGTCCAGCACGATCGACGTGGCCCCGGCCTTCTGCGCCGCCGCTAGCGCGGCCTTGAACTCGTCAGATGTGCCGGCCGAGAACCGGTTGATGTGGATCATCGCGACTCTTTGGGGCAGCATGCTCCAGCTCACGCTCGTGACTTTGATCTCATCGCGGATAACCACAATATCCACCGGCTCGGTCGCGCCGACGTGCCGCACCGTCAGCGTCACGCGCGTCCCCTTTGGCCCGCGCACTTTGCTGGTCAGCTGGTCGACAGCTAGACCGCTCACGTCGACGCCATCCACCCGTAGGATGATGTCGCCGGCGCGGATCCCGGCGCGCTCGGCTGGCGACCCGTCGATCGGCGCGGTGATCACCAGATCGCCGTCCTTCATGCTGATGAACGCGCCGATCCCCTCGAATTTGCCGGCCAACGACTCGCGCTCGGCCTTGGCCTCGCTGGCCGGCAGATAGCGGGTGTGTCCGGTGTCGCCCAGGCTGGCGAGCATGCCACTGATCGCGCCATCCACCATTTTCTGCGGGTCGATGGCCTTCGCGTCGACGTATTTGTCCGTTGCGAGCTGCCAGGCGCGCCAGAAGTTGCCGAACTGGGCACACTGCGCGCCGCTGAGCGGGCAGCCGCTGCGGCCACCGACGGCGGCGCTCGCATAGCCGCCGAAGAAGCCGATCAGCAGCGCCAGCAGGATGGTCGGTAGCATGAGCCAAATCTCAAGCCGAGTGAGCAGAAGACGTTTGATCGATTGCAATGATGTGCCTATAGTTACATAACGAAACGTCGCCGTGGAGCAGTCAACAGTTGTGTGCTACGCCGTCCCGAGGCGCAGGCCGTCTGTGCCGCGCAGCCCTCGATACCAGTCGCCGGCGGCCATCGGCCGCTTGCCTGCCGGCTGGACCACCAGCAGCTCCAGCGCGCCGTCGCCGGTGCTCACCGCTGCTCCGCCGCCGAATGCGCGCAGCGTGCCGGGCGGGTCGGCGCTCGGGAGAGCGGGGCGCGCGGCGGCGGCGATGATCTTGAGCGGCTGCCCGCCGATCGTCGTCGTCGCGCCCGGCCACGGGTCGTAGGCGCGGGTCATGCGCTCGATCGCCGCCGCGCCGCTCGTCCAGTCGATGTTGCCATCGGCCCGTGTCAGCAGCGAGGTATACGTCGCCTGTGCCTCGTCCTGCACCACGGGTGTCAGCGCGCCGGCGGCGTAGCGTGGCAGCGCGTCGATCAGCAGCGCCGAGCCCTGGTGGAACAGCGCGTCGGTCAGCGCGCCGGCGCGGGCGTCTGGCGGCAGTGGCCGCCGGAGCTGCGCCAAGATCGGCCCGGCGTCCATCTTGTGCTCCAGCAGCATCACCGTCACCCCGGTCTCGTCGTCGCCCGCCAGGATCGCGCCGCTCACCGGGCCTGGGCCGCGGTGGCGCGGCAGCAGCGATGGGTGGATGTTGAGATAGCCGAGCGACGGGATGCCGAGCAGATCGCGGCGCAAGATCTCGCCGTAGGCCGCCACCACGCCTACATCCGGCCGCAGCGCGGCGATCTGCTCGGCCACCGCCGGGTCGCGCAGCGTCTCCGGCTGGAGGATCGGCGCGTCGAGCCCCAGCTCGATCGCCCGCCGCTTGACCGGCGGCGGCTGCGGCACGCCCGATCGCCCGACGCTGCGGTCCGGCTGCGTCACCACCCCGACGATCGTAAACTGGCCGTCCGCCGCCAGCGCCGCGAGCGGGATGGTGGCGAACGATGGCGTGCCAAGGAACAGGATCCGCATCGCAGCATTCCTTATTGCTTTGACAAGACTGGCTATAGTATAATGCGGTATGCGTAGTTCTGGTGCGTCTGTCGCGTCGAATATGCGCGTCTCGCTGTAAAGTCACAGGTGCTATGCGCGTAGCGTGCTCCCCACTCAGCGATGCTATCCAAGCGCCCGCCGCCGCACATAGGCAGCGTACCGTGCTGCCGGAGGTACCCGCCACATGATGTCGTCCAAACGCGCCACCACCGCATCGAGCTCTTCGTCACTGGCGCTCATCCTGATGTTTCTGGCGCTGATCACGATCTACCTCGTCGTCCCGCAGACCGGTGTCGTCGCGTCGCTGTGCGTGCTGATCGCCACCATCACGCTGCTGATCGGCATGTTTGGCAATCAGGACGAGATCCGTGCGGTCACCGCTATCGCCGCAGCGCTCTCGCTGGTGGCCGCCGGGTTTCTCGGGCACGCCTGGTTTGGCACGGTCGGGGCGGTGGCGGTGCCGAGCATTTGGTTCATGCTGCTGTTCTGGACGGTGCGGCGCATGATCAACAATACCCTGCTCATCCCCGAGGACCACGCGGTGATCGTCGCGCCGTTTCTCTCGAACGAGAGCTATCGCGCCGATAGCGGCTACGGGCTGTCGAGCGTCGGCCTGCTGGACCGCCACGTGGCCACGATCCCGCTCTACGAGCTCAGCCAGGACGTGCGCGTCGATAAAGTCAACACCCGCGGCTACAACGATATCGACACGATCCAGGCCCACGTCGACTACCGGGTCAGCGAGCCGGAGGCGGCGATCCTCGGCATCCCCAACCGCGGCAAGATCCAAAACGATGTGGCGAAAGAGCTCGGGCAGACGCTGGCCCGCGCCAGGCTCGATGTGGCCTTTTGGGAAAAGCTGCTCGGCCGGCAGATGGCCGATGAAACTAGCAATATCATTCGCGAGCGAATCTTCAGCGAGGACGCCGGGATCGAGAACGTGGCATCGGCCTATATCAATCGCAACGGCCTGGCAGACCACGTGACATCGCAGCTACAGAAGGCGGTCGGCCGCTGGGGTGTGACGATCCTCAACGTCGAGTTCGACGCCTACGCCATCAACGGCGACGCGCTCAAGGCCGCCAGGCAGGGGCCGACGTCGCTGGACATCGAGCTCGAAAAAGAGAAGAAGCGGCGCAAGTATGACTCGGAGGCCGAGGCGCTGCGGATCGAGCTCTCCGGCCGGGCCGAGGCCGAGTCCGAGGCGCGCCGCATCTCGCTGATCATCAGCGAGCTGCAACGGCTCGATGTGCCGATCACGCCTAAGCTGCTCGAAGAGATCGCCATCGCCGCCATCCGCTCGGCCGCCGACGCGCCGCTCGAGAGTGCCTTCAGCGATATGTTCGAAGCATCGCGCGCCCCAAAGTCTGTCTCGGCCGGAGGTGGCAATGCCGCAAAGAAACCCTGATGGCGGGGGCGCGCCGGTCGCCGATGTGGTGGTCGTCGGCGCGATCTGCCTCGATGTCAAGGGGCGCGTCCCGGTCGGGTCGGTCCCGGCCACCTCGAACTCTGGCGTCGTGCGGGTCAGCGCCGGCGGCTGCGGCCGCAATATGGCGGAGAACCTCGCGCGCCTCGGCACATCGGTGACGCTCTTCTCAGCTGTCTGCGGCGATGACTTCGGCCGCACGCTTGTGACGCAGACCGAGCGCGCCGGCGTGAACGTCGAGCACGTGATCTTCGACTGCGAGCTGCACTCGGCCACCTACATCGCGCTGCTTGGCGAGCATGGGCAACTGCTGATGGGCGTCGATGATACACGGATCATTGGCGTGCTGACGCCGCGATTCATCCGCGAGCGCGCCGCGCTGCTCGCCGGCGCCCGCATGGTCCTGATCGACGCCAATCTGTCGCTCGAAAGCGCCGCCGCGCTGCTGGAGATCTGCGCCGCAGCCGCCGTCCCGGTGGCACTCGCCCCGGTGGCGCTCGAACCGGCGCTGCGCTATCGGCCGCTGCTCGGCTCGTTCTCCATGGTTGTGCCAAATCGCGTTGAGGCCGAGGCGCTCACTGGCCTGACTATCGGCGATACAGAGCAGGCCGTGCGGGCCGCGCAGCAGCTCGTGGCATGCGGCGTGCAGATCGCAATTGTCACGCTTGGCGAGCGTGGCCTGGTCTACGCCACGCCGTCGCTCAGCGGCCACGTCCCCGCCATCGATATTGAGGTGCAAGACCCGACGGGCGCCGGCGACGCGCTGACCGCCACAGTGGTCTACGCCCTACTCAACACGATCCCGATCGATGAGGCGGTGCGCCTCGGTGTCAGCGCCGCCACGCTCACCCTGGACTCCGTCGAGACGGTCAGGCCTGACCTGAGCCTCGAAAGCCTGTATGCACAGTTGGTCATCTAAATAACGTTATGGCAAAACGCATTCTTATCGCAGACGACGAGCCGGCCGTGCGGACGCTGCTGGAGCTGATGCTCAAGCAGCATAAGTACGATGTCATCAGCGTTCATAACGGTGACCAGTTGGTGCGCATGGCTCAAGAGCTCGTGCCCGATCTGATCATGGTCGATCTGATGATGCCGCAGATGGATGGCTACGAGGCGATCCGCCAGCTGCGCAACGATACCCGCACCGCTCACCTGCCGATGATCATCCTGACCGCCAAGATGACCGCCGAGGATGTGGTCAGCGGCTTCGAGACCGGCGCCGACGACTACATCACCAAGCCGTTTAACATCCCCGAGCTGATGGCGCGCATCAAGAGTCACCTCGCCCGCGCCTCGCGCCGCCCGGTGCAGAACCCGCTCACCGGCCTGCCGGGCAATATCTTGCTCACCGATGAGATTAAGTACCGCATCAAAAATGGCGCGCCGTTCGCGCTGCTTTACGTCGATATCGATAACTTCAAAGCCTTCAACGATACCTATGGGCCCGCCAGAGGCGACCGCGTCATCCGCGCGCTCGCCGAGATCCTGACCGAGAAGGTCCGCATCCACGGCGCCACCGGCGATTTCATCGGCCATATCGGCGGCGACGACTTCGCCGTCATCACAACCACCGATCGCTACACCGAGCTGTGCCAGATCTTCATGCATACCTTCGACGACCGCGTGCGCAACCTCTATGACCCCGACGACCTCGAGCGCGGTTACCTGCAGGGCGCCGACCGCCAGGGGGTGATTAGGCGCTTCCCGATTACATCGCTCTCGATCGGCGTCGTCACCAACCGGCAGCGCCTCTTTGGCGACTATGAGATAATGACCCGCGTGGCTGCCGAGATGAAGCAGTACGCTAAGCAGCAACCAGGGAGCTCCTACGCCGTCGATGGCCGGGCCGACGACGCGCCGCTCGGCGATATCCCCGAGCGACGCGGCAGCCCGCCGCCCGCCGTGCTGATGATCTCGCCCGAGGACGAACTGCGCCATAGTGCAAGCCAGATGCTCAAGCGCGCTGGCTATCGCACCCTTGAGGCTCCGAGCCTGCTCGACGCCGAAGTGCTGCTGGCCTATGAGCTTGACCTGGCGCTGATTATCCTCGACGACGCGCTCGGGCACGGAGTCTGGGAGATGCTCCAGTCCATCCGCGACGAGCGCCCCGAGCTGCCGCTGTTGCTCGTCACCAGCGACCCAAACCAGAGCGTCCCGAGCCGCGTCAGCGGCATTAATTTGATCGCCCGCGTCCACCTTCAGCGCCTCGCCGAGTGGGTGGCGCGGGCGATCCAGCACGACTCGAGCCTATGAAATCGCGCTTCAGCCATCTGCGCGAGCGGCTTCGGCTGCCGCAGCGCGCCAGACAAATCGATGAGCAGCAGCCAGATGCGGGCCAGCGCGCCGAGCGATCCAGCACCGGGAAAACTATCCCGGTGCGGACCAGCAGGTACGTCACCCGGATCTACCGCAACCGCCAGGTGCGGGTCGGTGCCATCGGGCTGATCCTAGCGCTGCTGGCGGTCTGGCAGATCCCGCGCTTCCTCCCTGGTGTCGCCGCCGATGAGTTCACCGTGCTGGTAGCCCCGTTCGCCGACCAGGGCGGCGGCGTCTCGCAGACCGGCCGCGCGGTGGCCAACGATCTCGTCCGCGCCATCGAGCAGACCACCGGCAGACGCGTCGTCGTCCAGGCGATCGACACGCCCCCCGCCGACTCGGCCGCCGCGCTCAAGCTGATCGAGAGCCGCGACGCCGATGCGTTGGTCTGGGGCGAGGTGATCCCCGGCGGTATGCTCGATGGCGAGACGCTGCTGCCGATGCTCGCCTATCATCCGACTGGGGCGTTCGCGCCCGAGGCCTGGGATGGCTTTGTCCAGCGCTTCGCCCTGCCCCGCATCTACCGGCTCGCCTCCGCACCGATAAACGGCCGCGCCGTGTTGCCGCCGCTGCTCGCCGCCCTCGCCGACTACGCCGCCGGCCGCGTCGATAGCGCCGACCGCACGCTCAACGACCTCAGCCGCTCCTATCCGGCGCTCGCGCCGACCCTCCCCGATACCATCCGCGGGACGATCGCCTGGGCGCGCGCCGACGACGTTAGCGCCAGGGATCTGCTCAGGGGCGCGCTCACCGCCGACCCGGCTGCCATCCCCGATGGCGCGCGCGCCGCCAATAACCTCGGCGCGGCGCTCCAGGATTTTGGCAGCCCCGAGGCTCGCGAGCGCTTCAACCAAGCGATCGCGCTGCTCGGCAAGGATGGTAACGCGGATCTCGGCGAGCTGCGCTACAACCTGGCGGAGGAGACGCTCGCCAGCGGCACGCGCGCCGCCACCAGCGGCCAGCTCGCGCAGGCCAAGACCGATTTTGAGACCGCTCGCGCCCACGCCGAGCAGGCCAAGCAGCTGCTCAGACCGGCGACGCCGCTCCAACTGACCCTCAGCACGATCTACCGTCGCCTCGGTCTCAACGCCGAGGCCGACGCCGCGCTGACGCTCGCAGCGCGCTACGCCGATACCGATGATGTTCGGATCGCGCAGGATCTGCGCGAGCTCGCCACCCTCGATCGGCGCAGCCTGGTGGCCGGCGAGCGCGGCGCCCTCGATTTCGCTAAACTCGCCAACGCCGAAGGGCCGCTGCTATGGGAGCTCCAGGCCAGCGACCCGCTTGATGAGCGCCAGCTGACCGCCATCCGCGACCGGGTCAGTCGCGCCGAGCAGGACGCCACTGCGCTGCGCCGGCGCTGGATCAGCTTCGCCGCTGCCGAGGACGCCTCGTCGGAGCCGCTGAGCGCCAGGATCGCCGAACAGCAGGCGCGCCACACCGATGCCCTGATCGGCGAGCTCGACTACCTCGGCACCGAGCTCGATGTCGAGCTTGTGCGCGCCACGGCCCAGACCAACAGCCGCCGCCAGGCCAGTTTCTGGGATACCCTCTTCGGCCGCGGATCGGAGTCCGGGCGCGTTCGCAAGGAGCTTGAGACCCACATCGCCAGCCGCGCCGGCGACCCAGAGCCGCTGATCGAGCTCGGCCGGCTGCTCCAGGCGAGTGGCGACCTCGCCGGCGCGCAGGCTCAGTTCGAGGCGGCATCGCGCGTCGCGCCGCAGCGCCCCGAGCCGGTGTTCGGGCTGGCGCAGATCGCCGCCGCCAGCCCCGTCGGCGATGCCCGCGACCTCTGTCTCAAGGCTATCGCGCTCGACCCGAGCTTCTTCCCGGCCCGCCAGCTGCTAGCCCAGCTCGCCGAGCGCGGCGGTGACTGGCCGACCGCCATCCGCGAGCGCCGCTGGCTCGCCGAGAACCGCACCAGCAGCCAGGCGACGTTCGACCTCGCCAGCGCGCTGCGCCAGAGCGGCCCGTCGGGCTACGCCGAGGCCGAGCAAGTGCTGCTGCCGCTCGCCAACAGCGGCGACCTCGGGGCGCTGCTTGCGCTCAGCGAGCTCTATCGTGCCAGCGGCAACCTCGCCGCCACCCGCGAGGTGCTCGACCGGGCGCAGCAGGTGACCGTCCGCGGCACGCCGCGCTTCGCCGATGTGGCCTACGAGGTAGGCCGACTCTACCTCGATGAGAATAAGCGCCGCGATGCCCAGACCCAGTTTGAGACCGCGCTCTCGGCCGACCCGCGCCACGTCCCTTCGCTTGTGGCGCTCGCGCTGCTCAACACCGATCGGCCAAATATCGCCCACGACTACTATCGCAAGGCGCTCGACACCGGCACGACCGATCTGACCCTGCTCCGGCTGATCGGCGCGGCCGAGCTCGACGCTGCCGAGTTCGATGCGGCGCGCGATGCCTATACCAGGGTGGTGGCCGCCGCCCCCAACGACGCCGAGTCCCACAACGGCTTGGCGCGGTCGCAGCTCGGCCTCGCGCAGCTCGCCGACGCCGAGAAACAGGCCACAACCGCGCTCACGATCCGAAACGGACAATTCCCCGAGGCCCAGGTAACGCTCGGGATGATCGCGCTGAGCCGCAACGACCTGCCGGCGGCGCAGTCGCAGTTCAGCGCGGCCGTCGCCGGTAATAGCAGTCTGGCGGATGCCTACGTCGGGCTCGGGCGCGTGGCGGCGGCTAATCAGGACTGGGCAGGCGCGCTCGACCAGTTCAGGGCGGCGGTGGCGCGCGCGCCGACGCGGCCCGAGCCGCAGTTCTGGCTCGGCGAGGCGCTGCTCAGGCGGCAGCAGCCGGATCTGGCGATCGATGCGTATACTAAGGCACTCTCGCTCCGCGCCGATTTCCCCGAGGCGCTGCTTGGGCTAGCCCAGGCCCAGGCGTCGCAGAAACGCTACGCCGACGCTGAGCAGAGCATCGCGGCGGCGCTCCAGCTCCGCCCGACGTACGCCGAGGCGTTCCTCGTGCGCGGTCGCATCGACGAGGACCAGGGCGATACCGCCGCCGCCAATGATGCCTATAGCCAGGCGATCTCGGCCAACGCCCGCCTCGCCGAGCCGCCGTTCCGCCGCGGGCTGATCGCGCTGCGGCAGAAGCGCCTCGATGACGCGCGCAGCGATCTGGAGACCGCCGTCAGGCTTCAGCCGGAGTACCCCGAGGCCCGCTACTGGCTCGGGCGGGTCTACTTCGCCCAGGGGATCTATCGCTCCGCCGCCGAGCAGCTCGCCAAAGCTGTTGACCAGCGCGGCGGCAGCTACGCCGAGGCCTGGTACTATCGCGGTCTGACCGAGGAGCAGCTCAACAGCCGCGACGATGCGATCCAGGCGCTGCGGATGGCCGTCCAGCAGGGCGATGGCGCGGCCTGGATGCCGGATGCGAAAGCTGCGCTGCTCAGGCTCGGGGTCTCGACGTAGCAAGAAATGGGGAGTTCTATGACAGCCACCGAGTCGCTCGCGCCAGTGTGGGCCCGCTACACAGACATCCTGGCCGAGCGCGGCGAGGGCGCCTATCTCTACGCCAGCGATGGCACAACCTACCTCGACTTCACCTGCGGCATCGGCGTGACCAACACTGGCCACTGCCACCCGCGCGTCGTGGCGGCCATCCGCGAGCAGGCCGGTCTGCTGCTCCATGGCCAGGCCAATATTGTCTACCACCGCCCCATGCTCCGGCTCGTCGAGGCGCTGCGCGGCGTGATGCCGGCCGGGCTGGATACATTCTTCTTCTCCAACTCGGGGGCCGAGGCGATCGAGGCGGCGGTCAAACTCGCGCGCCAGGCCACCGGCAGACCGGATATTATCGTCTTCGACGGCGGCTTCCACGGCCGCACCGCCAACGCCATGGCGATGACTAGTAGCAAGGGTAAGTATCGCGCCCACTACGCGCCGCTGCCGTCTGGCATCCACATCGCGCCGTACGCCGCCTGCTATCGCTGCGCCGTGGGGCGGGCGGCGGGCAAAGATACCGCCGCCATCTCGCGCGCCGCGCCCGAAACGAGCGGCTGCTGCGGCGACCCGCTGCGCCAGCTGGAGCACATGCTGCACACCCGCACCGTGCCAGAAGATGTCGCGGCGATCGTGATTGAGCCGGTGCTCGGCGAGGGCGGCTATATCGTGCCGCCCGCGTCATTCCTCCAGGGGCTGCGCGCCATCTGCGACCGCCACAGCATCCTGCTCGTCGCCGATGAGGTGCAGAGCGGGTTCGGCCGCACCGGGCGCTTCTTCGGCATCGAGCATTTCGGCGTCACTCCCGATATTATGACCATCGCAAAGGGCCTGGCCTCCGGGCTGCCGCTCTCGGGCGTGGTGGCCCGCGCCGATCTGATGCGCCGCTGGGTACCCGGCTCGCACGGCGGTACCTACGGCGGCAACGCCGTGGCCTGCGCCGCCGCCGTCGCCACCATCGAGGTGATTATTGAGGAGCGGCTGGTGCAGCGCGCCGCCGAATTGGGCTCCGGTCTGCTGCGGATGCTCGATGAGGTCAAGGCCGAGAACCCGCGCGTCGGCGATGTGCGCGGCCTCGGGCTGATGGTCGGCGTCGAGCTGGTTACCCCAGATGGCGCGCCGGACGCCGAGCTTGTGAAGCGGGCGCTGACCACCTGCCGCGAGCGCGGGCTGCTGCTGCTGAGCTGCGGCCAGTACGATAATGTGGTGCGCTTCATCCCGCCGCTGATCATCACCCCGGATCAGGTGCGGCAGGCGGTGGCGATCTTTGCTGAGAGCATCGCGTGAGCCAGACCCCGCCGACGATCGCCGAGTACCGGGCGGCGCTCCAGTCGTTTCAGTCGGCGCGGCTGCGGCGCGACCACGCCGACCTTGCGGCCGACCCGCAATATGCCCAGATCGCCGAGTTCTTTTTCGAGGAGATCTACGGCGCGCGCGATTTTAGCCGCCGCGATGGGCAGGCGCAGCGGCTGAGCCAGTTCGTCGGGCTGGCTCCTGGCGTGATGGTCCGCGATATCGAGCAGGTGCTTGATCTGCTGGAGCTGACCAACCAGCTGGATGACGATCTGGCCCACGCGCTGCTGGATCGGCGCGCCGGGCTGGATTTTGACGAGGCGGCCTACGAGCGCGCCTACCGTGAGGCCGACGCTCTCGATGCGCGGGCCCGTCAGATCGAGCTGGTGCGCGGCGCGCTCTACAACGTCTACCAGCTCTCGCGCAGGCCGTTCTTCGATCTCGCCATCGGCAGGGCCGGCCCGATCGCGGAGCTCGCCGGCATGGGCGATATCTACCGCTTCCTGCGCGCCGGCTACCTTGGCATCAAACCGGTCAAAGACATCCACCGCTTCGTCGAGACGATCTGCGTCCGCGAGCAGCTGCGGCTGGAGCGGATCTATCATTGATAATTGACGATTGCAACAATCGTCAATCAACGGCCGCTCTTCACCAGCTCCATATCGGCGTCCACCATCATCGTCACCAGCTGCTCGAAGCTCGTCTCCGGCTTCCAGCCGAGCACCGCGTGCGCCTTGGCCGGGTCGCCCACCAGCAGGTCCACCTCAGCGGGGCGGAAGAACGCCTCGTCGATCACCACATAGTCGGCGTATTTGAGCCCGACGTGGCCGAACGCCACCTCGCAAAAATGCCTGACCGACTGCGTCTGCCCGGTGGCCACCACGAAATCGTCGGGGATCTCCTGCTGCAGCATCAGCCACATCGCTTTGACATAATCCCCGGCGAAGCCCCAGTCGCGCTGCGCCTCCAGGTTGCCGAGCCGCAGCTCGCGGTTCAGCCCGAGCTTGATCCGCGCCACACTATTGGTAATCTTGCGCGTCACAAACTCGAGTCCCCGCCTCGGACCCTCGTGGTTGAACAGGATGCCGCTGCTGGCGTGCATGCCGTAGCTCTCGCGATAGTTGACGGTGATCCAGTGGCCGTAGAGCTTGGCCACGCCGTATGGCGAGCGCGGGTAGAATGGTGTCGTCTCGCGCTGCGGCATCTCAACCACCTTGCCGAACATCTCCGATGAGCTGGCCTGGTAGAAGCGGATCTCGGGGTCGGCGATCCGGATCGCGTCGAGGATGCGGGTCACGCCGAGCGCCGTCACCTCGCCGGTGAACACCGGCTGAGAGAATGATGTCTGGACGAAGCTCTGCGCCGCCAGATTATAGACCTCGCTCGGGCGGTGCTCGCGCAGCAGATGGATCAGCGAGACCTCGTCGAGCAGGTCGCCGGTCACCAGCGTCAGTTTATCCTGAATGTGGCGGATGCGTTCGAAGTTGACGGTGCTTGAGCGGCGCACCATGCCGATGACATGATAGCCCTTGTCCAGCAGAAACTCGGCGAGGTGCGAGCCATCCTGACCGGTGATGCCCGTGATCAGGGCGCGCTTAATATGTGTCATAGCGAAAAACGTCCTCCATAGGTGTATTTTGGCAGTATACGACAGCGCGCGGTGGCTGTCTGTAAACCCAATTAGCCGGGACCATCGCGAGATCAGGCTATAATCAGCGCGATGAGCCACCAATCGCAGTTTGCAGCAGAGACCCTCGGCCGCCGGATCGCAAGGCTGCGCCAGGCGCTTGGCTGGACGCAGAGCCAGCTGGCCGAGCGCCTCGGCGCCTCGCGGGTGGCAGTCTCGCACTTCGAGATGGGGCTGGCGCTGCCGAGCGAGCGCACGGTGGTGTTGCTGGCGGGGGTCTTCAAGCTTGAGCCACACGAGCTGGTGGAGGGCACTAGCTACCCGCAGACCAAGGCTGAGCGGCTGCCGCTCATAGCCTGCCGCTACACCGAGGCTGAGCAGCAGGTAGCATTGCTGCGCCGCGACCTGCGCTGGGCGACGCGGATCGGCGCTGACGCGCTGCGCGAGGTGCGTGCCGAGTGGTCGCCACGCCTCGCAGCGCTCGCCGCAGAGGCCGCAGACGCCGATGCCCGCCGCCTGATCGACGACGCGCAGCGCGAGCTTGGCTGATCGACGACGCGCAGCGCGAGGCGGAGATCGGGGTTCGGGGGCGCAGCCCCCGAGTTCTCTACCCCCTACTCTCTCTCAGATGAAGCGCGCCGTGATGCTGCGCTCGCAGCCTCTCAGCGCCTGCGGCGGCCCGGCGAACAGCACCTCGCCGCCGCCGCTCCCGCCCTCCGGCCCAAGGTCGATGATCCAGTCCGCCTGGCGGATGACGTCTAGGTGGTGCTCGATCAAAATCACTGTGTTGCCGGCGTCCACCAGCCGGTCGATGATCCCCATCAGCAGCCCGATGTCCGCCAGATGCAGCCCGGTGGTCGGCTCGTCCATCACATAAATGCTGCCGCGCTTATGCAGCTCGGTGGCCAGCTTGAGCCGCTGCCCCTCGCCGCCCGAGATCGTGCTCAGCGGCTGCCCGAGCTGGAGATAGCCTAGCCCGACGGCGCTCATGGCGCGTAGCACCGGCGCGATCTTCTTCTCGGTGAAGAATGCCAGCGCATCCTCGACGGTCATATGCAGCACGTCGCTGATCGTCTGGCCGCGCAGCCGATACGCCAGCACCTCGGGCTTGAAGCGCTTGCCTTCGCAGATCTCGCACGGCGAGACGATCCCCTCCATAAACGCCAGGTCGGTGTAGACCACCCCGAGCCCGTTGCAGTTCGGGCAGCTGCCGGCCGAGTTGAAGCTGAACAGCCCCGGGCTGACCCCGTTGGCCTTGGCGAACGCCTGCCGAATGTCGTCCATAATGCCGGTGTAGGTGGCGGGCGCCGAGCGG
>JAYUUK010000074.1:0-5790 GCA_043754595.1 Roseiflexaceae bacterium | reverse complement strand
TGAGCCGCGAGGAGATGCAGCAGCTTATCGATAGCGCCGCAAGCCTCGGCGAGATCTCGCTACGGTTCGCACCGCCCTCATACGCGGCGCGGCGGGCGATGCGCGAGCTCCAGTTCGACAAGCTCAACGAGCTGCTCGACGCGCTGATGGAGAAGCTGCGCGAGGCCGGCATGAGCGAGGAGGCCATCCAGCAGCTGATGCAGGAGGCGCGGCAGAACCAGGCGGCGCTCGCCCAGCAGATGGCGGACCAGATCGGGCAGGGCATGGCGCAGCGCGAGGCTCGGGAGAACCAGGCGCGGCGCGAGGCCGAAGATATTATGGACCGCCCGTTCGAGCAGTTTGGCGCGCAGGACGCCGACGATATGCGAGCGGTCATTCAGCGCCTCGCATCACAGCTGCGCTCGCGGGTGGCGCTGCGACAGAAGAAAGCGGCCAAGGGCAGCCTGGACGCTAAAACCACGCTGCGGGCTAACATGCGCTTCGGCGCGGTGCCGTTCGATGTGCGCTACCGCCACAAGCACCTCAAGCCGAAGCTGACGGTGATCGTGGACCGCAGCGTCTCCACCGAGCAGGTGGTGAGCTTTCTGCTCATGCTGATCTACGCGCTGCAGGATCAGGTCAGCCGCACCCGCTCGTTCGCGTTCATCGAGACGATCTACGACGTGACGCCGTTCTTCAACGATAACCGCCCGGAGCAGGCTATCGGCCAGGTGATGCAGGAAGTGCGCTCGAAGCGATCCTACAGCACCGATCTCGGCGCGAGCATGGCGGCGCTGATGGACACCTACGCCGGCGCGATCGACCGGCGGACGACGGTAATCGTGCTCGGCGACGCGCGCAACAATGAGAATGACCCGCGGCTGGATATGCTTGAGGCGATCAAGCGCCGGGCGCGCCGGGTAGTCTGGTTCAACCCCGAGCCGCCGTATATGTGGGGCCGCTACGACCCTGGCAGCCTCTCGTCGGATATGCTCAAGTACCAGCCGCTGTGCGACGCGGTGCATCACGTGAGCAACCTGCGGCAGTTGGTGGCGGCGGTGGACTCGCTGTTCTGATGGGCTGTGGCGGGTGCAGGCGCTTCGCCCTGCACCCGGGGTATCATCCCTGATCGCCGTCCCTGCGCATGCGCTCCGCCCTGCACCCTGCGTCCTTGCACGTAGGCATTCCACCTGACGCAGCAAGCTGCGTCCCTACACCGGCGAGGGGATCCGCCCCTTCGAACCCCAAACGGTCGTGGGCGCAGCGGAATGATACGCTCTGCGAGGCACGCGCCCGGCGTCCGGCAATCCTGTTCGGCTGCTCGGCTGTGGCACGGACGCAGCTCGCTGTGTCCCTACGCGGTACGTGGGCGATCTCATCCAGCCAGCACGGCTTCGCCGATGGCGGGGGCCGATCGCAGCAGCCAGCCGCCGTCTGCGGCGCGCAGCCCGTGGAGAAACCATGCCACGCCGCGCTCCTCGCTGACCCAGCCGTGGCAGCCGGAGCCGCCCGAGTGGCCGAACGATGCGGCCCCGGCCGCCAGCGGCACCCAGTGCGGCAGCTTGACCCCGCGCACCTCCACCCCCAGCCCCCAGGGGCAGGGGTCCCACAGCAGCGGCGCGACGAACCCGCCCGCCAGATCGCCGGTCTGCGAGCGCGTTGCTTCGTCGCGCAGCGTCGGCGCGATCAGAGCACCAGAGCGGTCGGCGAAAGCCATGACCAGCCGCAGCGCCCCCGCCGCATCGGTGATCAGCCCGGCCCACGGCAGCGCCAGGCCGCGCCAGTGCGCCGAGTTGAATGGCTCGATCGCGGTCCTGCGATGATCGCCGCGCACATCGGCGATGACCGCCGGCGCATCAGGCGGCTCTTCGCCAAAGTAGCCGCGCACCCCGAGCGGTGCCAGCACTAGCCGCTGGATCTGCGGCACAAACGGCGCATCGCCCACCTCCTCGGCCAGCAGCGCCAGCAGCCCGAAGGCGACGTTGCTGTAGCGTACCGCCCTCTGCGGCAGGGTTTCGAGCGGGGTCTCGGCGCAGGCCGCAAGCAGCGCGGCGGCAGTGAGATCGGCAGAGTAGGGCACCAGCGCCGGCGGGATATCGGTGGGAAGCCCCGAGGTGTGGCACAGCAGCGAGCGAATGGTGACCCCAGGCTGCGCGGCGGCGGCGTGCGGCAGGTACAGCGCCAGGTCGTCGTCTAGCGCCAGCAGCCCGCGCCCGGCCAGGTGTAGCGTCAGCAGCGCCACGGCCAGCTTGGTGATCGAGGCCACCGGAAACAGCGAATCTGGCGTCAGCGCGTGGCCGGCACCGTCCTCGCCGATAGCGACGATCTCGGGCGGCGCGTCCCCATGCGCTACGGCGAGCACCAACCCTGGGGCGCGGCGCTGCGCGACGATCTGCTCAGCGGCGGCGGTGATGGCGGGGTTCATCGTGGAGTGCCTTCTCAACAATCTTCTATACCTCAGGGAAAGGCTTGAGTATTCGGGAGCTACTCAGCAAACATGTCTGCCAGGACGCTCGTGACAAGCTGCTGCGTCGCTGAGTCGATGCTTCCGAGGCGTTTGAGCAGACACCGCTTGTCAACGGTGCGGATCTGGTCGAGCACAATATGAGCTTCCTTATGCTCAAACCGGCACGAGACGCGGCTTGGGTAGCTACGTCCTTTGGTCGTCATAGGGGCGAGTATGACTGTCTGGATATACTCATTCATTTCGTCGGGCGAGATAACCAGGCAAGGCCGCGTCTTTTGTATCTCAACACCGATGGCAGGGTCAAGATTGACGAGAAAGACATCAAAACGCTTGACTACCACTCCCACTCGGTCTCCTCCCACTGGGTGATGGCAGACGCTGAATCGAGCAACTGGTCATCTGCTTGCTGGGCCATTCGCTGAAATTGTGCCGCCCAATCGGCGCGCACCACCTTGCACGGGCGCACGATAAGCTGGCCGTTTTGTATTTCAAGCTCGATGGCGCTGGTAAGTTGAAGCTGTTCGAGGACGACTTTTGGAATACGCACACCGTGCGAGTTTCCAATCTTGACCAATCGGGTGCGAATAACTGCTGTCATGGCCCTACCTCCTGTGTGCTGTGATTACATTGTAATCACTCCTATGAGACATGTCAAGCTCTACAGGGTATCGCGGGCGAGCGGCCATCCACGAACGCTACTGTCCACACGCGGGATGTGAAATTCGGGCCGGGGTGGCTTACAGGAGTGACCGCCGCATGTACCGCAGCTGATCGATGATCACGAGGCTCGCGATGACCGCGAGCGCGATGGCTGGCGCGTCCCCATGCGCCACGGCGAGCACTAGCCCGGGCGCGGCGGATAGCGACAGCCCAGATGGCGGGGTTCATGGTAGTGGTGCCACAGCGATTGGCTATTGGTCGGGTGCGGCGCGCCGCAGCTCAGCACGCACCTCCATCAAAATGCTCCCCAGCATATTCTTACCGCTACCATCTGCGCCGATGCCCCAATAATAATCGCTTGGTGCCTTTTCAACAATCTCCGCATCTTCGGTATTAACGAGCGTTCGCTGAATGTCTTTATGCGCGAGAAACTTCTGTCGCACTGCGTCGCGCATAACGTCGTCCTTCACCTGCTCCCAATCAGCACGGAGCGGACGCTTCCGGTCACGACCCATTTCGGCCGCTTGTTTTGGCGTCCGAGCAAGCCGGATTGCCTCTTCGTGTGGCGTATCCGCAAATTTCTGGGCCTGAAAGTAGTGTTCGCTCGTCGGCCACCACAGGCCTTTGAGCATGACACCGTGAGGTGAGAAGTTTGAGAAGCACCCATATGCTTCGCACGGACTATAAAAGTAAATAGGCATATGAGTGGCCCTCACTCCTTAATCATGCGACGATCCAGCCACGGGCGCTCGATCACGAGATCAGCTGCCTATCGAGCGCTCAGTCATCCCCATCAGCGTCGCGCGCCACCAGGTCCTCGTAGCTCTCGCGCCGCTGCACCAGCCGCGCCCGACCCGCCTCCAGCTGCACCACTGCCGGGCGGGGTACGCCATTGTAGTTCGAGGCCATGCTCAGCGTGTAGGCGCCGCACCCGGCCACGGCCAGCAGGTCGCCAATGGCGGCTTGGGGCAGCGGCACATCGCGGAACAGGATATCGCCGCTCTCGCAGTAGCGCCCCGAGATAGTGACGGTCTCCTCGGCGTCATCGGCTGCGCGGCCGGCGTGGAGCACGGTGTAGCGCGCCCCGTAGAGCGGCGGGCGGATGTTGTCGGCCATGCCGCCATCGATGTGGAGGTAGCGCGGCAGCTCGGGCGACGCGCGCTTGGAGCTGATGATAGTGTAAAGCGCCACGGTGGAGCGGGCGATGATCGAGCGCCCAGGCTCGATCGCCAGCGTCATCGGCGGCAGCCCCCTGGCGGCCACCCCGGCGGCCAGCGCTGCGCAGACGGCGGCGGCGTAGGCGTCCAGATCGGGGGCTGGCTGGTCTGCGGTGTAGCGCACGCCGAGACCGCCGCCGCTGTTGATCTCGTCGATGGTGATGCCGTGACGCCGCGCCAGCAACTGCGCCGCATCGAGCAGCACGCCGATGGCGATGGCGTACGGCTCCTGCTCAAACAGCTGCGAGCCGAGGTGACAGTGGAGCGCGTGGCAGCGCAGCCCAGGCGCGCGCGCGAGAATCGCGGCTGCGGCATCGAGCATGGACAGCGTCAGGCCAAACTTCGAGTTCGCCAGCCCGGTCTGGATATGGGCGTGGGTAGTGGCGGCCACATCGGGCGCGAGCCGCAGCCCGATCGGCTGTGGCGCGCTGCGGCCAGCGGTCAGCTCGGCCAGCAGCGCCAGCTCGTCCAGGTTATCCACCACGATCTGCCCGATGTTGGCCTCGAGCGCCTGCTCCAGCTCGGCCCGCGGCTTGGCATTGCCGTGCAGATGCATCGCGGCCGGATCGAAGCCAGCGCGGCGCGCGATAAACAGCTCGCCGCCCGAGACGATGTCCAGCCCCATCCCGGCCTCGGCGATCAGGCGGACGATGGCGCTGTTGAGCCATGCCTTGCTGGCGTAGTGGATCCGCACCGCGCCAGGGTAGCGGGCGAAGGCGGCGCGGTAGGCGGCACAGCTCGCGCGGACGGTGGCGGCGTCCAGCAGGTAGAGCGGCGTGCCGTAGCGCTCGGCGAGCTCGCGGGTATCGCAGCCGCCGATGACCAGCCGACCTGCTACAACCTCGGCCGTATCTGGCCAAATGGTGTGGTTCATAGGCTACGTCAGCATGGCGAGCGCGGCCAGCGCCGCATCGTAGTTCGGCTCATGCCCGATGTGCGGCACGTACTCGACGTACGTGAGGACGCCGGCCGCATCGACGACGAACACCGCGCGGCTTTCGATGCGGAACTGCTTGACATGCGTCCCGTAGGCATCGCCGAAATTCATGTCCATATGGTCCGATGCGATCATAATCCCGTCGAGCCCCTCGGCACCGCACCAGCGGCCCTGGGCAAACGGCAGATCGGCGCTGACGGTCAGGATCGTCACCGCGTCGCCGAACTTGGCCGCCGCCTCATTGAAGTGCCGCGTCTGCCGCGAGCAGACGCCGGTATCGATCGACGGGATCACCGAGATCACCAGCGGCTTGCCGGCGAACTGGCTCGATGGGATGGCTTTATTGAGCTGGTAGACGGTGAAGGCCGGCGCGGAATCGCCTGGCTTGAGCTCCGGGCCGACCAGCGTCTGCGAGCCGAAAAACTCGAATGCGTTCTCGCGCTCCATGGTGCTGCTCCTGTGGGGGTGATTGCTGGCAGCATTGTAGCGCATTCTGGCTCGGCGGGCTGAAGCCTGCGGTTCTCGTCATT
>JAYUUK010000073.1:0-1971 GCA_043754595.1 Roseiflexaceae bacterium | reverse complement strand
CGCGCTGAGACAGATCGCCGAGCTAGCGATCGAGACGTTTGCGGACAGCTGCATCATCCTGCGGGCAATGCCCGATGGCACGGCCGAAGTTGTGGCGTGGCGCTGGCGGGGGCACCGCCCGAGCGCAGCGCTGCGCTCGGCCACCTGGCCGATGGGCTGGCAGCGGGCGCGCCCAGGGAGGCTGCCGCAGAGGAGCTTTTCACCGGCCAGGGGTGCAGCGGATCCCTGGCCCTGCCGCTGGTCACCAACCAGCTGACCATCGGCACGGTCTATCTGCTCCGCTGGGCGCCGCAGCAGCCGTTCAACCACGCCGATCGGGCCGCCGCGACGAGCTGGGTCCAGCAGACAAGCCGGGCGCTCGCGCTGATGACGCTCTCGCGAAGGACGGAGCGACAGCTGCGCGAGCTCGTAGTCATCCGCCATCTCGCCCAGAAGCTCGTCGTCCTGCCAACGGCCGCCGATGTCATCCAGCAGATGATCGAACACATGCGCGCCACGTTCGGCTACGCGCTGATCAGCGTCTATCTGCTCGTCGATGATGAGCTGCGCCTCCAGGGTCAGACCGGCTACAGCCTGACGATGCCGGTGATCGACTGCCACTGCGGCGCAAGCGGGCGGGTGGTGCGAACCGGCGAGTCGGCGCTGATCAGCCGCGCCGCAGATGACCCTGACTTCATCGTCGTCGAGCCGGGGACCGATCAGGGGATCATCGTGCCGCTGCGCCGCCACGACGGGGAGGTCTTCGGGGTGCTGATGGTCGAGTCCACCGGCACCCCCAAACTCACCGAAGATGACCTGGAGCTCGTGCGGCTGCTCGCCGACCACCTCGGAGTCAGCATCGACCACGCCGCTGTGGCCGAGCGCCTGTGCACCGCCGAGCAGACGCTCCAGGCTGAGCGCGGCCTGTTCACGCAGGGGCCGGTGGTGGTCGTTCGCTGGGGGATGGAGAGAGGCTGGCCGGTCGAGTGTGTCTCTGCCAACATCGCGCAGTTCGGCTACGATGCGGCGGCAATGATGCGCGATAGAACATTCTACACCCCCTACATCCACCACGACGACGTTGCGCGCATCACATCTGAGGTACACGCGCACATCGCCGCAGGGGTGCACTCCTTCGAGCAGCGCTATCGGCTGCGCTGCTCGAAGGCCAGATGCGCTGGGTCAACGATGTGACGGTGGTGCGGCGCGACGCGAAGCGGCAGATCACGCACTACGATGGGTACTTGATCGATATCACCGAACAGCTCGCCGCAGCTGAGCAGCGCGAGCGGCTTGAGCAGCGGCTGCGCGATGCGCAGAAGCTGGAAAGCCTTGGTATGCTGGCCGCCGGCGTGGCGCACGATTTCAACAACCTGCTGACCGTCGTCGCTAGCAGCGCGAGTCTCGTCGCCGCCGATCTGCCGCACGGCTCGCCGCTGCATGCCCCGATCGACCAGATAACGATCGCCGTGCGCCGCGCCACCGATCTGACGCAGCAGATCTTAACCTATGCCGGCAAAGGGCAGCTGATAGCGCGCCCCGTCGACTTCACGGCGATCGTGGCCGAGGTGGTGGCGCTGTGTCAGACCACACTCGCCCCAAGCGCCGAGCTCATCTTGCGCCTTAACCCGACGCTGCCGCTGCTATGCGGCGATAGCACGCAGCTCCATCAGGTCGTGATGAATCTGATCATCAATGCGCTGGACGCGCTCGACGGCGCGCCCGGCCGAGTCGAGGTGCGGACCGATCTGACGCAGCTCGTCGCGCATCCGGATTTGCGCGATGGCCCATACGCCAGGCTGCGGGTGAGCGACACCGGCTGCGGCATGGACAGCGCGACGCAGACGCGCATGTTCGACCCGTTCTTCTCAACAAAACCGCACGGGAGAGGGCTGGGGCTCGCCGCCGCCCTGGGTATGGTGCGCATGCACGGCGGTGCGATCGATGTGGAGAGCGCTCCGAGCCGGGGGACGACGCTGATCATCTTACTGC
>JAYUUK010000072.1:0-5796 GCA_043754595.1 Roseiflexaceae bacterium | reverse complement strand
CTGGGTGCAGCAAGAAAACGTGCTTCCGTGACGCGGAGCGCCCGCGCGCAGCGCCTCAAGAAGCTTGATGCGCACGGGGCCGGGTACGCTCTGGGTGTCCCCACGGCTATTCATCTCTGTATCTCCAGCGAAAAGGAGCCCGCATGGACGAGCGAGCGGTCGTCGCCAAGATCGAGCAGATCGCCAACGCAATGATGGCGCAGGACGATGACGGAGTAATCGCGCATTTCGCCGACGATGCGGTCATGATTGCGCCATCCGGCCGATTCACGGGTAGAGCCGCGATCGAGGCCGCTGGCAGGGCGTTCAACACCGATTACACCAACATCATTATCGTTATCAAGCAGGTGATTGTGGCCGGCACCAGGGGTGTGGTCGAGTGGAGCTTCAGCGAGACCCGCCGCTCCGACGGCTACACCCACACGATGGAGGACGCCGTCGTCTTCACACTGCGCGCTGGCGATGTGACCTACTGGCGTGAATATTTCGACCCGGTGCAGGAGCACGAGCTGTAAGATTCTAAGGAGACACCCCATGGCCCATTCGTCCCGCTGGCGGCTCGCGGTCGGCTCGCTGTTGATCGCGCTGGTCGCCGCAGCATGCGGCAGCACTCCGGCCGCCACCCAGCCGACAGCTGCGCCCGCCGCCACTGCCGCAACTGCCCCCGATGCCACTGCCGCGCCCGCCGCCACTGCCGCGCCCGCCGCCACCGCCGCGCCCGCCACTTCTGGAGGCGAGCAGACGGTTGTGACCTGGTACTACTTCGACCAGAACAACACCGACGAAAAGGCAGATGAGCGGGTCGGCAACGCCTACGTGGCCAGGACGCTCACCGCGTTCAACGATGCGTTCACGGGCAAGCTGACCTGGACCAACGAGCCGCAGGGCTACGACCTGATCACCAAGCTGGTCACAGCGGTGCAGACCGGCGGCGATGTCCCCGACGTGGTGGGCAATTTCACCGACACCGACCTGCGCACGTTCACGGCCAACAACACTATCCAGGACGTGGAGTGGGCCAAGAACGAGCCGTGGTTCAGCGACCTTGACCCGCAGGCGGTGGCCGACTGCACCGTCGGCGGTAAGCTGATGTGCGTGCCGATCGCGCAGTCGCCGTGGGCCGTGCTGTACTACACCGACTACTTCAAAGATGGTTTCCCGACCACGCCAGACGCGATGCTTGCGCAGAGCGCTGCGCTGAAAAAAGATGGCAAGTTCGCGATGACTTACTGGGCCAACACCGCCTTCGACGGCGAGGCGGCCTCGCGCTACTTCTACATGGCGCTCGCCTCATTTGGTGGCGGCTACGATGACGGCAGCGGCAAGATGCGGCTCAACACCCCGGAGAACATCCAGGCGATCGAGTTTATGCGCAAGATCGCCACCGAGGGCTACTCCCCCGAGTCGGTGTTCGCCGGTAACTTCGAGGAAGAGACCAGCTTCAAGACCGGCAAGGCCGGCGCGTTTCCGGTGGCCTACGCCGTGGCTCGCAACTACCTCCACCCACTGACCACGCCAGCTGGCAAGGCGTACAGCGCAAATTCTAGCAAAGATCTCGACGACGCCTTCGCCGCAGGCGAGCTCGCGGTCGCGCCGTTTGTAGCGCCGGCCGGCAAGACGCCAGGGTGCAACCTGACGCTCTACGGCCTAGTGGTCCCGCGCACCGCCAAGAACGTCGAGGGCGCCAAGACCTACATCAACTGGGTTATGGACCAGCAGAACACGGTGGACTGGATCACATCGACCAACGGCGGATTCCCGACCGGCAAGTCGCTTCAATCCAACGCGGCGTTCACCAACGAGATGGCCAAGCAGACGTTCGCGGCGGTGGGCAAGAGCGGCTGCCGGCCGTGGTACGGCTCGCTGACCCGCATCCCCGAGGCCAAGACCATCATCACCACGGTGATCTACGACCTGATCAAGACCGACCCGACCGCCGATATTGCCGCCGCGCTGACCAAGGCCCAGGACAGCTATAATAGCGGGCAGTAATCTCACGAGCTGTGTGGAGCGCGCCACCGATGCGGCACAACATCATTTCGGAGCAACCCTCCACACAGCCAGCCCATCTGTCACATGCACGACGTCGGCGTCTGCGCGGGAAGCGTCTGGCGCCGCTTTGGCTGCTGCTGCCGGCCCTGCTGGTGATCGGATTCGTCCAGATCTACCCGGCGCTGTTCACGTTCTACCTTGGGTTCTTCGCGCTGGAGCCCGGCAGCGGCAGGTACGTCTTCCGCGGGCTCGGCAACTTCCAGCGCCTGCTCGCCAGCGAGCGCTTCGCCCAAAGCCTCGGCCACACGCTGATCTTTCTCAGCGGCTACGCGCTGCTGACGATGACCATCGCCATGGGCATCGCGCTGCTACTGCGGCAGCGGGTGCGGATCAGCGGCCTGGCGATCACCATGATCTTCGTCCCGTGGGTGCTCTCCGACGTGGTGGCCGGGATCGTCTGGCGGCTGTTCGTCGTCCCCGACTACGGGCTGTTCGCACCATTTTTCGCCAACCCCGATCTGTTCGGCGCGCCAAACGGCATTTCGGTGCTGACCGCGCCGCCGCCCGCCGCGCTGATCGCCGGGCTGACCTTCCCGCCGGCACCGGCCATGCTGCTGCTGATCGTGGCATCCGCGTGGAAGGCGCTGCCGTTTGTGACGCTGCTGCTGCTCGCCGCGCTCCAGACCGTGCCGCCCGAAGTGCTGGAGAGCGCGCAGATCGACGGTGCCGGGCGCTGGCAGTCGTTTCGCGCCATCACGCTGCCGCTGATCATGCCCACCGCCGTCGTCGCGCTGATTTCGCTGATCATCGGCGGGATCAATGGCGTCGGCATGGTCTTCAGCGTGACCAGCGGCGGCCCCGGCACGGCTACCACGGTGCTCAGCTATCTGCTGTACTCGATCGGCTTCGGCCAACTGGATTTCGGGCTTGCGGCGGCGCTCTCGGTCTGCATGAGCGCGCTGAATATCGCGCTGGTCACGATCATCGTCCGCCTGTCACCCGTCGAGGAGGACTGAGCCATGGCCGCTCTGACCGGCACCCCGCAGCGCGCCAGCGGGCGACGCGGCGCGCTGCTCGCGCTCAAGAACCTGGCGCTGCTGGCGATCGGGCTGCTGATGCTGTTTCCGATCTTCAGCACGCTGGTGCTCTCGTTCAAGGCCGAGGCGGATGTCCACGTCACGCCGCCGCGTCTCTTCCCATGCGACAGCGCGACGTCGCCGTTCGACCCTGCCGCCTGCCGCTTCGTGAGCGAGGGCTACGAGCGGGTGTTTCAGCCGCGCGCCGCCACAGCCTGGCCGGGCTTCCGGCTCGACGGGCGGATCATCACCACCTATCTGCCAAACTCGGCGATCTACGCCAGCGCGTCCGCCACGCTCGTCACGGCGTTTGCCGCGCTCTCGGCCTACGCCTACTCGCGCTACCGCTTCCGCGGCCGGCGCGCACTGCTGATGGCGACGCTGCTGATCAACGGGGTGCCGCTGTTCACGCTGCTGCTGGCGCTGCTGCAGATGGGCAACGCCATCAGGCGGATATTTCCCGGCTACGAGGAGCGGGTGTTCATGGTGCTGGTCTACGCCGGGTTTCAGCTGCCATTTGCGATCTGGATCGCCAAGGGCTTTTTTGACGCCATCCCGCGCGATCTGGAGGAGGCCGCCATGATCGACGGCTGCTCGCGGCTCGGCGCGCTGATGCGGGTGGTCGCGCCGCTGGCCGCGCCTGGGCTGCTGGCGATCTTCCTGCTGTGCCTGGTGGAGGTCTGGAACGACTTCACGCTCAACTATTTTCTGATGAATAAGCAGGCGCTGCGCGGCGTGATTTTTGGCGTCTACGCCTTCATCGCGTCGTCGGGGATCTCGTTCAACGCGCTGGCCGCCGCATGCATCGCGGCCATGCTGCCGGTGATCGCCGTGTTTTTGGCGGCGCGGCGCAGCTTCTTCAGCGCCATGGCCGAGGGCGCGGTCAAGGGCTGAGCGCACCTCCCACGACACATGCAGCGCACCGATGGTACAATAGAGGCGATGTTCGCTGACTCCATGGAGCGATGAGGGAGCGTGCCACGAAGCGCAGCGCGGGGGTTTGGGGGCCGGGTACCCTCTGGGTGTCCCCGAGATCTCCCCTTTCCTACGCTGATAGGATTGCTCTAGTACGTTAGCACAGGATCGAAAGCTATGACTATTGAAACACGCTATCGAGCGCCCACCGTGTTCAAAGTGCCGACGGATCCCATCTGGCAGCTGAGCATCGAGCAATATCATCAAATGATCGCGCTGGGCATTCTGACCGATGACGACCCTGTCGAGCTGCTCGAAGGATGGCTGGTGACCAAAATGCCCAAAAATCCAGCCCATCGGCTGACGACGCAGCTCACACGCGAGGCCCTCCAGGCGCTCATCCCATCCGACTATTATGTCGATGCGCAGGAGCCCATTACCACCGACGTGAGCGAGCCCGAGCCCGATGTCATGATCGTGCGCGGGCAGCGCCGCGACTACCGTGACCGCCATCAGTCCCCGCAGGATATTGCGCTTGTGATCGAAGTCTCCGACACGACGCTCCAGCGCGATCGGGCGCTCAAAAAGCCGATCTACGCGCGCGGCGGGATTCCGGTCTACTGGATCATCAATCTGCCTGAGCGCCGCATCGAGTGCTACACACATCCCTCCGGGCCAGCCGACGCCCCCGACTATCAGCGCCGTCAAGACTATCAGCCGACGGACTCGATCCCGCTCACGCTCGCCGATGACACCAGAGGCAGTCTGCTCGTGGCTGACATGTTGCCATAATTGACCATCGAACAACTAACAGGGGAATCTTGGGGACACCCAGAGGGTACCCGGCCCCCAAACCCCCGTTTTACATCAAACGCGCAGCGCCCAGTGGAGGTGTCCTTTGCGACTTTGTGCCGTTGCGTCAGAGGCGCAGCGCCCAGCGGGGGTCCGGGGGCACCGCCCCCGCCCCTTTTCCTTTTTCCACAACGAAGTGAGGACACCGATGACGACCGACGAGCGGCAGGTAGCGCTGATCAGCGGCGCGGGACGCGGCATCGGGCTGGCGATCGCGGCGCGGCTGGCAGCCGATGGCGTGCAGATTGTGATGCTCGATATGCCAGATGTCGCGCCTGACGCGTGCCTGGCGGCGGTTGCGGCGGCCGGCGGCGCGTGCCTGGCCATCGCCGGCGATGTGACGCTGGCCTCAGACTGGCGGCGGGCCGTCGCCGCAGCGCTCGAACACTTCGGTCGGCTGGATATCGTCGTCAACAACGCTGGCATCTCCGGGGCGGTCGCCTCGGTGCTGGAGTACCCCGAGCAGACCTTCGACCGAGTGATGGCGGTCAACGTGCGCGGCGTCTTCCTGGGCATCAAATACGGCGGGGCCGCCATGGGCGAGCGCGGCGGCGCGATCGTCAACATTGCGTCGGTCTCGGGGCTAAGCGGCAGCCGCTCGATCGCGGCCTACACCGCCAGCAAGCACGCCGTGATCGGGCTGACCAAGGTGGCGGCGCTCGATCTCGCGCCGCGCAAGATCCGGGTCAACGCCGTCTGCCCGGCGCCCACCGCCACGCAGATGGTGGCCGATCTGGAGACCACCCTCGCGCCGTCCAACCCCGAGGCGGTACGGCAGCGGCTGTGGGACAGCATCCCGCTTGGTCGCTACGGCGAGCCGGGCGAGATCGCCGAGGCCGTGGCATTTCTTGCCGGGCCGCGGGCGGCGTTCATCACCGGCGCGGCGCTCACCGTCGACGGCGGGATGCTCGCGAGCTAGCGCGCCGAGGTGACGTTGGGCGCAGCGTATTCTATCTCGTAT
>JAYUUK010000071.1:0-5808 GCA_043754595.1 Roseiflexaceae bacterium | reverse complement strand
CGCATCGCTGACTATCTGGAATGCAGCATCCACGAGACGAATGAGCTGCTGCTCACCGCCCAGTACCTGCCAGAATACATTGATATACAGGAAGATTGGCAGCAGGCCGCCATCCAACATGCGGTACGGTTGCTCCAGCAATTGCCATTTCCGATGTTTATTTCGACCTACACAGAGGGATTGGATGTGCTGAATGGAGAGCATTCCTGCGTCGCAGAGAACGCCAAACGGCGTTAGCAGGATTTCGTACTTGTGTAGCGGAGCGGTCGCTCGTATGCTGGAGATGATGGCGAACACATAGAAATCGTATAGGTGTGAACAGCGATGCGTGTAACGCCATTTCGAGCGACAGAAGGAGATCGACTATGACTCGTGAAGATGACAACATTCGGACAGACGTGATGGAAGAGATCGCGTGGGACCCGAAAGTAACGGCGGTCAGCGATCAGAGCGTGTCGGTGATGAACGGCTGGGTCACGGTGGCGGGGGCCGTCAACAACGGCGGCACCAGAGATGCTGCGGCAGATGCCGTCTATCGGGTGCGCGGGGTGCGCGGCCTCACCAACGAGATGACGATCAAGCGCGACGCCCTGGGCCTCACCGACGATGAGGAGATCGCGGTGGCGGTGCGCAATTCCATCCAGTATGACTGGTCCCTGCCGCGCGACCGCGTATCGGTCAGCGTACAGAATGGGAACGTGACTCTCTCCGGCACCACCGACCACTACTACCAGAAACTCATGGCGGGCGGTGATGCGTTGCGCACGTCTGGTGTGCTGGATGTGATCAACGATATCGCCCTGGTCGTCAATCCGACGAAGGCCGATGTCAAGTCGAACATTCAGAAGGCATTGGTGCGGCACGCACAGATTGACGCCAATAAGGTTACGGTCGTGCTCGACGGCGGGCATGTCACGCTCTCCGGGACAGTCCGCTCGTGGCCGGAGCGCACTGAGGCGGGCGACGCAGCTTGGCGGGCGTCTGGCGTCACCGAGGTGAAGAATAACCTCAAAGTTGAGGCGTACGCCTAGGATCTAGAGAACGACTCCGCCACACGGCTGGTAGCACCAGCCGTGTGGCGGAGTCGTTCAGCGCGTACGCGAGATCGCGACGCGACGTTGGGCTCGTGCTGGAAACGCGCATCTTTTCCGTCTTCGACACGGGCTCCATAGCTCCTCCGTTTCTGCGGCGAGGAGGCACGTATAGACACCTCTCCCGCTCCACGTCCGTGGCTGCTGTTCCTCGCGATCGTTGTGCTCTCGGTGCCACTGCTGGTGCTCGGGTCGCGCTCGGACGTGCGCCTCCTGCCGGGGCTGCCGCTCAGCGCGCTCATGTTCGTGTGCCCGGCGGCCGTCGCCTTTTGGGTGGCCCACCGCAGCGGCGGGCTGTCCGGGATGCGCGCATTGCTGAGACGTGTCTGCGACGCCGATCGCGCGCAGCCGTGGACGTGGCATCTGGTGAGCGCGTTCGTCTTCCCAGCCGTGCTGCTGATCGAGTACGTAATCATGCGGCTGGCGCACATGCCGCTGCCCGCGCCGCAGGTGCCGTGGCTCCAGGCACCGGTGCTCTTCGCGCTGTTCTTCATCGGTGCCGTCGGCGAGGAGCTCGCCTGGTCGGCGACGTTGCTCGCGCCGCTGCAGGCGCGCTATGGCACGCTCGGTGCCGGTCTCATCATCGGCGTCGTCGCGGCTATCTGGCACGCCGTCCCGTTCGCCCAGGTTCACCCGTCCGTTTCGTGGATCCTTGGCCAGTGCCTGTTCACGGTGGCGTTTCGCGTTGTGATTGCGTGGATCTACACTGTCAGCGGTCGCAGCCTCTTTGCCGCCGTGGTGTGCCACACCGCCTACAACACTGCGTGGCAGCTGTTCCCAAACCAGACCTCGGGCTACAACCCCTGGCTCGCCGCAGCGCTGACATGGGGTGTGGTCGGCATCACAATCATCTCTGGCCACGGCCACCGCTTCATCCCCATAGCTGCGGAAGATTCGGCCACAGCCTAGTCTATTGACTATTGAGCGATGGACCATTGACGATTGATGAACGCCGCGGCCTGCTGCAGACGCAGGTTCGCGCGTTTCAAGCCATGCAGTGTGAAACCGCACTGGCCCGAATATCCGAACGCTCAGCGAAACTCTGGCAGAATAATGAGGGTGCTCGTAGCATCAGATAGTCGCGTGCGTCTGTACGGCGCCGCGTCTTGCTGTGTACAGCAAGACGCGGCGTGCTCGATGCATAGGCAATGCGGCGAACGTTTCTCGACAGTACGCCGCGGCATTCGTCCATCGTCAATCGTCCATCGTCAATGGTCAATAGACTAGGGGGTCTTGATGCTCGCGGCAGGCGGCGGCCCGACCGTGATCGGCGCGTTGAAATCGTGGTAGACGTAGATGCCCTGGAGCTCGCCCTTGCCGAGGCTCAGTGTCCCACGGTAGCTGAGCTGCGCCTTGCGCACGCGGCCATCGGCGGTGATGAACAGATCGTAGACCGCCTGCCCGCCAGCGCCCTTGTTCAGCGCGCTGTCCAGCGACCAGTACTGAAACTGCGTCGTGCCGACGCCATCGACGTCGACCGGGCCGATCTGGGTGAGCGCCGCGTCGAAGCCGACGGTGTACAGATCGCGGAGGGTGGCATTTGGGCTGTAGATCGGGTTCGGCGAGACCGTCCAGGTCGTCTCGTCGTTCTTGCGCTGGTAGAATTTTGTGTCGTAGAGCACCACCTCGTCGACCTGCCCGGCCACGAGGTTGAGCCCGTACTCGGGGATCGCGATGGTCACGAGCTGATGGCAGACGGCGTGGCCGCGATTGTACGACTCGTACTCCTCTTTGCAGATCGACAGCGGCTTGCCGTTAAACGTGGTGACAAAATCCCAGCGCACTGAGGTGAGCGGCGCGAGCGTCGGCAGGGTCGTGCTGGCCGCGCGCACCGTGGGGGTGGCGGCGGCGATGAGCGCGATAAGGGCGATAAGGGCGATTCGGACGGCGCGCATGGGGCTCCTTGTAGCAATATCGCCGCAGCACACGCGTGCGGCTCGCCGCAAGCATACCACACGTGGCGGGGCTCCGGTGCGGCCGCGCCCAACTGCCAAGAATGGCCCCTCCCTGATCGCAGGATTGCCTCTCAGCCGAGAGACGAGCCAGACCAGGCGTCTGTGACAGTGAGGGAAGATCGTCGGGAGCAGATCTTGGCGGCTCAGGATGGCTTCAAAACGGCGCGATCGTCGCGCGTAGTTGCCGTGCTGCAACGCGGTGTTAGCCGCCGCATGGGGCCACAAGCGAGCGGGTTGGAACGTCGTGCTGCCACGCGACGCTCACGCGTCGTACCAGTGCACAAAGGCCCACACTCTTAACGCCCCCCATGAAACTGAAGATCAGCACCTCTGCGAGTGTGATGGTCACGTGGCCGAGCAGGGTATCAAGCAAATAGCTGTCACTCAGCGCCGCCATTGCCAAGCTGTCGCTCAAGCGACTGCCGCACCAGACTCATGATGTACGGCAGTTCGTCCATAGTGCTGAGGATAACCTCAACCTCCCCATTTCCCCACCGGCCCAGATTCGATACATCTTTGCAGATGCCCTTGGGGTCGCGGATCTCCGCAAACGGCATGTTGAGCGAAAGTCGGAGACGCTTCTCTTGTGGCACCACATCCACAACATTCGTCTCAGCCTTATACGCGATATACACCTTCAGCATCTCTTCGGTGACACACGGATCCAGCGCTAACACTTCTTTTCGGAACGCATCGAAGATTGCGCGGACCGGCCCATCGTTTAGCTGACGGTAGTGTTCCAGTGTGTAAGTAGCTCCTCGCGCACTGGTTATCGGTGCCGTAACGATACCCGCCGGAAGATGTGGTGCCTGCCAGACTTCCTGTGCGATCTGGGCTAGTCGTTCAGCCCGTGTGTGGATCGCGGTCTCGTCCCACGTCTCGGTCTGACCGAGCCCGTTGTTCAAGCGCAATGGGCTATCCTTAAAGCCACCGACCATATCGCGCTTTTCAGCAAACGGGCGGTCGCTATACTCCGAGTTATAGCCAGTCAGCGTCAGATTGCCAAGGGTGTGCAACCAGGTCTGCTGCACCCGCGCCCAATCCGATCCAAGCGCCGCCTGCCAGCTGGCGGAGAGCGTTTCATTCTGCGGCATGATGTGTTCGATCGTGTACTCGTCAACCGGAACCGGTTCTTTACGGTTGTGGTTTTCCAACCTACGTAGCATGTAGCTGCGGCTGCGAAAGTTGTACAAATCGCGGGTTTGCAGATCGCGCCTGAACTCGTCGTCGGTCGGGAAACGCCGATACGAGGGTAACGCCATCAGCTGTGCCTGGATCTGTTCGACGTACTGATCCTTCTTGATGTTTTTCAGCAGGTTCGCAAATGTTTTATTCATTGAATTTGTCGGGATCGCGCAAATCGCTCGGCGGAAGACATATGCCTCAACAATGCGCACGATACGAGCAACATCGGCCTGCAAAATCTGCTTCTGCGCGTAATCGTGATAGACATCAAGCAAGAACGGGTATGCCACGTCCACGCGCAGCTCGCGGAGATCGCGAAATGCATGAGCAAGGTCTGCGTCTTGCTCGGCACCCAGCGCCATTGCGCAATAATACTTGGCAAAATCATGAATATCGGCTACAAGCGCTGAAACCCCAGCGGCGGCAACGCTTGGTGTCCGTGCGTAGTTCTTGAACGCCTCATACACCTCGCGGATGTTTGGGATTTCGTTGGTCTTAACTGTCAGGTAATGGCGCATGAAACCATCGAACGAGGTCGTGTACGCCTCCTGACCAAACGCGATTTCCATCGGCCGCCAATAATTCTCATACAACTCCGTCTGGATTTTTGGCTCCAGACCCATCAGGATAAAATTACGAATCAGGTCTGCTTGGGTCAACTCGCGCCCCGTAGAGTTCATGCTCTCAAAGATCAACTGGGGGTTATCCTGGTCGCGGTTGAGGGCGACATCAACGATAACGAGCTTGGCGAGCCCATTGCAGATTGTCACGATATCGTTTTTGTGCGTTGTGATGAGCTTTTGAAAGTACTGGTAGTTCTCCAGAACACGTACCGAACGGTCCTTTGGTTGTGGCTTGTTGCCAACAATCGCCGTCAAGGTGTCCTTATCGGTCTGCGATAGCAGCAACTTATAGTGGCGCTCACCACTTTCTTCAGGGTTGAGCAGATAATAATTTCGGATCTTACGCGTCGAAAAGCCATCGACTGGTTCTTGCTGATCGCCGCTAAGATCATCTAGACTTTCTGCGAGCGCCGCAAGCAGGAGCGTCAGTGTGGTCAGGCGCTGCTGACCATCAATGACAAGCAGCGGCGATTGGCTTGATACCTGATACAGACCCTTCTCAACATAGACGATCGAGCCAACAAAGTGCGAAGCCACCTCCGCATTCGCGCCAGTCCGAATGATATCGTTCCACAGTTGCTCGCACTCGCTGATGTTCCAGCTGTAAGTTCTCTGGTAGATCGGAATAACAAACTGCGGCGATTTCTTCAGAAATCCGAGAAGCTTGGCTTCAGTCGCTTTCATGATTGTAGCTCTCAGATAATCTGCGATAGCAGCCCGTCGGTCGCCTGCTCTAGCGCGGCGATAGCAGTATACTGTGTTTGGGGGTGGTCTGGTACTGACGCGAGCGAGCCGCTGCCTCGTCTGGCGCAGCCAATGAGCACACGTTCACCCACCCAACGCACGCCAGAACGGCATATAGCGGAGTGCAAAACGGTTGATCCACTCCGCCGCACGATGCAGCGCATCCCAGTGCGCTCCTGTTCTCCGTTGTGCGCTCAACCGTTTTGCGTT
>JAYUUK010000070.1:0-1979 GCA_043754595.1 Roseiflexaceae bacterium | reverse complement strand
ACGCGGGGCGCGGCGTCGAGACGCCGCGCCCCGCTGTGGTGTGATGACCGCCGACGCTACTTGGAGATCATCGCGGCCACCTCGGCCAGGCGCGTGCTGTAGCCCATCTCGTTATCGTACCAGGCGGCGATCGAGACCATGTTGCCGCCGATCACCTGCGTCAGCGGCAGGTCGATGATCGACGAGTGCGGGTCGCCGACGATCCGCGACGAGACCCACTCCTCCTCAAGCACGTCCATGACCCCGGCCAGCGCGCCGGCCTTGGCGGCGCGGAAGGCATTGTTCACCTCATCCACCGTCACGTTCTTGCTGGTGATCAGGTTAATCTCGGCGATGCTGCCGGTGCGGGTCGGCACGCGGTAGGCTTTGCCGGTGATCTTGAGATCCGGCCAGACGAAGTTGAGCGCGCGGGCCGCGCCCGAGCCGGAGGGGATGATATTCTCGGCGGCCGCCCAGCTGTCGCGCCGGTCCTTCATCGGCTGGTCCGTCAGGCTCTGGGTGTTGGTGTAGGCGTGAATGGTGGAGAACAGACCGTACTCGATGCCGAAGTTCTCGATCATCACCTTGACCACCGGCCCGAGCGCGTTGGTGGTGCAGCTGGCCATCGAGATGATCTTGTGCTTCGCGGCATCGTAGGTGTCAGTATTGATGCCCGCCAGCAGCACCGCGTCGCAGTCGTCCTTGGTCTTGGACGGGCCGGAGACCAGCACCCGCTTGGCGCCGGCGTCCAGGTGCGGCTGCGCACCGGCGCGGGTCACGGCGCGGCCAGTGCAGTCGATCACGAGGTCGACGCCGAGCTCGCCCCACTTCGGCAGCGACTGCATAGTGTTGAAGTATTTGATCTCGCGCCCGCCGATGACGATCGCGCTCTCGCTGCTGCTGACGTCCTCCGGCCACAGGCCGTAGTTCGAGTCGGCCTTGAACAGCGCCGAAAACGTCGCGGTGTCGCGGATGTCCGAGATTGAGAACGGCGACCAGAGGTTATGCTTGAGGGCGGCCTTGAGCGTGGAGCGACCGATACGGCCAAAACCATGGATGGCAACTGTGCCCATTCTATCCTCCTAGTGTTCGTGTTGGTGACGCGCCTATCTTACCACATCGCGATCCATCGCCCGTATGGTCAAAGCAAGCGCAGCCATAAATACCCGACCGGGATCGATCCCGCGCACTTCGCCCCGCCGCCTGCGATCCCGCGCGCTTCGCCCCGCCGCCTGCGATCCCGCGCGCTTCGCCCCGCCGCCTGCGATCCCGCGCGCTTCGCCCCGCCCGCCATCGCCCCCCAATCGACGAGGCGATATGCTACACTACCGCGCGATGAACTACCGAAAATTTCTCCCGCTGCTGCTGCTCGCCGCGCTGCTGCCCGCCGCCGTCCACGCCGCGCCGCGCTGCTTCGCCGAGACCGGGGCCTGTATCGACGGTCGGCTGCGCACGTTCTGGGAGACCCAGGGCGGCCTGGCGGTCTTCGGGCTGCCGCTGGGCGCGCCGTACACCACCGCCGATGGCTTCGCCGCGCAGCGCTTCGAGCGCGCCCGTCTCGAGCTCCACCCGCAGAACCGTCCGCCATACGATGTGCTGCTCGGCCGCCTTGGGGCCGACGCGCTCGGCGCGCCGCCAGCGCCGCCAGCGCCCGAGACACCCCAGCCCGGCTGCCGCTTCTTCGCCGAGACCCAGCTCAACCTCTGCCCGCCGTTCCTCGGCCGCTGGTCGCGCGATGGACTGGATCTCGGCAGCCCGGACGTCTCGCCCGAGGAGAGCCTGGCGCTGTTCGGCCTGCCGCTGACCCCACCGCGCGTCGAGCAGATCGAGGGCCGCCCGACCACCGTCCAGTGGTTCGAGCGCGCCAGGATGGAGGACCACGGCGCGCAGGGCGTGCTGCTCGGCCGCCTCGGCGCCGAGCAGTCCGCATCGGCCGCACCGCAGCAGCCGGCGCTCGCCCGCGGCGGGTTCATCCAGGCGCGCGGCTCCGACCTGACCAG
>JAYUUK010000069.1:0-17537 GCA_043754595.1 Roseiflexaceae bacterium | reverse complement strand
CGGAGAACAGGAGCGCACTGGGATGCGCTGCATCGTGCGGCGGAGTGGATCAACCGTTTTGTACTCCGCTATAGGGACGCAGCTTGCTGCGTCTACCTCATCAACTATAGCGCACCTCCACCGTTTTGTCCCGACGAACCGAGTGGACGGGGACGCGTCGCGCGGTGGTCTCAGCTTCCGCGACGCTGAGCCGGGAGGTGTCCGCGCCCTGCCGCAGCAGCATCCCGGAAGCTCAACCGCGTGCCGCTCTGCGCTTCGCGCGTGTGCAACGCATGTTAGGATTGCGAGAGCGTTCCCGTGTACGAGTGCGGCAGCCCAAGTCTGCGTACGCGCTCATCAGCGGAGTCACACCTCATGCACGTTCACCGCCGGCCCGTCGCCCGATCGATGATCATCGCCGCGCTGCTCTGCCTCAGCCCGTGCTACGCCCCGAGCGCGCGCGCCACGGCAACCCAGGCCGCCGAAGGGCCGCTGTCGTTCCCGGCAGATTTCATGAAAAGCATCAAGGACTACGGCGCCAGGGGCGATGGCACCACCGACGACACAGCGGCGATCCGGCGCGCGCTCGACGATGGCCGCGTCGATTCGTGCGGCGCGCCGCTCTACCCATCGCCAGATGACTACAACGGCCGCCCGAAGGCGCTGTTCTTCCCCACCGGCGTCGACCTCGTCAGCGACACGGTCTCGTGGGTCGGCTGCTGCCTTACAATCCAGGGCCAGGGCCAGGGTGCCACCATCATTCGCCTGCGGGACCGCGCCGCCGGCTTCGGCGACCAGGCCGCGCCGCGCCCGGTGATCAAGACCGAGGGCGGCAATGAGTCGTTTCGCCAGAACATCCGCGATCTCACGGTGGATATCGGCAGCGGCAACCAGGGCGCGGTGGGGATCGACTATATCTCAAACAACTCGGGCGCGCTGGTGAATGTGCTCATCCGCTCCGGCGATGGTCAGGGGCCACCGGTCTGGATATGCGCCGCAGCTGGCCCGGGCCGTGTCTGATCAAAAACGTCAGCATCGAGGGCTTCGATTACGGCATTCAGGTGGTCTCCGGCGAGTATGGCCCGACGCTGGAGGATATCACGCTGGTGGGCCAGCGCGTCGCCGGGCTGCGCAACGTCTACGGCGTCCTGGCGATCTGCGGGCTCTTTGGCAACAACAGCGTGCCAGCGATCGTCGGGACGCATCCGGTGGGTCTGATCGCCCTGCTGGACGCCGAGCTGCGCGGCGGGAGCGGCGCGGTGAGCGCGATCCAGACCGATGGCCAGCTTCTACGCCCGCAACGTGCTGGCCCAGGGCTACCGCTCGGCGATCCGCTTCAAGGGCGCGGTGGTGCCTGGGCTGGTGCAGACCGAGTATGCCACATCCAGCTATCAGCTGTTCGATAGCCCGGCGGGCAGCCTGAACCCGCCCACCGTCGCGATCGCCAGCCCGGCGGCTGACGCGCAGCTCCAGGCGGGCGTCGCCATCGCACTGCGCGCCGACGCCGCAGACCCTGACGGCAATGTCACGGCGGTGACCTTCTTCGCCGACGGCGTCCCGATCGGCGAGGATCGGATCGCGCCGTTCTGCCTGGTCTAGGCGCCGACGGCCGGGGCATCTTCGCTGCGCGCCGAGGCGACGGACAACGGCGGCGCGCGCACGGTCGCAGCATCGGTGAGCGTCAGCACCGCCGCGCGCCAGCGGCTCGTGTATCTGCCGCTGGTGCGCGCCGGTAGCGATGGCGGCGCGGCACCCTCGCTTTGCCCATAATGCGGCGTTGGCAACCCCTTGCAACCCCTGGCAAACCCGAGCGAAGCCCTGCGGGCTGCCAGTTATGCTGGAGCGGGGTGGGTGGCGGGCGGATGCCGCGTGGATCGGCGACCTGGTCCGCAACGGATGTCCGCGACGCCAGTATTGTCGGTTGGGTGGGGACGCCGGCCATCTTGCCCTTCGGCTACGCTCGGACAAGCTCCGAGTACCGTCGTAGGGGAGGAGCGCCTGCGTGTAGCTCTTCAGGAACGTTGTGCCAGCACAGACGCTTCGCGGTGGGTTGTCTCCTGGATGCGCCACCCAATGGCGCTCAGCGTGACATGCTGTTGCAATTCTCTTTCGTCTATGGCAGCCTCAGCTGGCAGTCAGCTCGCGTACCGCGCCGGCGACCGCCGTATTATAGTCACCGTCCATGGCATACACATCGAGCCCGTGGCGCATGGCTTCGGCGGCGAACCACGCGCTGTAGTCACACACCATCTGCGCGACGCGGGCGAACGTCACATCCTCGCGTGCCGAGCACAGCACCCAGTCGGTTGGATCGGTGGAGCGCCGTAGATCAAGCGCCAGCTGCGCGGCGTCGGCGCGGACGAGCACCAGCGTCCGAATGGGGAATGCAGCGTGGGTGCGGCCAAACTCGGCGAGCCACCCAGGCTCCAGGTGATAACCCTCGACCACCATCGCGTGGCGATCGTGGGCCGCATACGAAAGAAGATCGCGCAGGCCTGGCCAGGTGGTGGCGGCGCGGGTGCGATAGATGCCGATCACTTCGGCGCTAGTGTAGCGCGCGTAGCGGTCATCGACAGTAGCCGTCGCCCAGGCCGGGTAGCGCGCCGCCAGCTCCGCCGCTGGGATGTAGTTCGAAAAGGCCGTGCTCAGGTAGTCTGCTGGCAGCCGCGAGCAGCACATGCTGGCGGCCACTCGCCGGGCCACCGTGGTCTTGCCACACCGAGGAGCTCCGCCGATCAAGTACAGCACGCTGCCTCCTCATGCGATCCCGTTCTCCGTTGTGCATTCGCATCGTTCTACGTTGAACGCGAGGCGAACCAGCCGCGCATCAGCGCCCCGAGGTCGCGCCGCAGCTGTCTGGCGCGCTCCAGGTAGCGCGTCACGCCGCGGCTCAGGCGCGGCTCAGCCATCGCCGCATCGAGCGCCGCCACGATCTGCTGCCCGGAGACGCTAGCGATATCCAGCCCGCGGCGCTCCAGCCCGAGCTCGGCCAGGATGCCGCTGGTCTTGTGCAGGTAGCCGATGGCGATCGCCGGCGTGCCTGCGTTGCAGGCCAGGATGACCGAGTGCATTCGCGTGCCGATCAGCCCGTCGATCATGCCGTAGGCGGCCTGCAGATCGGCCGGCGGCAGCGGCTCGACCAGCAGTACGCGCTCCGGCTGAAGAGCGGCGATGCGCAGCTTGGCGGCCGTCAGCCGGTCATCCTCGGCGGCAGATGGCCCGGCGCACTGCGCAAACAGCGCCACCAGCGCGCCGCGGGCTGTCAGCGTATCGATCGCGTCGGTCAGCGCGCGCTCGTACGGCTGCTGGCCGGCGAACGTGAAGTTCTGCCCGGCCCAGTCGATGGCGGTGACCCCGATCAGCGGCGCGGCGCGCTCGGCCGGCACGCCAGCCCGCTCCAGCGCGGCGCGCGCCGCATCCGGCGGCGCGCTGGCCATGCCGAAAGCCAGATCTGGCACGCAGACAGCGCGGTCGCCGCAGCCCAGCCGCTTGAGCAGATCGAGCGACGGCCGCTCGCGCACCAGCGTCAGCCGCGCGTGGCGCACAGCCCAGGCCACCGGCAGCGTCTGCCGCAGCCCGTGGAGCGGCCCGATCGACTGCGGCAGCAGCACCAGCGAGCGGCCGAGAATATGAGTCAGCACCAGCGGCAGCAGCATGAGGTAGAACCAGCCGACGATCTCATCGCCGCCAGCCGAGTAGATATAGCCGCCGCCGCATGCCAGCACCAGATCGGCGCGGTGCAGCGCGCGCACCAGCTCCAGCCGATCCGAGTCACGCTGCGGCGGCGCGAAGCCGAGGCGCAGCGCGGCGCTCGCCACCAGCAAAGATAGCATCAGGTCCAGCCGGTAGGAGCGCGCGGCGAAGCGATAGCTGCCTTCCGCCTCAAGCTGCACCGCGTGCCGCAGCGGCGAGGCCAGCACGGTGTGCTGCGGGTAGGCGGCGCGCGCTGGGCCGTCGTCGTTGAACACCAGCGTCAGATCCGCGCCGGGGAACGCCCCCACCAGCATCGCCAGCGTCTCATCGAGGATGGCGCGGTCGCCGGCATTGGCGATCGCGTGGTTGCCGAGCAGAACGATATTCATTGGTCTCCTTCAAATCGCTCGGCGCGAGGCCCGCATGTGTCATGCTGAGCGGCTCCCGCCGGGCCGCCTGACGGCCATCGCATGCTGCCGCAACTGTGCTGGCACAGCCCTGCTCGGTCGCGCCCCCTCGCGTCAGCGCCGCGCGCCGCAAGGCGCGCGCGTCATCTCGTCATCCCTTCACGCAGCCTCCCGGTCAGCTCGTCCCACAGCGCCGTGCCAGCACAGATGCTTCGCGGCACAGGTCGGGTGGCAGGGCGCTATACCAGCGGGAGCCGCTCAGCATGACATGCACCCCGCGCTATATCAGCGGGAGCCGCTCGGCATGACATGCACCCCGCGATGGTAGCACCCGGTCATCGCGTCATCGCGTCATCGCTTCATCTCCGCCACGTCGGCTGATCGCTGCTGCTCGGGGTGTATGGGCGAAGCGAGCGCGCGTGGATCGCGTCGCCATTATGTGTGGCAGCGCGTGCTTCGCCCATACGGCTTCGCCCACACGTATCCGGTCTGCTTACTCCTTGCTACCTCCTACTTCCTACCTCCTACTTCCTACTTACTCCTGGCTCCGCCCGCGGCGGGTTGCGCCGATATGCCAGCCACGCCGCCACCGTGTAGAGCGCGAGCAGCAGCGCCTCGATCAGCAGCACCAGCGCCGCCGCGCCATCTGACCCGTAGCGAGGTATGATCAGCCAGCCGAGCCCGACGCACGCCAGCGCCACGGCGGCCTGGACGAAGACCCGGTACTGCACCCGATCGCGAGAGAGCATCACGGCGGCGGCCACAAAGCTGCCGGCCTTGAGCAGCGGCAGCGGCGCGAGCAGCAGCATGAAACGAAGCGACTCGCGGTACTCCGGGCCGGCAAGCGCGTCGATCGCTCGCCCGCCAAACAGCATGATCCCCGCCATCGCGCCGACGCCGTAGAGTAGCGCCCCGCCCAGGATCGTCAGCAACAGCCGGCGGTACTCGGCGCGGCCGATATCGGCGCTGCTCAGGATCGGCAGCGCGACGTAGAACCCCAGCGTCGGTAGCGCGTAGAGCAGCATAATGATATCCAGCGGCGGCCGGAACAGCCCGACGGCCAGCGTCCCGGCCGTCGCCCCGAGGATGGCGGTGGGCGCCTGGCTATAGACGTTAGCCAGCCCGTCGGAGACCAGGTACAGCCACGCGCCGCGTAGCCCCCGCAGCGGGTTGAGGTGGTAGTGAATCAGGCCGCAGACCGCGCTCAGCCGCCGCAGCAGCAGCACAAACAGCACGATGTAGCAGCCGACGCGCACCGCCATCAGCAGCAGCACGCTCAGATCATTGGCGCTGGTGAGCAGCAGCGCGGCCAGCAGCAGGATCGGTTCGAGCGCCTGGAACAGCGCCACCTGCCCGTTACGCTGCCTGGCCCGCAGCGCGGCGTAGACCGTCTGGATGAAGGCGCTGAGCGCCGCGCCGACTACACCGAGCAGGAATGCGGCGTTGTACTGCGCGTGACCGACCCACCCGATCGCCAGCGCCACGCCAATAATCAGCGCGCCCGCCGCCTTGAGCAGCAGAATCTGCCAGACATCGTCGGCCAGGCGCTCGGGATGCTGCCCGCCGTCTTTGAGCACCCAGGTGTCCAGCCCGAAACCGAGCAGGCTCGAGAGAAACGCAAGCGAGGTCAGCAGCAACGTGTACTCGCCGTAGCGCTCGGGGCCGAGCTGCCGCACTGTAAGCGACTGCACCAGCGTGCCGATCAGCCCGACGGCGAACAGCCCGGCGAACGAGGCGACAATTCCCTTGATGAGCGCGCCGAGGCGGCCCTGGAGCCGGCCCGAGCGACGGGGCCGCCCGATCATCGTGCCCCCCGTGCCAGCAGCGCGCCGCTCGCGCCGAGGTACAGCCCCCACTGCGCCCAGACCATGCCCGGCAGCCACGGCCAGAAGCGCAGCAGCCATGGGCGCTCGCGCAGCATCAGCCGCAGCACGTACAGCAGCGCCAGCGGCAGCGCCAGCGCGGTGCCGAGCCAGCCGAGGTACGTCAGAATCCAGAGCGCTGGCGATGGGGGCAGCAGATCGGCGTGCTCGCGGCACAGCATTGGCCAGTTGATCCCGTAGATCCGGTGGCGGCGCAGCACGGCGGCGGGGGTGGTGCGCGCCGGCCGGTGGGCCACGGCCGCGTCGGTGGCGCAGCCGAGCCGCGCGCCGCCGCGCCGTATGCGATAGCTCAGATCTATGTCCTCGCACGATGGGTCATAGCGGGCATCGAACGGGCCGTGGCGATCCCAGGCGGCGCGGGTGAAGAGCACGCAGAAGCTCGGCAGACACGGCCGCTCGCCAGCCGCGTCCCCAGCGACGAACAGCGGAAAGGCCATCAGGTTAGCCGACAGCCGCCAGTAGCTGCCGCGCTCGGGGATGACGGCGGCGCAGACGCCAGCGTAGCCGAATGCGCGCTGCGCCGCCAGCAGCCGCGCGAGCGCCTGCGGCGTCGGCAGCACATCGGCGTCGCAGAACCACAGCAGGTCGCCGCTGGCCGCCGCAGCGCCAGCGTTGCGCGCCGCGCCAGGTGCGAGCTGCGTCCCCGGCCAGATCGAGCGCACCAGCGCGCAGCCGGCAAGCTGGGCGGCAGGATGCCGCCCGACGACCAAGATCTCACCGATCTCGGCCGCGGCCGTCTGCGCGAGCAGCGCAGCGATCACCTCGCCGAGTAGCGGCGCATCGAAAGTTGGTATAATAACTGAGACCATGATCCGCGCGAGTATAGCACCCTTGACGCTTCTCAACAACCGGAGGGATACGTATGCCGATCGTCGTCGCCGATGTCATCGCCGGGCCAGCGGCGCTGACGCTTGGTCTCGGCGGGCTGCTACTCGTCATGGCCATCGCGGTGATTGTCGAGGGGGTGGCGCTCAGGCGCTTGGGGAGCGTGAGCTGGGGCAAGGCGTTTGGCACGTCGCTGCTGATCAATCTCTGCTCAGGGGCCGTCGGGGTGGTGCTGGCCATCGCCTATAGCCTGGTGTTCAGTATCGCCAGCATCGATGGCCCGGCCTGGCTCGATGTGCTGAACGACTACCAGCTTCTATCACTCCCGACGCTGCTGGTCTCGCTGCTACTCTCAGTCATCATCGAGGGCCTGGTGCTGCGCGCGCGGCGCTGGGCGCACCCCTGGCGCGACGCGCTGGTTGTCAACCTGGCTAGCTATGCGATCCTGGGGGCGCTACTCGCCGCGCTCTCCGTGTCGTTGAGGTGAGTCTATGACGCTCACGATCGCCGACGCTGTGGTCGGCCCGATCGTCATGATGGTCGGCTGGCAATATGGCCTGTGGCTGATGCTGCTTGCCATTGCCGTCGAGTGCCCCATCATACGCGCGCTCCACCGCCATTCACGGTAGTATCGCGCTGCTGGCGGTGCAGCTGGTGGGGAATATAAAGGCATACCCATGGTGACAGCTCAGGCCATAGCGAAAGCTTCCCTGCGGCGCGATCCGGCGCAGCTGGCCCTGGCGCTCGGCGTCGGCCACTGCATCTCAGACGGCGCGGCGGGCTGGATGATCGGCGCGCTGGCCGGCCACCTGCCGCCGCCCCAGCTCGGCGCGCTGGTGCTACTCTACAATCTGCTGGCATTTGGCGGGCAGGTCCCCGCCGGGCTGCTGGTCGATCGCGTCGGCCGGGCGCGGCTGTTCGCCGTCGGCAGCCTGGCGCTGATGGCCGCTGCGCTGCTGCTGCTGGCCGGCGACGGCGTGGCCGGGGCGCTGCTGCCGATCGGGCTGGCGGGCGTGGCGTCTGCGCTGTTCCACGTGGCCGGCGGCGCGATCGCGCTGCGCAGCAACGGCGGCCGCGCCGCCGCCATCGGGCTGTTCGCCGCGCCGGGGGTGCTGGGGCTGGCGGCGGGCGGCCTCATCGCGGCGTCAGCCGTCGACCCACGCCCCGCGCTGGTTTGGCTGCTCGGGGCGGTGGCGCTGGCGATCTGCGCGCTACGAGCGCCCGTTTCGCCCCCGGCCGCCCGGCCAGCCAGCCAAACTGGCGCGAGCCACACGCCGCAGCTGGACGGCCACGACCTGGTGATGATCGCGCTGCTGGCGGCGATCGCGCTGCGCTCGCTGGTCTGGAATGTGGTCAGCCTGCTGGCGGAGGGCCGCCACGAGCTGCTGCTCGGGCTGGCGCTGGCGGCCACCATCGGCAAGATCGTCGGCGGGCCGCTGGCAGACCGAGTCGGCTGGCGGCGCTATGTCTGCAGCGCGCTGCTGCTGGCCGCCCCGCTGCTGGCGCTCGGCGGCGGGCAGATAGCGGCGCTGCTGCTTGGCGTTGCGCTGCTGCAGTCGGCCACGCCGGCCGCCATCGCCATGACCTACCGGCTGCTGCCGCGCGCGCCTGCCACCGTCGCCGGCCTGACCTTCGGCGCGGCGATCGCCGCTGGCGGCGTGCCGCTGCAGATCGCTGACCTGACGCCGCTGCTCCGCGCCCCGCCGCTGCTGGCGGCCGCGCTGCTGGCAGCCGCGCTGATCGGCCACATCGCCACGCGCTGGCCACGCGCCCTGAGGGAGAGATCCTATGACTGACATCGCGCCGCAGACCGGCAACGTCGATATCCGCGCCATCGAGCACGAGCTGGCCGCGCTGTGGGCCAAAGTGGGCGAGGGCGACGCCGCCGTGACCCGCGCCTGCGTGCTCAACCTGCTGATCCTGCTCGGGCCGGACGCCGAGACCGAGCGGCGCGTCAGCGACGTGCTGGCCAAGCTGATGGTCAACTGCCCGTGCCGCGCGCTGATGCTGCGGCTGCTGCCGGCCAGCGCCGCTGAGCGGCCGCTCGACGCATGGGTCCAGGCCCACTGCCAAGTGGCATCGCCTGGGCGGCCGCAGGTCTGCTGCGAGCAGATCACGATCCAGGCCCGCGGCGATGCGGCCAGGGGCATGCCGGGGCTGGTGCTGCCGCTGCTGGTGCCCGATGTGCCGGTGATGGTCTGGGTGCCGCGCGGCGAGCCGTCCGAGCTCGACCCGAGCGGGCGGCTGACGCGGCTGGCCGACCGGCTGATCGTCGACAGCGCGACGTTCGCCGATGCATCGGCGGCGCGGCGGCGGCTACTGGCGATCGCCGCCAAGGGGACGCATATTTCGGATCTGGCGTGGGGCAGGCTGACGCCCTGGCGCGAGCTGACGGCGCAGTTCTTCGACGCGCCGGCGTTGCGGCAGCACCTCAGCGAGATCGAGCAGGTCACGGTGCGCGCCACCGGCGACCTCACGCCTGGGCTGCTGGCGGCCGGCTGGCTGGCATCGCGGCTCGGCTGGCACACCACCGCAGACTCGCCGCACGGGCGGCAGCTCGTCCGCACCGACGGCGCGCCGATCGCGATCATGGTCGACAGCGGGCGCGATGATGCGGCGCTGATCGGCGGGCTGACGATCCAGTGCCGCAGGGCAAAGTTCACGGTGCGACCCACCGGCGGGCGCGGGCGGGCCGAGGCGATCGCCGCCATCGACGGCATGCCGCCGGTGCAGCGGACCGTCGATGTGGCGCTGCCGGACGACGCGGCGCTGATCGCCGAGGAGCTGCGGCTGCCGGGGCGGGACAAAGGCTACGAGGGGGCGCTGCGGGTGGCCGCTGATCTTGGGTAGAATTATTGACAATTGACTATTGACTATTGACTATTTGAACGAAGCATAGCATCGTTCGTTACCCTGCCCGGCTGTGTGGCATCTGTGGCGATCTGTGGCGATCTGTGGACAACCTGCCCCGGCATTCGCGCAGATGAGCGCAGATTAGCGGACAAACAGCGCGGCCATCACGACGCGGGCGATCTGCACCGCCGCCAGCGCTCCGAGCAGCGCGACCAGCAGCGCCGGCCCCCACAAGCTGAGCCAGGCCAGCAGCCGAGCGGCCGGCGGCGGGCGATCGGCAACGAACGTCCGCGCCACCTCATCGCGCGATGCGCGCGCAGCGCCCCACAGGGTCAGTGCAGCGGCAGCGGCGAAAGCTGCGGCGGCCCCCAGCCCGATCAGAATGCCGAGATACTCCATCGTGGGTCTCCTGTCACAAGCGCTCGGCTCACACCTGCCAGATAATTCGGTGCGTGAAACATCCTCTTACACCGAGCTTTCTGAGGTCCCATCGCCGACTGAAACGTCTTGCTGCGCACCACGAGCATGGCCATCTCATCGCTCGCCAGAGCCATCGCCCGGCGCGCGCCACGCCTGCAGCCGCAGATCGGCGTGCTGTTGCCTGGCGCGCTCGGCCGATGGCCAGCCCCCATCGGGGCCGACGACCCAGCAGCCAGCGCAGATCGCGCAGCAATACTGGCGCGTCGGGACGCTCGTCGCTTGCGTCACCAGCCACACCAGCGCCACGACGCCCAGCACGCCGACCGTCACGAGCAGCCGGAACGGTGACAGCGCTGGCGCGGCAACGGCAAGCATGCCGCGCACGGCCATTGCGACGAGCACGCCACCGCCGAGATAGCGCACAAGTCGGTGCCACCACGGGCCAGCGCTCCACCAGCGGATGCGCTCGCCATCCAGCCGCGCTCGTCCGACCTGCGGCGTGGGTGCCTGGGCCGCACAAAATGGACAGGCCGCCTGGGTCGATGCGGGCTCTGGCCGCATGTGCGCAGTATGCTGGTGCATGCAACCTCTTTCGCGATGGGCGGCGCAGGCGTGAACGCTTATATCAGTATATCGAGCCGATGTCGATTGAGCTCGACACGCAACACGATCAGCGGCCACCCGCGGACGCGCCGCCATCTGGCCGCCTGACAACGCCAAAGATGTGGCCGCGCTCGCCAGCCCGGCGGTTCGCGTCGATGCGGTAGCAGAGACGGGTGAGCGCCGCGGCGGCCATCGGGGCGACCATCTGCAAGAAGTGCAGCGCGGCGAAGCTGGCGCGCAGGGCCGGCTCATTCCAAAAAAACGTCTCCAGCGCGAAATCAGCGGGCAGCAGCGCCTGGAGCTGCGGCACGGTGTAGCCGTTGCGCACGTGGCCGAAGCTGCGGTTGGTGTACGGCGTGAGGAAGGCCGGATGGAAGCGAAACGCCAGCGCAGGCGTGCTAAAGTACAGCGCGCCGCCGGGGGCTAGCACGCGGCAGATCTCGCGCAGCATCGCCCGATCGTCGGCGACGTGTTCGAGCACATCGAAGGCCAGCACCACATCGAAGCTGGCGGCGGCAGCGGGGATGGCGGTGGCCGAGGCGCGTGCCACCGCGATGGCGTCGTCCGGCCTGAGCCGTGGCGCCAGATCGATGCCGAGGCGCAGCGGCGCGGCGACCTTGCGCATCAGGTAGCCGTCGTCGGTGCCGACATCGAGGATGCGCCGGGCGCGCGGCGGGAGCCCGAGCTGGCGTTCGATCACGTATGAGCGGTAGTAGGCGGCGAAATGTGGCATATAAAATAAGGAAAGGGGAGCACTGGCGGGTTGCGCCCCCAACCCCGCTCTGCGCTTCGCGCATGTACAATTCACGTAGGATTGCAATAGTCAATGGTCAATAGTCAATGGTCAATGGTCAATGGTCCGCGAGGCATTCACGATCGCCGGATAGTATGCCGGCCGCCAGCGGCGATAGCGCAGCAGCGTCTGGAGCGCCGAGAATGCGTCGGCCGGCTTGATCTTTTTTCCGGCGTGGTACGGCCGGCCGACATAGGTCACCGGGACCTCGTGAATGCGCTCGCCGGCGCGGACGGCCTTGGCGGTCAGCTCCGGGTCGACATCGAAGCGGTCGTTGTCGATGCCGAGCTGGAGCAGCAGATCGGTGGCGAACAGCTTGTAGCAGGTCTCCATATCGGTGATCCAGCGGAAGAATAGCAGGTTGAAGGCCAGCGTCAGCCCGCGGTTGCCGAGGTAGTGAGTCCAGAGCATACCGCTGCGGGTATCGCTCATGAAGCGCGAGCCGTAGACCACGCGGGCGCCGCGCTCGGCCACCACGTCCATCAGCCGCGCGAAATCGCTCGGGCTGTACTCGAGATCGGCGTCTTGGATGATCACGTACGGCTGATCGATGAGCGACAGCCCGCTGCGCAGCGCAGCGCCCTTGCCGCGGTTGCGCTCGTGGAGCGCGGCGGCGACCCGGCCGTCGGCCGCGAGGCGGGCGATGATCTCGCGGGTGCCATCGTTGGAGCCATCGTCGACGACGACGATCTGGCGCACCAGCGGGATGCGCTCCAGACGCACGATGATCTCCTCGATCGTGTCGACCTCATTGTAGACCGGCACGAGCGCGGTGAGCCCCGGGCGCTCAGCGCGGCTGGATAATAGCGTCGAGCTCATAGGTCAGCTCCTCTATCGTTGTCGTCAGCGCGTCCCACGAGAGGCGCTGCCGCTGATGGGCAATGGCGGCGGCAGCATCCTCGCCGAGCTCGCCGGCCAGCAGCCGCCTGATGGCCCCGGCCAGCGGCTCCGGCTGCCCGGCGGGGACGACGAAGCCAGTGCGCCCGTCGATGACTGCATCGGCCAGGCCGCCGGCGTCGGAGGTGATGATCGGCAGCCCGTAGGCCAGCGCCACCATCGCGACCGCGCTCTGGCTGCCGCTAAGGTACGGCAGGACGACGGCGTCTGCTGCGGCGAAGTACGGCTCGATCGCCTCGTTGGCGATATAGGCGTTGTGCAGGTGGACCCGGCCGGTCAGGCCGAGCCTGGCTATCTGGGCGCGGTACTCGTCCTCGGCCTCCCAGATATGCCCGGCGACCAGCAGGTGCGGCGGGTCGGCGAGGCGGGCGAGGGCTTCGAGCAAGACCGGCAGACCCTTGTAGCGCCGGATGAAACCGAACAGCAGTAGCAGCGGCACATCGGCGGGTAGTCCCAGCGCGGCGCGCGCGTCCTCGCGGCGCATCCCCGTGTCGGGGAACGAGTCGAAGGGCGGCAGGTGGCCGAGGCGCACCGGCGTCGCCGGCAACGAGCGCAGCAGCGTGGCGTACTCCGGCGCATTCATCGCCACAATGCCATCGGCGGCGCGCAGCCCGGCGCGCGCGGCGTACCACTCCAGCGGCGAGCTATCGGGCTCGACGAGCTGGTGGACCAGGTAGACCACCGGGATGCGCGCGCGGGTGGCGGCGCTGGCCAGCGCGGTGTGCAGCGGCAGCCAGAACGGCGTCCACCACTGGAGCAGCAGCGCATCTGGCCGCTCCGATACGATCATACGCGCCGTCTTGTGCCACGTCAGCGGGTTGAGCGAGTCGATGCTGTACTCGCACGGCTCGGCGAGCGGCTCGGCGCTTGGATCCTCCGCGGTGGAGCCGGGGAAGAGCAGCCGCGGGTACTGGCGCGCGTACGAGTAGAATCGCACAGCGTGGCGCAGCCGCAGCCGGCGCACCAGCAGCGTGGTGAAGTGCGACAGGCCGCCGCGGTACGGGTGGGTTGGGCCGACAATGGCGAGTTTCATCGCAGGCGATTATAGCATCGATTCGCGCCGGGCCGGGCGATGGCGATGCGATGGGGTAGGGGCGAAGCGCGCACGATCGATCCTCGGAGGAATGCGATGCCGCGCGCTTGCTTCGCCCGTACGGCCCGGGGCGAGGGCGGGCGATGGCGATGCGATGGCGATGTGCATCGAGGCAGATACGGCGCAGGCAAATATGCGTAGAGGAAGAAAAGCCATTAGCGAAAGGAGCCTGCCGTGCTCACCGCCTTTATCCTGATCGACTGCGCCCAGAACCAGATCGCCAGCGTGGCCAAGGCGATCGCCAACCTGCCCAACATCGCCGAGGTCTACAGCGTCACCGGCGACCACGACCTAATCGCGATCGTCCGGCTGACCCAGTACGATGACCTGGCGTCGGTGGTGCCCGAAGGGATCTCGGCGATCCCCGGCGTGACCAATACCAACACGGTGCTGGCCTTCCGCCGCTACGCCGCCGCCGATCTGGAGGCCGCCTGGGATATCGGGCTCTCGTAGGCAGGGTGACTGCATGAAGCGATGGCCTGCCCGGTATTCGCGTCAATTCGCGTCAATTCGCGGACAGCAGGGATCTGCGGCCATCTGTGTCTAGCTGTGCCTATCTGTGGACAAGCTGCCCGGCGGACAGCAGGGATCTGCGGCCATCTGTGCCTAGCTGTGCCTATCTGTGGACAAGCTGCCCGGCTGTTTGCTCGTGAGCCACACCCCGGCGAGCACCAGCGCCGCGCCGGCCACGAACAGCCCGCCGAGCGACTCGCCGAGCAGCGCCCAGGAGAGCAGCACGCCTACCAGCGGCTGGATGTACATCGTGGCGGCGATAGTGGCAGCATCGACGCGGCGGTAGGCCCAGAACAGGGTCAGGAAGCCGAGGACCGTGACCAGCAGCCCGGTGTAGACCACGCCGACGACGCCGGCCAGCGATATGCCGACCGGCGCGCCCAGCGCCAGCTCGCCGATGGCGAACGGCAGCAGCGCCACGGTGCCGGTCAGCGCTGCGGCTGCGGTGGCCGGCAGCGGGCTCACCCTCGCCATCAGTCCGCGCCCGAGCACATTGTAGGCGGCCCAGCCGAGCATCCCGGCGATGAAGATCGCATCGCCGAGCAGCCGCAGCGCACCGCCGCCTGGGTCGGCCCCGCTCGGCCAGAGCACCAGCGCCAGCCCGATGGTGGCCCCCGCCAGACCAGCCCACTGCGCGCGGCGCGGACGCTCGCCCAGCCACGGCCATGCCAGCAGCACGATCAGCAGCGGCGTGACCGCCGAGAGGATCGAGATGTCCGACGCCGGGCTGAGCCGCAGCGCCACCGTCTGCGCCAGCTGCGCCGCACAGAACCCCAGCGCGCCCATCGTCCACAGCCGGCGGCGGTCTGGGCCGCGCAGCAGCGCCAGCGCCTCCCTGCCAGCCAGCGCCAGCAGCACCAGCAGCGCCAGCGCGAAGCGCAGCAGCGCGAACGTGAACGGCGGGATGCTCGCCAGCGCTGGCTTGGTGATCGGAAAGGCGGCGCCCCAGATAATGTTCACGCCGACCATGGCCACGACTGCTACCTGCATGTGATTCAATCGCATATAATCCTACACTATGACACACCCCGCCACCCACGCCACCCTCGATCTGTTCCACCGGACGTATCACTCGCTGCTGCGCAGCACCGGCGAGATCCAGATCCAGGCGCTGATCGAACCGTTCGCCGCCAGCGAGCCCAGCCTACACGTCGGGGTCCGCGCCGAGATGCCAGACCTCGCGGCGCTGACCTACACCTCGCTGCGGCTGCCGAGCTGCATCGACCGCGTCAGGCTTGTCCTGCTCGGGCAAAGCCACGAGGTCTTCGCCCGCCACGGCTTCAGCGATGTCACGCGCTGGCAGAGCGTGACCGCGCCCGGCCGGCGGCGCAAGATGTTCTACGATGGCGACCAGACACTCGCCGTCCTGATCGCCAGCCCATCGGATGTAGACGACCTGATCCCGATGCTGACGGCGTTTCAGGTCGAGTGGAATAAGATCCACGAGCTGTTCGCCGACCCGCGGCTGACCCAGATCCTGACCAGGATGCGCAGCGGTGCCGCCGTCCCAGACGAGCAGACGCTGCGGGCGCTGGTGGCTGGGCTGCGGCTCGAGGCCGGCGACGCGGCCCGCATCCAGACTATCTGGGGCGATCGGTCGGCGGTACGGCTGCTGGGCATGGGTGCGAGCCGCAAGCGCTTCGCCGTCAGGATGCTCGGCGGCTCGCTGCTGGACTACGAGCGCGCCACGCTGCGCTGGTGGTGGCACATCGCCCGGTCGCTGACGCAGATCGGCTTCGACGAGCGGCCGGTCTACTTCGTCTCCTCCAACACCCACAGCCTGGTCAACCTGCTCTCTGGCTTCGCGCTGCGCAACACCGAAGAGCTGATCGGCTACCTGCGCCGCGTCGAGCACGCCGGGCTGCTCGAAGAGTACCAGAATATCATCGACGAGCAGGTGCCGAGCTCGCGCGAGAACTTCTTCTATTATATCCAGAAGAAGTATCAGTCCGAGCCGGAGAGCGCCGGCTACTTCGCGCGGCGCGCCGAGGAGGAGGCGGGTCTCGGCATCTGGCGCGTGTCGAGCCGGCTCTACATCGACGTGGATGCCCAGGTGATCGAGCTCGGCAAGCTCGACCCAGAGCGGCTCGACCCGCGGCTGCGCGTGCCTGGCATCGAGCGACTGGCCCAGAGCGACGCGGTGCTGATCAACATCGACTACCCGCTCGGGCTGGCGGCCTACCAGCTGCTCAAAGTCATCGCGCGCAGCGTCGGGCAGATCTGCGGGGCGTACGTGATCGGCAAGGCGGCCACGCTCAACGGCAAGATCGGCGATGTGCTGATCCCCAATGAGGTCTACGACGAGCACACCGGCAACCGCTACTCATTCGCCACCGCCTTCAGCGCCGCCGATATCGAGCCGTACCTTGCCCACGGCAGCGTGCTGGATAACCAGCGCGCCTACACCTCGCGCGGCACGTTCCTGCAGAACGCTGCGCTGCTAGACGCCTGCTACCGCGAGTTCTTCACCGATGTGGAGATGGAGGGCGGGCCGTATCTCAACGCGATCTACGAGCAGAGCTTCGCCCGCCGCCACCCCGAGGGCGAGACGATCTCGCTGTTCAGGCCGCCGTTCGATATCGGGCTGCTGCACTACGCCTCAGATACGCCGACGAGCAAGGGACACAACCTCGGCTCGCGCAATCTGTCCTACTTCGGCGTGGACCCGACATACGCCACATCGCTGGCGGTAGCGCGGCGGATCTTCACGCTTGAAGTGGCGCGGATCGGCGAGACGGCTGCGTAAAGGGATGACAAGATGACGGGGTGACGAGGCGACGGGAAGCAGCGTACTGCGTCTAGCCCTCCCGCTCGATCAGCAGCAGCGTGCCGGCGGCGACGCACAGCGGCACGGCCAGCAGGTTGATGAACGGCACGCTGACCAGCGCGAAGGCGACGAGCCCGAAGCCCAGCGATGCTGGGAACAGCCGCCGTACCACCCCGAGCTTCTGGCGAAAGCCGAGCCGCCGCCGCTCCAGCGTGGCGTCGAAGAAATCCAGGCAGGCGATCAGCGCGCCGAGCAGCGCCCCGCCAACCAGCCCGAGGATCTGCCCGCCGATTGGCAGCAGATTGCCGAGCAGCAGTAGCAGCGCGATGGGGATGACGATCAGCAGCTTGCTGAGCTCGAAGCGCAGCGCCCGCAGGATATCGCCGGCCGCGCCGAGCGCCCCGCTCCGCTGGGGCCCGGCATCGCGCCCCCCGGCGATCGCGGCGATCTCCTCGGCCAGACGCCCGTAGAACGGCGCGCCGAGCACCACGCCGAAGCGCACCAGCACAAACCCGGTGGCCACCAGCAGCAGCAGCCCGAGCAGCCCCTTCAGCAGCCACGCCAGCCCGGCCAGCTCTGGCGGCCACGCCGCCGCCGTCCGCTCGATCGCGCCAAAGCCGGCCCACAGCAGCGCGGCGTACAGCGTCAGCCCGAGCACCAGATTCAGCAGCACCGGCCAGAGCACGTACGGCCACAGCGCGCGGTGCTGCCGCAGCAAGCCAAGCGCTCGCAGCGGCGCGGTCGCCCCTGAGAGCGGGGCTTTGATAGTGTCAATTGTCAATGGTCAATTTCCTCCGGCTCCTCTACCTCG